>CAJXSQ010000096.1 GCA_913061215.1 uncultured Synechococcus sp. | reverse complement strand
CCCACTTCGGGCACCAGACCCGTCGTTGGAACCCCAAGATGTCGCGCTACATCTATTGCGCGCGCAATGGTGTTCACATCATCGATCTCGTGCAGACCGCCGTCTGCATGAACAACGCCTACAAGTGGGTGCGCAGTGCCGCCCGCAGCGGCAAGCGTTTCCTGTTCGTGGGCACCAAGAAGCAGGCTTCTGAGGTGATCGCCATCGAGGCCAGCCGTTGCGGCGCCTCCTATGTGAACCAGCGTTGGCTGGGCGGCATGCTCACCAACTGGGCCACGATGCGCGCCCGCATCGACCGCCTCAAGGACCTGGAGCGCATGGAGTCCTCCGGTGCCATCGCCATGCGCCCGAAGAAGGAAGCCGCTGTGCTGCGCCGTGAACTGGAGCGCCTGCAGAAGTACCTCGGTGGCCTGAAGAACATGCGCCGCCTGCCCGATGTGGTGGTGCTGGTGGACCAGCGCCGCGAAACCAACGCCGTGCTCGAGGCTCGCAAGCTCGATATCCCCCTGGTGTCGATGCTCGACACCAACTGCGATCCCGACCTCTGCGACGTGCCCATCCCCTGCAACGACGACGCCGTGCGTTCGGTGCAGCTGGTGCTTGGCCGCCTCGCCGATGCGATCAATGAAGGCCGCCATGGCGCCAACGATCAGCGCGGCGGTTACGACGACGAGGAAGCCTGAGCGACAGCTCTTCGGGTGTGAGTCCTGCGAAGCTCGCACCTGACCTCCTCCCCCCTGTGGCTCCGGAGCTTCCCTGAGGGGGAGCTCCTGCCTGTTTGAGCCCCAATCCTTCTCTCCTTTCTCCCTCCCCTTACCCCAGACCCATGGCTGAGATCTCCGCCAAGCTCGTGAAGGAACTGCGCGACGTGACCGGCGCCGGCATGATGGACTGCAAGAAAGCTCTTGCAGAAACCGGCGGCGACAAGGACAAGGCCGTTGAGTGGCTGCGCCAGAAGGGCATCGCTTCCGCCGAGAAGAAGAGCGGCCGCACCGCGGCTGAAGGTGCCATCGGCAGCTACATCCACACCGGTTCCCGCGTGGGTGTGCTGGTGGAAGTGAACTGCGAAACCGACTTCGTGGCTCGCGGTGAGATCTTCCAGGAGCTGGTGCGCAACGTGGCGATGCAGATCGCCGCCTGCCCCAGTGTCGACTACGTGAAGGTCGACGACATCCCCGCCGAGGTGGCCGAGCGCGAGAAGCAGATCGAGATGGGTCGCGACGACCTGGCCGGCAAGAAGGAGGAGATGAAGGAGAAGATCGTGGCTGGCCGTATCGGCAAGCGCCTCAAGGAGATGGCCCTGCTCGATCAGGCCTACATCAAGGACAGCGGCATGACCGTTGAGGAGATGGTGAAGCAGGTGGCCGGCAAGGTGGGCGAGAACATCCAGGTGCGTCGCTTCGTGCGCTTCAACCTCGGCGAAGGCATTGAGGTGGAGAAGATGGACTTCGCCGCTGAAGTGGCGGCCATGCAGGCTGCCTGATGCTCGACGAGGCCCAGCGCCAGATCACTCTCCTCCTGCAGCAGCAGGAGGAGCTGGCACCGGAGCTCTATCGCGACCTGGCCCTGTATCTCCAGGTTCTGCGTGAAGGCCTGCTGCATGCCGTGCAGCAGGCCTGTTTTCATCTGGTCACCCAGGTGGTGCCCGAGCGCTACAACGCGCTCCCGGCCGAACGCCGTCAGGCGTTCCAGGGCCGGCTGCAGGAACTGGTGCAGCGGGCCGGCACTCTGCTCACCGTGGAGCAGCTGATGGGTCTGGCGGCACAGCAGCAACGCCGCGACCATCGCCGCCAGGCCCAGCGCCAGCAACGCCTGCTGGATGCTCTGCTCAGCGCGCAGGCTGAAGGGGAAACGCCCACAACCCCAGCGCCCACCCCAGCACCCGCTTCAGCGCCACCCGCCGCAGCCGCTTCGGTGCATCTGAGCCTTGATCTGCCGGTGTCGGCCGATCTGTTTGATCGCGGTGTGCCCGGTTTGCCTGCGCCTCAACCCGCTGAGCACCACGCTGCGCCGCAACCCGATCCTGCGCAGCTCGATCAGGATGTCGAGGCTCTGTCCCTGGCGCTCACGCCCCCCGCCGAGCCTGATCCGCGCGTCACCGCCTCCAGCCTGCCGCGCGATCCGGTGCTGCAGCTGCGCTGGTGGAGCCACTTCGATCGGGCCCTGCAGCAGCGCCTGCGCAACCTCTCCCACGCCGTGAACGTGGAGATGCTGCGGATCGGGTTGGCCCAGGGATTGCTGCCGATCAACCTGCTCGATGGCGTGCTCGAGGGCCAGGTGGAGGCACTGCCGGCTCCGGCCAACCTGCTGCGCCTGCCCCTGCCGGCAGATCAGATGCCGGGGCCAGGCCTCCCCAGCGAGGTGCTCACGCTGCTGTTGCGCTGCGGGGATCTGGAATTTGAGCAGCCCCGCCTGCGCACCTGCCGCAAGCGGCTTGAGCAACGGCGCGGCACATTGCGCACAATGGCCAAGCGCTACCGCCGTTGGCAGCGCCGCCTGAGCGCCCTCGAGGCTGAGCAACAGTGGTTTCAGGACAGTGCCCTCAGCTCGACCCCCTGAGCCTGCAGGCCTGGCTACGGCCCCTGCAGCAGGGCCTGCAGCTGGAGGCTGATCGGGGGTTTGCCAACCTGCAGGGTCGGCGCGAGCTGTTCCACAGCTTCCTGAGCCGCAGCCTGCGCCAGCCGCCCCAGCCCCTGCCTCCGCATCAGCAGAACCTGCTGGAGCAGCTCGCCGGGCAGTTCGACACCTATCCCGACCAGAGCCAGGGCCAGCGCCAGAGCCTGGTGCGCCGGGCCCGCCAGGCCTTGCATGAGTTGCAGCGGGCCCACGAACCCGTTCGCCCCCCGGCGCCGCCGCGGCTGCGGCTGGTGGAACCCGCGGGCTCAGCCGCCTCCAGTGGTGCTGCGCGTCAGATCAGGCCCGATACACCGCTTTCGGAGATCCGCGGCATCGGCCCCAAGAGCGCCACGCGCCTGGCGGCCCTGGATCTCTGGCAGGCGCGCGATCTGGTGCGCCACTACCCGCGCGACTATCTCGACTACTCCCACCTGGTGCGCATCGCGGCACTGGAGCCGGGGCGCACCGCCACGATCGTGGCCACGGTGCGCCGCAGCCACAGCTTCACCAGCCCCCGCAATCCCAACCTCTCGATCCTCGAGCTGCAGCTCGCCGATTGCACCGGCCGCATCCGCATCTCCAAATTCTTTGCCGGCAAGCGCTTCAGCTCCCCCGGCTGGCTGAAGGCGCAGCAGCGCCAGTTCCCCGCCGGTGCCACGGTGGCCGTGAGCGGCCTGGTGAAGGAAACGCCCTACGGGCCAGCCTTTCAGGATCCGCTGATGGAAGTGCTGGCCAGCCCCAATGCGCCGGTGCAGAGCGAGCAGATCGGCCGCCTGCTGCCGGTGTATTCCCTCACCGAGGGGTTAACGGCTGATCGGTTGCGCAGCCTGGTGAAGCCCGTGATCGAAGCGGCGCGCCACTGGGGTGATCACCTGCCGCCTGCGCTGTTGCAGCAGGAGCAGCTGCTGGATCTGGGCACGGCCCTCCACCAGATCCACGCCCCCAGCAACCAGCAGAGCCTGGCGGCGGCCCGTCGCCGCCTGGTGTTCGATGAGTTTCTGCTGCTGCAGCTGGGCTTGTTGCAGCGCCGCCGCGAGCTCACCAGCCGGCCGGCACCGCCGCTGCACAGCCCGGGTGGTGCTCTGCTGGAGGCCTTCCTGGAGCTGCTGCCCTTCCCGCTCACCGGCGCCCAGCAGCGGGTGTTGGCTGAGATCCGCGCCGAGCTGCAGCGCGATCAGCCGATGGCGCGGCTGGTGCAGGGCGATGTGGGCAGCGGCAAAACCGTGGTGGCGATCGCCGCCCTGCTCACCGCCATTGAGGCCGGTTGCCAGGGGGCGTTGATGGCCCCCACCGAGGTGCTGGCGGAGCAGCACTACCGCAAGCTGTGCGAGTGGTTGCCGCAGCTGCACGTGAGCTGCGCCCTGCTCACCGGCTCCACGCCGGCACGCCGCCGCCGTGAACTGCTCGCGGATCTGGCCAATGGCAGCTTGAAGATGCTCGTGGGCACCCACGCCCTGCTGGAGGATCCGGTGCAGTTCGCCCGCCTCGGCCTGGTGGTGGTGGATGAGCAGCACCGCTTCGGGGTGCATCAGCGCAATCGCCTGCTTGATAAGGGCCTGCAGCCCCATCTGCTCACGATGACGGCCACGCCCATCCCGCGCACCCTGGCTCTCTCGCTGCATGGCGATCTGGAGGTGAGCCAGATCGATGAACTGCCGCCGGGCCGCACCCCCATCCGCACCAGCCTGCTGGCCGGTTCGGAACGCGATCAGGCCTATGCGCTGATCCGCGAGCAGGTGGCCCTGGGGCAGCGCGCCTACGTGGTGCTGCCGCTGGTGGAGGAATCGGAGAAGCTGGAACTGCGCTCGGCGGTGGAGGTGCACCAGCAGCTCAGCCAGAGCGTGTTCCCGGATCTGCAGGTGGGGCTGCTGCACGGCCGCATGGCCAGCGCCGACAAGCAGGCGGCGATCAGTGCCTTCGCTGCGGGCGAGTCGCAGGTGCTGGTGAGCACCACCGTGGTGGAGGTGGGCGTGGATGTGCCCGAGGCCAGCGTGATGGTGATCGAGCACGCCGATCGCTTCGGGCTGGCGCAGCTGCACCAGCTGCGCGGCCGGGTGGGGCGTGGTGCCGCCGCCTCCTACTGCCATCTGATCAACGACAGCCGCAATGCCCTGGCGCGGCAGCGCCTGGAGGTGCTGGTGCACTCCACCGATGGCTTCGAGATCGCCGAGATGGATCTGCGCCTGCGCGGGCCGGGTCAGGTGCTGGGCACACGCCAGAGCGGCCTGCCCGATCTGGCCCTCGCCAGCCTCACCGACGATGGCGATGTTCTGGAGCAAGCCAGGCGGGTGGCCCAGCAGATCACCGACACTGATCCCACCCTGTCTGCCCACGCACCGCTGGCGCAGGTGCTGAGCGAGCAGCGTCAGCGCCTGGCTCAGCCGGCGCGCCTCAACTGATCCCGATGCGTCCCTGGAGCCCGATCCCGATCACCGACTGCGGTGAGCCGCTGCTGGCCTTGCCGCCCGAGCTGCTGCGCCTGCAGCCCCATCCCTATGAGGCGGTGGGGGCGCCCTATGGCGCGGGGCACTGCCCCTTCCGCCTGCGCAGCGGCGTGGTGGCGCGGCTGCTGCAGGCCCAGGCGGCGCTGCAGGCGGAGGCTCCGCAGCTGCGGCTGGCGATCTTTGATGGCTGGCGGCCGCTGGCGGTGCAGCGCTTCATGGTGGAGCACAGCATCGCGGCGGAATGCGCCGCCCGCGGCCTTGATCCAGCCACGCCCGGCCCCGCATTGGAGGCGGTGGTGGCGGAGGTGGGCCGCTTCTGGGCGCCCCCCAGCGAGGATCCGGCCACACCGCCGCCCCACAGCACCGGCGCTGCCGTGGATCTCACCCTGGCCGACCACAGAGGCTGTCCTGTGCCGATGGGATCGGAGATCGATGCCATTGGTGCGGTGTCCGAGCCGGACCATTTCCGCCAGCAGGCCACGCTCCTGCCCGAAGGGGAGCAGCGGCGCCAGGTGCTGCATTGGCAGGCCAACCGCGACCTGCTGCGTTCAGCGATGCAGGCGGCGGGATTTGCCCAGCATCCGAACGAGTGGTGGCACTTCAGCCACGGCGATCAGCTCTGGGCCTGGCGTTCGGGCCAGGCCCAGGCGATCTATGGCCGCTCAGGCGGCTGAGCTGAGCAGTTCCTTCACCTGCTCGCGGCCGAGTTTGGCCACGTAGTCGCCGAAGCTGCGCCGGCCGCCCACCGCCTTCCAGCCCAGCAGCAACGGTTCGATCGTGGACTCCAGCTTCTCCAGCGGCATCCGCTCGAGATAGGGCTCCGCCAGGCGGGTGAGGTTGGGCGTGCCCCCCAGCCAGAGCTGGTATTGATTCACGCCATCGCCCACCAGCCCCAGTTCTGCCATGTAGGGCCGGGCGCAGCCATTGGGGCAGCCGGTCATGCGCACGAGCATCGACTTCTCGATCTCCAGCCGGCGCAGCTGGGCATCGAGGCGATCGAGCACATCCGGGAGGATCCGCTCCGCTTCCGTCACCGCCAGACCGCAGAGCGGCAGGGCAGGGCAGGCGATGGCATGGCGTGCCAGCAGGGAGGGGGCCTCCGGGGTGGTGATGCCCATCGCTTCCAGATCGGCGCGCACGCTGCTGCGCTGGGCGGTGCCGATATTGCAGAGCAGCAGGTCCTGGTTGGGGGTGAGGCGGATCTCCAGTTGGTAGGTCTCCACCAGCTGGCGTAAACCACGCTTCAGGTCTCCGGCGAGGCGCCCGCAGAGCAGCGGGATGCCCACGAACCACTTGCCGGCGCTCTGGCGGTGCCAGCCCAGGTAGTCCTCCAGCTTCGCCTTGGGCTCAAGCCGCATCCCCTTGATCGGATGCGCGAAATACTTGGCCTTGAGCTCCTGCTTGAACCAGGCGATGCCCTGGTCGTGGAGCAGATACTTCAGGCGGGCGTGGCGGCGGTTGCCGCGATCGCCGTAATCGCGCTGCAGCGCCAGGATCGCCTGCACCAGATCGAGCACATGCTCGGCGTCCACATAGCCGAGGGCATCGGCGGTGCGGGCGAAGGTTTCCTCCTTGTTGTGGGTGCGGCCCATGCCACCGCCCACATACACGTTGCAGCCGCGCAGCTCACCGCTGGGGTCGGCGAAGGCCACCAGGCCGA
>CAJXSQ010000095.1 GCA_913061215.1 uncultured Synechococcus sp. | reverse complement strand
GCGCGGCGCGGCGGATAGCCCCAGAGCTGCTCGAGGATCTCGGCGCGGGGCACCACGCGGCCGGGCTCGCGGAAGAGCAGCTCCAGCAGGCTGAATTCCGTGTAGGTGAGGCCGATGCGCTCGCCATCACGGGTCACCTGGCGGCGGTTGGTGTCCACCACCAGATCACCCACCCGCAGCACCCCTTGGCCGGGGGCCACATCGCGGGGCTCGGCCGTGGCGGAACCGCGGCCCACCCGGCGCAGGATCGTGGCGATGCGGGCCTCGAGCTCCTTGGGGCTGAAGGGCTTGGGCAGGTAGTCGTCGGCGCCGAGATCCAGGCCGGCCACCCGCTCGGCGATGGCATCGAGGGCCGAAAGGAAGATGATCGGCACACAGGATTCAGCCCGCAGCCGCCGGCACACGGCGAAACCATCGAGCTTGGGCAGCATCACGTCGAGCACGACGAGATCGGGCTGCTCCTGGTGGAACAGGGTGAGGGCCTGCTCGCCGTCCTCGGCGCAGATCACCCGGTAACCCGCCAGCTGCAGGCGCATCACCAGCACGCGACGCACCGCCGCTTCGTCGTCCACAACGAGCAGGGTGGCGCGGTGCGCATCGCTGCCGGACGCACCCCCGGAAACATCACCAGGCTGGTGTTGTTCGCCGAGGGCCATACGCACTACAAGCGATGAAGAAGCGCAACGATACATCTCAGGATGAACCGAACGCGCCCCAAACCCCCTGGAAACAGGCCCACTCAGGAAGTCTTAAGGATTTCTTCCGGGGGATTGGATCCGCCATTCATCCGCCGGAGGAAAAGCGCCCGGCGGCATAGGCATTCCACTGTTGCTCCGCCTCCCGAAGGGCTGCATCGCTGCTGATCTGGCCGAGCATCGCCCGCTGCAGCTGCGTGTACACAATCGCCTGCAGCCGCTTCACGCCGGGGCTGGCGGGCACCAGCACCCGCGCTGTGCCCAGGGTGTCTGCCGAGAGCAGGCGGGCCTGCTGCACCAATGCCTCCGCCTGATCCGCGGGCCGCTCCGCCTCCAGGTTGCGGCGAATCTGCTGCAACGCGCCGGTGGACGAGGGGAGCACCCGGGCCTGCTCGGCGAAGCGCTGCTGGTTGGCCGCATCGGTGAGAAACAGGGCAAAGCTGGCGGCCTGCTCCGCCACCCGGCTCTGGCGCGGAATCGCCAGGGTCATCACCGCCACATTGGCTTCACCATCAGCACCGGTGAGCGGCGGATAGGGGCGCGTGACCGCCGCGATCTGGGGAGCGTTGGTCTGGATGCTGCGCAGGAATTCGGCGCCGCTGCCCACCTGGGCCAGCTCACCGCTCTGATACAGCTCGATGGCGCGGCGATAGCCCTGGCTCACCACCTCCCGCGGCAGCAGGCCGCGGCGGTAGAGGTCAGTCCAGAAGGCGAAGGCACGGCGGCCGGCCGGGCTGTTGAAGGCAGCGCGCTGATCGGGTCCGAGCAGCGTCACCCCCATCTGCACCAGGCTCTCCAGCAGCTCGGCCGAGTCGTCCGGCACCGCCGTCACGAACAGGGCATAGCGGCCGGTGCGGCGCCGCACCGCCTCGGCGTAGGCGGGCACCTCCGCCCAGGTGCGCGGCGGCGCGCTGAAGCCCGCCTGCTGCAACAGCCGCGTGTTGGCCAGGGTGATCCGGGCGGTGAGATACCAGGGGATGGCGAACTGCTGCAGCGCGCCATCGGGTCCGGCGCTGCGGCCCGCCTGCCAGATCAGCGGCAGGTAGCCCTGCGGCGCACCGGCTGGCAGCACCCCCTCCAAGGGCAGTAGGCCGCCTTTGCTGGCCAGGTTGGCGGCAAACAACGGATTGAGGTTCACCACATCCGGCGCTGTGCGCGCGAACACCGCCGCCAGCAGCTTGCGCTCCACCGAGCCCCAGGGGATATCGGTCCACACCACACGGTTGCCGGGGTTCTGCTGCTCCCAGGCCGCGATCACGCCCTGGAGATAAGCGTTGAACTTGGGCGCCAGATCGAGGGTCCAGAACTGGATCGTGCGCTCGGCCCCCTGTTGCGGCGCCGGTCCCCGGCAGGCCGCCAGCAGGGCGGAGCCGCCGCCGGCCGCGGCGAGGCGGCCCAGCAGGCGGCGGCGGCTCCAACGGGCGCTGGCTCGCGTCATCGCATCATCCCCTCAGATCGGCGATCCGGCGCCAGCGCAGCAGCTGCAGCGAGCAGAGCACCGGCGCCAGCAGGCCGGTGAGCAAACTCTGGGCCACCAGGGTGTGCAGCCCGGCCGTGAGCAGCGGCAGCTGACCGCGCCAGAGCAACTGCAGCAGCAGGCTGGCCCCCAGGAGCAGCGCCCCCAGCAGCGCCAGCAGCCCGAGGTTGTAACTGCGCTCGATCGGCACACCGCGGCGGCCGATGCGGCCCCACCACCAGCCCAGCAGCACGAGCACCGGCACCTCGCTGGCCTGGCCCAGATGCAGACCATCGAGCACCAGCCCCAGGCAGAGGCCAGCGATCGCACCGGACACGGGACCATCCACCAAGGCCCAGGGCAGCAGCCAGAGCACAGCCCAGCTGGGGCCCACACCGCTGATCTTGAGGAACGCCGGCGAAGCCAGGGTGAGCAGCGGCACCGCCAGGCCCGTGAGGCCGCACCAACGCTGGCGATGCAGCACTCCCATCGCTAGCGGGTCACCACCTGCACCCAGTCCACCGCATCCACGGGGGCACTGAGCTGCACTGCCGCATCCGGCGCCGGCGCCAGGTTCTCGTTCACGCTCTGCACCACGCCCACCAGCAGATTCGGCGGCACCAGGGTGCTGGCGGGGGAGGTGGTGATCACATCGCCGGGGCGCACGCCCGTGTCCTTCTCCAGGAACTGCAGCCGCGGCCGCGCCGTGCCCTGGCCCACCAGCAGGCCGTGGCGCTGCACCCGCGCCACCCACACGCCCAGGCGGCTGCCGCTGTCGGTGAGCAGCTGCACGCGGGCGGTGCTGGGGGTGACGCTGCTCACCCGGCCGATCAGACCGCCGGGCGCCAGCACCGGATCACCCGCTTTCACGCCATCGAGGCTGCCCTTGCCCAGCTCCAGCTGCTGCCACCAGCCACCCTCCTCCCGCGAGATCACCGGGGCCGACAGGCGCGCACCGGCGCCGCGATCGAGGGCCAGCAGGCCGCGCAGGCGCTGGTTGTCGCGGGCCAACTGCTGCAGGCTGGCCTGTTGCTCCAGCTGCTGGGCCGAACGCAACCACTCCGACTGGGCCGAACCGGGCCAGAAAGGCCGGCTCAGCAGCGCATAGGCATCAGCGAAGCCGGCCCCCTTGCTCAGCCGCACCCCCACCAGGGCCAGCAGCAGCAGCCACCAGGGCCAGGCCTCGGCCACCTTGCGCAGCACGGGGACGCGCAGGATGCGTCCGGGCATCGGGATCAGGCGGCGACGCGGCTGAAGTCAGGCGTGTCGAGCACGCGCTCGAGGCGCTTGTAGTCCTCCAGCACGCGGCCGCAGCCATTCACCACGCAGAGCAGCGGCTCCTCGGCCACGTGCACCAGGATGCCGGTTTCGTGGCTGATCAGATCGCTGATGCCACGCACCAGGGCGCCACCGCCGGCCAGCATGATGCCGCGATCCACGATGTCGGCCGCCAGTTCGGGCGGGGTGCGCTCGAGCGTGCGCTTCACCGCCTCCACGATCACGTTGAGCGGCTCAGCCATCGCCTCACGCACATCGCCGGCGCGCACGTTGATCGTGCGGGGCAGGCCGGAGAGCAGGTGCAGGCCGCGCACGTCCATCGAGGTTTCGTCGTGGGCGTCGTCCGGGAAGGCGGAGCCGATGCGGATCTTGATCTCCTCGGCGGTGCGCTCACCCACCACCAGGTTGTGCACCTTCTTCAGATACACGCTGATGGCATCGCTCAGCTCATCGCCGGCCACGCGCACCGATTCGCTCAACACGGTGCCGCCCAGCGAGAGCACGGCCACCTCGGTGGTGCCGCCGCCGATATCCACGATCATCGTGCCCACCGGATCGGTGACGGGCAGGCCGGCGCCGATGGCCGCCGCCACGGGCTCATCGATCAGATGCACGGTGCGGGCGCCGGCCAGGCCGGCTTCGCGCACGGCGCGGCGCTCCACACCGGTGACGCCGCTGGGAATACCGATCACCAGGCGGGGCGCCACGATGCCGCGCCCCTCATTGCCCTTCTGAATGAAGGTTTTGATCATCTGCTCGGCGGCGTCGAAGTCGGCGATCACGCCGTCGCGCAGGGGGCGCACCGCGCGGATGTTGCCGGGGGTGCGGCCGAGCATCAGCTTGGCCTCATCGCCCACGGCCAGGGGCACGCCGCGCTCGAGATCGATGGCCACCACCGAGGGCTCCTGCAGCACGATGCCCTTGCCGGACATGTACATCAGGGTGTTGGCCGTTCCCAGATCGATGCCGATGTCGCGGGAGAGCTGGAAACGTTTGAAGAACACTGAGGGAGCCTCCTGGCGGGCCGAATCATAGGTGGCGCAGCCCGATGGAACATCCGGGGCGAAGGGTGGAACTCTCCTGATGAAGCAACCCCTCAGTGGGCTGCATCATTGATCCATCGCAGCAACAGGAGAACGCCATGGGCGTCAATTCGATCACCCTCGTCGGCCGTGCCGGCCGCGATCCCGAAGTGCGCTACTTCGAGTCCGGAAGCATGGTGGCCAACCTCACCATGGCCGTGAACCGCCGCTCCAGCAACGACGAACCCGACTGGTTCAACCTGGAGATCTGGGGCAAGCAGGCCCAGGTGGCCGCCGACTATGTGCGCAAAGGCTCACTGCTCGGCATCATCGGCAGCTTCAAGCTCGACCGCTGGACCGACCGCACCACCGGCGAGGAGCGCAGCAAGCCGGTGATCCGCGTCGACCGGCTGGAACTGCTGGGCTCCAAGCGCGACAGCGAAGCCGCCGCCTCCAGCTTCGGCGGTGGCGGTGGTGGCTTCGGTGGCGAGCCCAGCGAGGAGGAAGTGCCGTTCTGAGAACGGAGCTCCGTGGCCGGGCACGGTGTGGACGCTTCAGTGGCCGGAGTTGCGCTTCTTCCAGGAGCGCAGCCCCAGCCACACGGCCCCGGCCACCACAGACAGCACCAGCAGCACCTTGATCGCCTTGGCCACCGGGTCGATCCACACCTCCACGTTCGTGTAGCCCTCACCGAGGGCCATGCCGGCCAGGGTGAGCAGCAGGGTCCAGATCAGGCTGCCCGCGGTGGTCCAGATCAGGAAGGGCGTGAGCGGCATCAGCTCAATGCCGGCGGGCACCGAGATCAGGGTGCGGATGCCGGGCACCAGCCGGCCCCAGAACACCAGCGCCGTGCCGTAGCGGTTGAACCAGGTGCGGCTGCGGTGAAACTCCTGCGGGCTGATGCCGATCCAACGGCCGTGGCGGCCAAGCCACTGCTCGATCCGCTCCTCGTTGATCACCCGGCCGATGCCGTACCAGGGCAGCGCCCCGAGCACGGTGCCCAGCAGACCGGCGATCACCACCGGGATCAGCGCCAGCTGGCCCTGGTGCACATAAAAACCCCCCAGAGGCATGATCAGCTCTGAGGGGATGGGCGGAAACAGGTTTTCCAGGAACATCGCCGCGAAGATGGCGCCATACCCCATCCAGGGGTTGGCTTCCACCGCCGAACCGATCAGCTGCGGCAGCTGCTGCACCAACTCAGCGAGTCCCATCCAACCTGTGCGTGTGTTGGGTGATTGTGCGGCATCCAGCGCCTGCCGGATGCCGCGGCCGGTCGATCAGTAGCGGTAGTGGTCGAGCTTGTAGGGGCCTTCCACCGGCACGTTGATGTAGGCGGCCTGCTCGGCGGTGAGCTCGGTGAGCTTGGCGCCGATCTTCTCGAGGTGGAGACGGGCCACCATCTCATCGAGGTGCTTGGGCAGCACATACACCTGCTTGCCGTACTCGTTGCCCTTGGTGAACAGCTCGATCTGAGCCAGCACCTGGTTGGTGAAGGAGTTGCTCATCACGAAGCTGGGGTGGCCGGTGGCGCAGCCCAGGTTCACCAGACGACCCTCAGCCAGCAGGATGATCTTGTTGCCGCTGGGCAGGGTGATGTGGTCCACCTGGGGCTTGATGTTGTCCCAGGCGTACTGCTTCAGGGAAGCCACATCGATCTCGTTATCGAAGTGGCCGATGTTGCACACGATCGCCTGATCCTTCATCTGGATCAGGTGCTCATGGCGGATCACCTGGAAGTTGCCGGTGGCGGTCACGAAGATGTCCACATCGCGCACCACGTCCTCCAGACGCACCACGCGGTAGCCCTCCATGGCGGCCTGCAGGGCGCAGATCGGATCGATCTCGGCGATCATCACCGTGGCACCGAGGCCGCGCAGCGACTGGGCCGAACCCTTGCCCACATCGCCGTAACCGAGCACCAGGGCCACCTTGCCGGCCACCATCACATCGGTGGCGCGCTTGATGCTGTCCACCAGCGATTCGCGGCAACCGTAGAGGTTGTCGAACTTGCTCTTCGTCACCGAGTCGTTGACGTTGATCGCCGGGAAGGGCAGCTCACCGCTCTTCTGCAGCTGATACAACCGCGCCACACCCGTGGTGGTCTCCTCGGTGACGCCCTGGATCTGGGCCTTGATGCGCGAGTAGAAGCCGGGCTGGGCGGCGAGCTTCTGGCGGATGCTGTTGAAGAGGGCGGTCTCCTCTTCGTTGGAGGGGTTGTCGAGCACCGAGAGATCGCTCTCGGCCTTGCTGCCCAGCATCACCAGACCGGTGGCATC
>CAJXSQ010000094.1 GCA_913061215.1 uncultured Synechococcus sp. | reverse complement strand
GCGCCTGGGGTCAGACGGTGGCCGGGGCCGGTTCTTCGGCCTGGGGCACGCCGCGCAGGGTGAGGTTGATGCGGCCGCGGTTGTCGATCTCGCGCACGCGCACGGTCACGTGATCGCCCACGCGCACCACGTCTTCCACCTTCTCCACCCGGGCTTCGCTGAGCTGGGAGATGTGGATCATCCCTTCCTTGCCGGGCAGGATTTCCACGAAGGCGCCGATCGGGATCACGCGGGTCACCGCACCGCTGAACACCTCGCCTTCCGACACGCGGCGGGTGAGGCCTTCGATGATGCGCTGGGCTTCCTCAGCCGCGGCACCGTCGTGGCTGGCGATCGTCACGATGCCGCCGTCCTCGATGTCGATCTTGGTGTTGGTGCGCTCGGTGATGCCCTTGATCGTGCGGCCGCCGGGGCCGATCACGGTGCCGATCAGCTCGGGATCGATGCGGAAGCTGAGCAGGCGCGGCGCGTGGGGGCTCAGCACCTCGCGGGGCTTCTCGATCGCCGCGAGCATCTTCTCGAGGATGTGCAGGCGGGCAGGGCGGGCCTGGTTGATCGCCTCGGCCACGGTTTTCACCTCCAGGCCGGTGATCTTCATGTCCATCTGCAGGGCGGTGATGCCCTTCTCGGTGCCGGCCACCTTGAAGTCCATGTCGCCGAGGAAGTCCTCGATGCCCTGGATGTCGGTGAGGATCCGCACCTCCTTGCCTTCCTTGATCAGGCCCATGGCGGCGCCGCTCACGGGGGCCTTCAGGGGCACGCCGGCATCCATCAGGGCCAGGGTGCTGCCGCACACCGAACCCATGGAGGTGGAGCCATTGGAGCTCAGGCACTCCGACACCACCCGCAGCACGTAGGGGAAGCTCTCCTTGCTGGGCAGCACGGGGATCAGGGCGCGCTCCGCCAGGGCGCCGTGGCCGATCTCGCGGCGGCCGGGGCTGCGCATCGGCTTGGTTTCGCCGGTGGAGTAGGGCGGGAAGTTGTAGTGGTGCAGGTAGGTCTTCTCGGTGGACGGGTTGAGGTCGTCCATCTCCTGAGCGTCGCTCGGGGTGCCGAGGGTGGCGCAGGAGAGCACCTGGGTGAGCCCGCGCTGGAACAGGCCGGAGCCGTGCACACGCTTGGGCAGCACGCCGGCGGCGGCGCTGATCGGACGCACCTCGTCGAGGTTGCGGCCGTCCACGCGCTTGCCGTCCTTCACGATCTGCTCGCGCATCAGCTTCTTGGTGAGCGCCTTGTAGCTGTTGCCCAGGGCCTTGCCGTTGCTGCTCACCGCCAGCTTGATGGCGTCGTCGTCCTTCAGACCGTCGATCTTCTCGGCCACCTGGCCCTTGATCGCATCGAGCTGCTCATCGCGCTCAGCCTTGGTGAGCTTGAACTGCTTGAGCACCTCGCCGATGCCCTTGGCGCATTCCTTCTCGAGGAACTTGGGCAGGGTGTCGTCGGTGGCCTGCGGCTCGGGGATCACCTGCTCGATGCCGAGCTCCTTGAGCAGGGCCTGCTGGGCCTTGATCAGTTCGCACACCGCTTCGTAGCCGAAGTCGATGGCCTCGATCACATCCTGCTCGGGCAGCTGGTTGGCGCCGGCTTCCACCATGATCACGCCCTGGGGCGTGCCGGCCACCACCAGATCGAGGTCGGAGCGCTCGATCTCGCGGTAGCTGGGGTTGAGCACGAAGTCGTCGCCCAGCAGGCCCACCCGCACGGCTGCCATCGGGCCGTTGAACGGAATCTTGGCCAGCAGGGTGGCGAGGGAGGCGCCGGTGACGGCGAGCACATCGGGCGGCACGCGCTCATCCAGCGACATGCAGGTGGCCACGATCTGCAGGTCGTCGCGCAGCCAGCTGGGGAACAGCGGCCGCATCGGCCGGTCGATCAGGCGGGCGATCAGGGTGGCGCGCTCGGGCGGGCGGCTCTCGCGGCGCATGAAGCTGCCGGGGATGCGACCGGCGGCGTAGAGACGCTCCTCGTAGTCGCAGATCAGGGGAAGGAAATCGATGCCTTCACGGCCGCCGGAGCGGGTGGCGGTGACCAGAACGGCTGTATCTCCGCATTCGACCATCACAGAACCGCCCGCCTGGGGAGCGAAGCGGCCGGTGGTCAGCCGGATCTCCCGACCATCGAAGGAGATCGACTGAGTGTGACCTTGCACGTGGGCTTATGTCTTGTTTGTTGTCAAGTGCGATTCTCGCATCCGGCCCTCAACGGCTGGGGGAACGCCCGCAATCTCTTTGGAATGGGCGGGCGGGTTCCGTGCGGGTGTGATCCCGGCCGCGGGCACGAAAAAAGCGCCTTGCGGCGCTTGTGAAGCAGAGGCTCAGAGGGCCGAACTCACCAGGACGACTTCACCACGCCGGGCAGTTCACCCTTGTGGGCGCGCTCGCGCAGCTGGTTGCGGCACAGGCCGAAATCGCGATACACACCGCGGGGCTTGCCGGTGGCCCAGCAGCGGTTGCGCAGGCGCACCTTGGCGCTGTTGCGGGGCAGGCCCTGGATCTTGCGGTGGATCTCCAGGCGCTCCATCGGATCCGCCGCAGCTTCGAAGGCAGCCATCAGAGCGGCGCGCTTGGCCGCGAAGCGCTCCACCATCTTCTGGCGCTTCACGTCGCGCGCAATCATCGACTTCTTCGCCATGCGGCCTGGACTCAACGGGCAATGACAAGCCAGCGTACCCCGCGGGGTGACCTCAACGGCCCAGCAGCTGCTGCACCGCCGCCAGCTGGCTGGTGTCCTTCACGATCAGCACCAGGCTCAGCCCCACCAGGAACACAAAGCCCGACTGCATGAACGCCAGCTGGAAGCGCTCCGGCAGCGGCTTGCCCCGCAGCCCCTCGATCAGCAGCAGCACGAACTGGCCGCCATCGAGCAGGGGCAGCGGCAGGGCGTTGAGCACCGCCAGGTTGATCGAGATCAGGGCGGTGTAGAGGAACAGGCTGCTGCCGCCCTGGCTGGCCAGCGAGGCGCCCATCTCCACGATCTTCACCGGGCCGGACACCTGGCTGGCTGTTTCGCCGAAATGGGTGGCGAGGGTGATGAAGCCCTCCACCGTGCGCTGGGTGAGGCTGGCGAAATCGCGGTTGGCCTGGCGCAGGATCTCGCCCGGGCCCTTGGCGCGCCGGAAGGCCTCGGTGCCGCTGGGCTGCAGTTGGGCGCCGATGCGGCCGATGCCGCTGAGGTCGGCGGGGGTGAGCGCCAGATTCACGCGGCTGTCGCCCCGTTCGGCCTGGAGTTGCAGGGTTTGATCCGGTGCGCTCTTCACGCGCTCCACCAACTCCGCCACGGCGCTCTGGCCGCCGCCGAGGTCCACGCCGTCCACCGCCAGGATGCGATCCCCCGGCCGCAGACCGGCCGCCGCTGCGGCCTGGCCGGGCTGCACGCCGGACACGAGCACCCCCGGTGTGGTGCTGAAACCGGCGGGGATGCCCACCACCAGCCCCTGGGCCAGCAGCACGCTCCAGGCCAGCAGCAGGTTGGCCAGCACGCCGGCGGCGATCACCAGCGCCCGCTGGGGGAGCGGGCGGTTGCGCAGCAGGTTGGGATCGTCGGCGGGGATGGTGCTCTCCTCGTCGTCGTCGGGGAACGACACGAAGCCCCCCAGGGGGATTGCCCGCAGGGCGAACTGCACGCCGCGGCGCTGCCGCTCCAGCAGCACGGGCCCGAAGCCCACAGAGAAGCCACTCACGCGGATCCCCTGCCAGGTGGCGGCGAAGAAATGCCCCGCCTCATGCACCACGATCAGGCCGGCCAGGATCGCCAGGGCCGTGAGAACCCCCATCGGCGCACGTGCAAAGTGTCCCCATTGTGGAGGGACGCCCAGGCCCGATGACGCACCGCTGCGATGCCCTGCTGGTGGGGGCCGGAATCATGGGCGCCACCCTGGCGCGGCTGCTGCGTCAGCTCGATCCGGCCCTGGAGGTGGTGGTGCTGGAGCGCCTGCCGGCGCTGGCGGCCGAGAGCAGCGCTGCTCTGAACAACGCCGGCACCGGCCATGCGGCCAACTGCGAGCTCAACTACACCCCCCAGGCGGCGGACGGCTCGGTGCCGATCAGCAAGGCGCTGGCGATCAATGCGTCGTTTGAACTGAGCCTGCAGTTCTGGGCTTCGCTGGTGGAGCGGGGTGAGCTGCAGGATCCGGCCGCCTTCATCCGGGCGGTGCCCCATCTGAGCTTCGTGTGGGGGGAGGCGAATGTGGCCTTCCTGCGCCGGCGCTGGGAGGCGCTCAACGCCACGCCCCAGTTCGCCGGCATGCAATGGAGCGGCGACAGCGCCCAGCTGCGCGAGTGGATGCCGCTCGTGATGGACGGCCGCCGGCTCGATCAGCCCCTGGCCGCCACCCGTGTGGCCCGCGGCACCGATGTGAATTTCGGCGCCCTCTCGGCAGCGTTGCTGGAGGGGCTGGATGTGCGTCTGCAGCATGAGGTGGTGGGGCTGGAGCGCGGTGGTGCCGGCTGGCGAGTCGAGGCGCGGCAGTCCGATGGCTCCACGGCCTGCTTTGAGGCGCCGTTTGTGTTCCTCGGTGCCGGTGGCGGCGCCCTGCCGCTGCTGCAGCGCTCCGGCATCCCTGAGGCACGCCAGTACGGCGCCTTCCCGGTGAGCGGCCAGTGGCTGGTGTGCCGCAACCCGGAGGTGATCGCCGGCCACAACGCCAAGGTGTACGGCAAGGCGGCGGTGGGGGCGCCGCCGATGTCGGTGCCGCATCTCGACACCCGCTGGATCGAGGGCCAGCGCGCCCTGCTGTTCGGCCCTTATGCCGGCTTCAGCACCCGCTTCCTCAAGCAGGGATCGCTCTGGGATCTGGCCGGATCAGTGAAGCCCTTCAATCTGCTGCCCAGCCTGCAGGTGGGGGCCAGCAATTTCGATCTGGTGCGCTACTTGGTGGGGCAGGTGCTGCAGAGCCCGGAGCAGCGGCTCGAGAGCCTGCGCCAGTTCCTGCCCGAGGCCCGCGGCGACGACTGGGAGCTGGCCGTGGCCGGCCAACGGGTGCAGATCATCAAGCAGGTGGATGGCCGCGGCTGCCTGCAGATGGGCACCGAGGTGGTGAGCAGCGCCGATGGCTCCCTGGCGGCGCTGCTGGGCGCCTCACCCGGCGCCTCCACCGCCGTGCAGACGATGGTGGAGGTGCTGCAGCGCTGTTGGCCCGAGCGCTTCGCGGGCAGCGGCTGGCCGGAGCAGCTGCGCACCCTGATCCCCGGCTGGGGGATGGATCTGGGGGCTGACCCCGATCACCTGGCGGCCCTGCGCAGTCGCGCTGACGCTGCGCTTGGGCTCGGCGTGGGCTGAGCCGGGGCGCGGGGCGTCAGCTCGCAGCGCTGAGCTGCTCAGCGCCGAAGTAAGGCACCAGGGCGGCCGGCAGTTTCACGGAGCCGTCCACCTGCTGGCCGTTTTCGAGCAGGGCCGCCATCGTGCGGCCCACGGCCAGACCGCTGCCGTTGAGGGTGTGCAGCAGCCGGGTGTTCTTGCCCTCCTTCATGCGGATGGCGGAGCGGCGGGCCTGGAAGTCGCCGCACACCGAGCAGCTGGAGATCTCGCGGTAGGCGCCGGCGCCCGGCAGCCACACCTCCAGGTCGTAGGTGCGGGCGGCGGAGAAGCCCATATCGCCCGTGCAGAGCTCGATCTTGCGGTAGGGCAGCTCCAGCGCCTCCAGCACCGCTTCGGCATCGGCGGTGATCTGCTGATGGGCTTCGGCTGAGTGCTCGGGGTGGCAGAACCAGTAGAGCTCCACCTTGTTGAACTGGTGCAGGCGGATCAGGCCGCGGGTGTCGCGGCCGTAGCTGCCGGCTTCGCGGCGGAAGCAGGGGGTGTAGGCCACGTATTTCAGCGGCAGCTGCTCGGCCGGGATCACCTCATCGCGGTGCAGCGAGGTGACGGGCACCTCGGCGGTGGGTGTGAGCCAGAGGTCGTCGTCGGCGCAGCGGAAGCTCTCCTCGGCGAACTTGGGCAGCTGGCCGGAGCCGGTGAGGCTGGCGCTGTTCACCAGGATCGGCGGCAGCACCTCGCGGTAGCCCTTGCCGCCGTGCAGGTCGAGCATGAAGTTGATCAGGGCCCGCTCCAGCCGGGCGCCCTGGCCCATCAGCGTCACGAAGCGGCTCTGGGCGATGCGCACTGAGCGCTCGGTTTCAAACAGGCCCAGGCGCTCGGCGATCTGCCAGTGCTCCTCCAGCCAGTCCTCCTTGTCGCGCGGACTGCCCCAGCGCTTGAGTTCCACGTTGTCGTCTTCGCTGCGCCCGTCAGGGGCGTCGGGCGAGGGCAGGTTCGGCAGGGTGAGCAGCTGCGCGCGCAGCTTGGCCTCGAGCGCCTTCTCCTCCTCCTCCAGCACCGCCACCTGCTGCTTGATGCGGTTGCCTTCGTTGCGCAGCTCCTGCACCTCAGGGCTGTTGGGGGCGGCGCCCCCCTTGATCTTCAGGCCCACCTCCTTGCCGATGCGGTTGCCTTCGGCCTGCAGGTTGCTGCGCTGCTCTTCCAGGTCGCGCTCCTGGCGGGCCATCAGCTGCAGGCCCGTGAGATCGAGCGTCATGCCGCGGCGGCCGAGCTGCTCGCTGATCAGCTCGGGGTTATCGCGCAACAGGCGCTGATCCAGCACGGGCCCAGGGTTCAACAGTGGGCCGAGCCTACGGGCCGGGCTTCGGTGCGGCCAGCCAGCGGTTGAGGTCGTCGGCACCGTTGAAGTCGAGCAGGGCCTCGCCCAGCTGCTCCAGGGTTTCCAGCGGCAGTGCCGCAATGGCCTCCTGCTGGCCGCTGGAGAGCGGTCCGCAACGGCGCAGCAGCAGGCG
>CAJXSQ010000093.1 GCA_913061215.1 uncultured Synechococcus sp. | reverse complement strand
AGGGGAATCAGGGCCTGCAGGGCACCGTCCTCCCCCTGGGTGAAGGTGGTTTCGATGCCGCTGCCGCTGTAGTTGAGCACCATCACGCGGCCGGCGTGCTGGCGGTTGAGCCGCTCCGCGGCCTTGGCCAGATCCAGCTTGATCACCTCGCTGGGGCAGCTGCCCACCAGGAACAGGGTGCGGATCTCAGGCCGCCGCTCCAGCAGCTGCGCCACCAGGCGATCGAGCTCCTCGTTGGCATCGGCCAGGCCAGCCAGATCCCGCTCACCCAGGATCGCGGTGCCGAAGCGCGGTTCGGCAAAGATCATCACGCCGGCGGCGCTCTGGATCAGGTGCGCGCAGGTGCGCGAGCCCACCACCAGAAAGAAGGCATCCGGCATGCGCCGGTGCAGCCACACGATCGAGGTGAGCCCGCAGAACACCTCGCGCTGGCCGCTTTCCCGCAGCGGTGGGGGCAGATCGGCCCCGGCCGGCGAACGTGTGGCGATGCTTGATGCCATGGCCGGCCTCCTGCCGTGCACTCCCTTCGCTAGCGCCAGGGCGAGGGGAGCGGAAAGGGCTTCGGCACAGCCGTTAACACGCCGGTGTGGGAAAGCCCACACAGCGGAGCAGCATCAGCTGCCGGGAAGAGAGCGCAGCGCCTCCTCCGATCCCATCACCACCAGCAACTCCCCCTGGGCCAGCACATGGGAGGCGGGCGGGTTCACATCGAGATGCCCCACCGGCCCGGCCGCCAGCACGTTCACGTTGTAGTGCTTGCGCAGATTGAGATCCCGCAGGGAATGCCCCACGAAGGCGCCGGGCACCTTGATCTCCTCGATGCAGCTGCGGTCGTCAAGCCGCAGCTGCTCCAGCAGGTTGGGGCGCACCAGCTCCAGGCCCAGCCGCTGGCCCATCATCTTCGAGGGAAACACCACGCGATCGGCTCCCACCCGCTGCAGCATCTTCATGTGCAGATCGCTGGTGGCGCGGGCGATCACCTTCTTCACGCGGGTGCCCTCGGCGTCCTTGCAGATCAGCGTGGCGGTGATGCTGGCCTCGATCGGCTCGCTCATCGCCACCACCACCGTTTCCAGATCGAGCACCCCGGCAGCCCGCACCGCCTCCTCGTCGGTGCAGTCCACCACGCGGCATTCGATCGAGGGATCGCGCTGGCGCAGAGCATCCACCGCCCGCTGGCTGGAATCGATCGCCAGCACATCCTGGCCACCGCGCACCAGCTCAGAGCACACCGAGGAGCCGAAGCGGCCCACGCCGATCACGGCGAAGCCGCCGCGGCTGCCATCGCCATCGGAACCCCACTGCCACCACTGATTCACGGTCGCCTCCGCGCGCCCACCCGTTCTAGACGTAGAGATCTTCGCGGGGATAGCCCACCCGCGCCTGCCGGCGCGTGCCATAGAGCGCGGAGAGCAGCAGCAGGATGCCGATCCGGCCCACGAACATCCCCACCATCAGCACCAGCTGCCCCCAGCGGTTGAGATGGGACGTGACGCCCAGATCGAGACCCACGGTGGCAAAGGCCGACACACAGGTGAACAGCTTCTCCAGGAAGCTGAACGACTGATAACCCGGCAGGCCGCCGCCGGCGGTGGGACCGATACCCAGCAGCAGCGCCATCAGCACCACGAACAGCACCGAGGCCAGGGTGACCCCCACGGCCCGCAGCACCGTGGCATCCGGCAGCTGCCGGCGGTGCATCAGCACATCGCTGCGGCCCTCGAGGGTGGAGCGGGTGGCCCCCATCAGGATCGCGAACGTGGTGGTTTTGATGCCACCGCCGGTGCCGCCGGGGCTGGCGCCGATGAACATCAGCAGGAGCATCAGCAGCAGGCCCGCATCGGTGATCGTTTCGGTGGCCAGCGGGATGGTGTTGAAACCGGCGGTGCGGGTGGTGATCGACTGAAACAGCGTGATCTGGAGCTTCTGCCAGACGCTGAACTCCCCCATCACCCGCGCGGCGTAGCCGAAGTGCTCGGTGATCAGCAGACCGATGGCACCGAGCACGATCAGCAGCACGGTGCTGCGCAGCACCAGGCGGGTGTGCAGGCTGAGGCGGCGCAACCGGCGCAGGCGCAACCGATTGGCCCAGAGGTCGTTGATCACCCGCCAGCCGATGCCGCCGATCACCACCATGGCGGCGATCACCCCGTTCACCACCGCGTTATCGCGGTAGTCCATCAGGCTGTTGTCCCAGAGGCTGAAGCCGGCGTTGTTGTAGGCGCTGATGGCATGGAACACCGCCGCCCAGAAGCGCTGGCCCGGCTGCTCGATATCGGTGAAACCAAAGCTGTAGAGCACCACCGCACCGAGCGCCATCACGCAGGTGGCCGTGATCAGGATGCTGTTGAACGTGGGGCCGATCCCCCCCACCCCGAATTCATCGAGGGCGCGGCCCTTATCGAGGCGGTGGCGCAGGCCGGAGCGCCCCTGCACAAAGCCCTGCAGAAAGGTGGTGATCGCCATCAGGCCCAGGCCGCCGGTGATGATCAGCCCCGCCAGCACCACCTGCCCGAAGGGCGTGAGATCGCGGCTCACGGAGATCACCGAAAGGCCGGTCACCGTGATCGCCGAGGTCACCGTGAACAAGGCCTGCCACAGGCCCACCGTCTCGCGGGAGCAGAGCGGCGAGGCCATCACGAAGGTGCCCACCACGATCACCAGCAGGCCGGTCACCACCGTGAACTGGGGCACGGTGAGCTGATGCCGCCAGCGCTGGAGCGCCTGAACGGGATTGCCGGTGGTGGGGTTCATCCCGCAAACCGTAGGTAAGGTCCGGTCCAACCCGCATCCCCGCCCAGCCGATGAATCCGATCGTTGTGCTGCTCGCCATGGCAGCGCTGATCCTGGTGGGCTCGGCTCTGGCCTCCAGCACCGAGGCGGCGATGCTCACGGTGAATCCGATTCAGGTGCACACCCTGGTGCAGCAGCGGGTGCCGGGATCCAGGGCCCTGGAACGGATCAAGGCGCGCCCGGGCCGTGCCCTGGCGCTGCTGGTGGTGATCAACAACCTGTTCAACATCTCCGGCTCGATGCTGCTGGGCAGCCAGGCCGACCACACCTTTGAACAGATGCCCGGCGGCACCGCAGGCCTGCTGCTGTTCAACATCGGCTTCACCGTGGCCGTGATCCTGCTGGCGGAAATCCTGCCCAAGGCGATCGGCAACAGCTTCGCCCAGCCGATCGCCCTGAATGCCTCGCGGGTGCTGGTGCTGCTGGAGCGGCTCACCCTGCCGCTGCTGCTGCTGCTCGAGAAGCTGATGCCGGCGATCACCGCCGAAGCAGACCTCACCACCAACGAGCGCGAGATCCATCTGATGGCCCGCCTCGGCTCCCAGCAGGGCCAGATCGAAGCGGATGAAGCCGCGATGATCGGCAAGGTGTTCGCCCTCAACGACCTCACAGCCCGGGATCTGATGGTGTCGCGGGTGGCCACCCCCTCGCTGCCCGGGGCCGCCAGCCTCGACGCGGTGCGCCAGGAGATCCTGCAGGCGCCGGAGGATGCCTGGTGGGTGGTGCTCGGGGAGGAGGTGGACGAGGTGCTGGGGGTGCAGAGCCGCGAGGAGGCCCTCGGCGCCCTGCTGCAGGGCAGCGGCGAACGGCTGGTGTGCGAGCTGTGCGATCCGCCGCACTACGTGCCGGAAATGATCCGGGCCGATCGGCTGCTCACCACCTTCCGCCGCGGTGATCGCACCTCCGTGCGGGTGGTGGTGGATGAGTTCGGTGCCTTCGTGGGGCTGGTGAGCGCGGCCGACATCCTCGGGGTGCTGGCGGGCTGGAAGCGCCTGCCCAACGATGCCAACGCTGCTCAGGGCTGAAGCTGATGCTGCCGCCGGCGTTGCCGGTGGTGATGGTCCAGCCAGAGCCAGTAGGCGCCGCCGAGCAGCACGGCACTCACCAGACCCACCAGGCTGGAGCCGAGCAACAGGCGACTGGTCATCGCCAGGCCCAGATCCCACAGCGGTGCCTGGCGCAGCTGCTCAAGGCTGGGGAAGGAGGGCCCGGCACCGAGCAGCGCACTGCCCACCCGGTAGTTGAACCAGTAGAGCGGCACATAGGTGAGCGGATTGCTGATCCAGGTGCCGGCCGCGGCCAGGATGTGATTGCCGCGCACCACGCTGGCCAGGGCCACACCCAGCAGGGTCTGCAACCCGAAAAAGGGAAAGCAGCCCATGAAGATGCCGGCCGCCAGCCCGCGGGCCCGCTGGCCGTGGCTGCCCTCGTGATGCCAGAGCCAGAGCAGCCGCTGCCGCAGCAGGCGCAGCAGGCTCTTGTGCCGGGAAACGGGCGGCAAGGGGCTTGGCCGGGGCAGGGGTCTCACATCCTGCTCGATCGGCCTGCCCAGCCGCAGGGGTCATAACCCGAACCAACGGCAGATCAGGAACGGCACCGTCAGCGTCATCGCCAGGGTGAGCGGGAAGCCGTAGCGGGCCACATCGAGGAAGCGGTAACGGCCAGGGCCGAACACCATGAGGTTGGTCTGATACCCCACCGGACTGAGAAAGCTCTGGCTGGCCCCGAACAGCACGGCATAGATGAAGGCCATGGGGGGCTGACCCAGGCCCTGCGCCAGCTGGCCGGCGATCGGAATCAGCATCGCCACCGTGGCGGCGTTGCTCATCACCTCGGTGAGCACGATGGTGAACAGAAACACCACCAGCAGCGCCGCATACACGGGCCAGTTCTGCAGGCCCAGCAGCAACCCCTGCGCCGCGGCCGCAGCCAGGCCGGTTTTCTGCAGGGCCACACTGAAGCTGGCCAGGGAGCCGAGCAGCAGGATCACATCCAGGCGAATCGCCCGTTGCAGCTCACCGGCCCGCAGACAACCGGCAGCCACCATCGCCACGGTGCCGAGCAGCACGGAAGCCACCAGCGGCACCAGGTTGAACGAGGGCAGCAGGATCACCAGGGCGGCGATCAACAGAGCCACCCCCTTGCGGCTCACGGTGGGCAGGTCCTTCTCCAACTGCTCCAGCACCACCAGATCGTTGCTGGCCTGCAGGCCGCGAATGGCGTCCTTCGGGCCCTGCAGCAGCAGCACATCCCCCTCCCGCAGCTGAGCCCGGCCCAGCCGCTCCCGCAGCACCGCATTGCCGCGGCGCAGGGCCAGCACCGTGACGTTGTAGCGCTGGCGGAAACGCAGGTTCCTCAGGCAATCGCCCGCCAGGGTGGAGCCAGCGGGCAGCAACACCTCCACCATGCGCTGATTGTTCTGCTGATCGGGGCGGATCGGCGCTTCCGGCGTGGGGGCCAGCACCACGGTGTGGTCCTGCTGCAGGCGGAGCAGATCGGATCGGCTGCAGCGCAGCAGCAGCCGATCCGCCAGCGCCAGGGTGCGATCCGCCAGCGGTGGCAGGAAGCGCTCCGCGCCCCGATGCAGTTCGAGCACGTCCACATCGAAGCGGCGCTGCAGCCGGCTGGCATGGAGCGACTGGCCGATCAACTCGGAACCGGCTGGAATCTCCACCTCGGTGAGATAGCCACCGCTGGCCAGGGAAGCGATCAGGTCGTCGTCGTCGCTGCCGCGATCGGGCAGCAGGCGATCGGCGAGCAGCACCATGAGCACACCACCCACCAGCCACACCCCCAGGCCGATGGGCGTGAAGCTGAACAGCCCGAAGGCGCCGTAGCCGAGCTTGCTGCTCACTTCGCTGGCGAGCAGATTCACCGAGCTGCCGAGCAGCGTCATCGTGCCGCCCAGCACGGTGGCGAAGGAGAGGGGCAGCAGCACCTTGGAGGGTGCGATGCGGCGACGCTGACACCAGCCCTCGATCACCGGCAGCAGGCTGGCCACCACCGGGGTGTTGGGCACCAGAGCCGAAACCGGTGCCACGGCAACCACCATCAGGGTGATCATCCGCTTGGGGGAACGCACGGCATCCGAGCCGATCAGGGCCCGCAGACGATCCAGGCCACCGCTGCGAAACAGCCCCGCCGAGATGGCAAACAGCCCCATCAGGGTGATCAGCGCCGGACTGCCGAAGCCCGCCACGGCCTCCGCGGGCTGCAGCACCCCTGTGGCCACCAGCGTGCCGGCCGCCAGCAGGCCGGTGAGCTCCGGGGCCAGCCAGCCGCTCACGAACAGCACCACCGAGCCCAGCAGCACCACAAGGGTGATCAGCGCCCCTGGCTGCAGCAGAGCAGCAAGCAGATCCGACACGGCGGGGCAGCAGGATCAGGCCAACATAGAACGGCAATCCGATCAGATTTTTCACGGATACGGCAGATCCACTGCCGCGCATGTGATT
The DNA here is from genome assembly GCA_913061215.1 of uncultured Synechococcus sp. Lineage (GTDB taxonomy): Bacteria > Cyanobacteriota > Cyanobacteriia > PCC-6307 > Cyanobiaceae > Vulcanococcus. Next base: position 530 of record CAJXSQ010000093.1, on the reverse strand, counting down.
CAGCGGATCGAAAACGCGAAAAGGCCGGCGGTCAACCCAGAAAGTTGACCCAATCGCCGTGGTTTCGATGCCACACTGCACCACGACGGATCCATCCAGCTTTGGGCTTCTGCGCCAAAACCACCTACGGCCTGCTGGCACTGCTGGAGCTGGCCGGCGTGCAGGCCCGCGAGGAACGCCTGCAGGTGGCGGAAATTGCAGCTCGCCAGGCGATCCCCGAGCGCTATCTCGAGCAGATGATGGCGATGCTGCGCCGGGGCGGCCTGCTGCGCAGCATCCGCGGCGCCCGCGGTGGCTTCCAGCTGGCCCGGCCCGCCCGTGAGATCAGCCTGCTGGAGGTGATCCAGTGCCTGGAGGGCGCCTCTGAAAACCGCCCGCCGGGCGCGAGCAGCGCCGAACGGGAGGTGATCGAGCAGCTGAGCAGCTCCCTGCTCGAGCAACGCCTGGCCCGGCTGCAGGCCATCAGCCTGGCCGACCTGCTCCACGAACGCGATGCCATGCTGCAGGCGCAGACGATGTATTTCATCTGA
>CAJXSQ010000092.1 GCA_913061215.1 uncultured Synechococcus sp. | reverse complement strand
TGATGCCGAAGCTCGATGGCTACGGCGTGTGCCAGGAGCTGCGCAAGGAATCGGACGTGCCGATCGTGATGCTCACCGCCCTGGGGGACGTGGCCGACCGGATCACCGGCCTGGAACTGGGCGCCGACGACTACGTGGTGAAGCCCTTCAGTCCGAAGGAGCTCGAGGCACGCATCCGCTGCGTGCTGCGGCGGGTGGAGAAGGACAGCGTGGCCGGCATCCCCAACTCCGGCGTGATCCAGGTGGGCGACCTGCGCATCGACACCAACAAGCGCCAGGTGTACCGGGGCGATGAGCGCATCCGCCTCACCGGCATGGAGTTCAGCCTGCTGGAGCTGCTGGTGGGCCGCAGCGGTGAACCCTTCAGCCGCGGCGAGATCCTCAAGGAGGTGTGGGGCTACACGCCGGAGCGTCACGTGGACACCCGGGTGGTGGATGTTCATATCTCCCGGCTGCGCTCCAAACTGGAAGACGATCCGGCCAACCCCGAGCTGATCCTCACGGCCCGCGGCACCGGCTATCTGTTCCAACGCATCGTTGACGCCGTTGCCCCCGAAACCCTCTGACACACCAGGTTCCGGCACCGGCAGCCGCCGCGGCCGCCCCCGCGCGATCCGTCGCCTGGTGATCTGGTACCGCCGCAATGCGGCGGTAACGAGCCTGGTGGGCACAGCCACCGCCACGGCCAATGCCGCCGGCTCCATGGCTGGATCGGTGGCTGGCTCCGCCGCCGGTGCCGCAGCAGGGGCCGCCAACACCGTGCTGCAACCGCTGGTGTTTGATCCCCTGCGCCGCCTGCAGCGCGGCGTGAGCGGCAGTGAAGGCACGCCGATCAACGATGCCGAACGCCTCTGGGTGGCGGTGGATGGCATGGGCGGCGACCACGCCCCCGGCCCGATCCTGGAGGGCTGCCTGCGGGCGGTGCGGCTGCTGCCGCTGCGGGTGAAGTTCGTGGCGGAAACCGCAGCCGTGACGGCGGCGGTGGCCGAGCTGGAGCTGAGCGATGAGCTGCAGGCCGCCCAGCAGGAAGGCCTGCTGGAGCTGGTGCCCAGCGGTCCCTCGGTGGGCATGGATGAGGAGGCCACCGTGGTGCGCCGCAAGCGCGACGCCAGCATCAACCTGGCGATGGACCTGGTGAAGGCCGGCGAGGCCACCGCCGTGTACTCCGCCGGCAATTCGGGCGCCGTGATGGCTTCGGCGATCTTCCGGCTGGGGCGGCTCAAGGGCATCGATCGCCCCGCCATCGGCGCCCTCTTTCCCACCAAGGACCCCGAGCAGCAGGTGCTGGTGCTGGATGTGGGCGCCAACATGGACGCCAAGCCGGCCTATCTGCACCAGTGGGCCCTGCTCGGCAACATCTACAGCCGCGATGTGCTGCAGGTGGGCAGCCCCCGCATCGGCCTGCTCAACATCGGCGAAGAGGAGTGCAAGGGCAACGACCTGGCCCTGCGCACCTATCCGCTGATGGCGGCGGAGACCCGCTTCCACTTCGCCGGGAACTGCGAAGGCCGCGACGTGCTCTCCGGCGACTTCGACGTGGTGGTGTGCGACGGCTTCACCGGCAACGTGCTGCTCAAGTTCCTGGAGAGCGTGGGCAGCGTGCTGCTGGATGTGCTGAAGGCCGAGCTGCCCCGCGGCCGGCGGGGCAAGGTGGGGTCTGCTTTTTTGATGAGCAACCTGCGCCGGATCAAGAAACGCCTCGACCACGCCGAGCACGGCGGTGCGCTGCTGCTGGGGGTGAACGGGGTGTGCGTGATCGGTCACGGCAGCAGCAAGGCGCTCTCGGTGGTGAGCGCCTTGCGCATCGCCCACTCCGCTGCCAACCACGGCGTGATGGACGACCTGCAACGCCTCAGCGATAGCGCCTCCGGCGGTGCCGAGCCGGCCGTTGCCTGTGGTTGACTGACCACTCCCTGGGTTGAACCGGTGACGCTGGGCCAGACAAGCTGCTGTGGCATGGCCCTGGTGGGCTGCGGCAGTGCTGTGCCCGCCCGCAGCGTCAGCAATCAGCAGCTGAGCGAGCGGGTCGACACCAGCGATGAATGGATCCGCACGCGCACGGGCATCGGTGCCCGGCGCATCTGCGCCACCGATGAACCGCTGACGCTGCTGGCCACGCGCGCGGCCCAGGCGGCTCTGGATCACGCCGGTTGGGCGGCGGAGGATCTCGATCTGATCCTGATGGCCACCTCCAGCCCGGACGATCTGTTCGGCACCGCACCGCGGGTGCAGGGGGCCCTCGGCGCACGCAACGCCGTGGCCTTCGATCTCACCGCCGCCTGCAGTGGTTTTCTCTTCGCCCTGATCACCGCTGGCCAGTACCTGCGCAGCGGGGCGATGCGCCGCGCCCTGGTGATCGGCGCCGATCAGCTCAGCCGCTGGCTCGACTGGGACGACCGCACCACCTGTGTGCTGTTCGGTGATGCCGCCGCCGCCGTGGCGGTGGAAGCCTGCCCCGAGGAGCAGAACGGCCTGCTCGGCTTCCGCATGCACTCCGACGGCAGCCGCAACGGCTGCCTCACCCTGGCCCAGACCGACAACGATCAGACCGTGCTCAGCGACGTGAGCGCCCAGCAGGGGGGCTTCGGCGCGCTGCGCATGAACGGCCAGGAGGTGTACAAATTCGCGGTGCGCGAGGTGCCGGCCGTGCTCAAGGAGCTGCTGGAGAGCACCGGCACCCCCGCCGCCGAGCTCGACTGGCTGCTGCTGCACCAGGCCAATCAGCGCATCCTCGATGCCGTGGCCGATCGCTTTGCCATCCCGCACGAACGGGTGCTCAGCAACCTGGCCAGCTATGGCAACACCTCCGCCGCCACGATCCCACTGATGCTCGATGAAGCGGTGAAGGACGGCCGGGTGAAACCCGGCGATCTGATCGCCAGCAGCGGCTTCGGCGCCGGCCTGAGCTGGGGCGGTGCGCTGCTGCGCTGGGCTGGCCCTCAGGGCTGAAGCCGGGGGCGGGTTCTGGGCCCGGCGCGTAATCTCCCCCCCACAACGCAACGCGAGCGGCCGATGGGTATCGCCTGGGTGTTTCCCGGACAGGGGTCACAGAAAGTGGGCATGGCCGCCGCCGTGCTCGAGCTTCCGGGCGCCCGCGAGCGCTTCGCCGCCGCCTCCACGCTGCTGGGCCGCGATCTGCTGGCGATCTGCGCCGGTGAAGCCGAGGGGGAGCTGAGCGATCTCAACGACACCCGCAACACCCAGCCGGCCCTGTTCGTGATCGAGAGCCTGCTGGTGGATGGGCTGAAGGCCCAGGGCCGCAGCGCCGATTGCGTGGCCGGCCACAGCCTCGGAGAGCTCGTGGCGCTCTACGCCGCGGGCGTGTTCGATGTGGACACGGGCCTGCGGCTGATGAAGAGGCGCAGCGAGCTGATGGCCGCCGCCGGTGGCGGTGCGATGACCGCCGTGATGGGCTTCGATCGCGCCGAACTGGAGCAGCTGGTGGACGCCACCGACGGCGTGGTGATCGCCAACGACAACAGCAGCGCCCAGGTGGTGCTCTCCGGCAGCCCGGAGGCGGTGGCAGCCGTGAGCGGAGCGCTCAAGTGCAAGCGGGCGATCCCGCTGGCGGTGAGCGGCGCCTTCCATTCCCCGTTCATGCAGGAGGCCGCTGAGGCCTTCGCCGCAGAGCTGGAGTCGGTGCCCTTTGCCGATGCCGTGATCCCGGTGCTGAGCAACACCGATCCCACCCCGGAAACCAGTGGTGCCGCACTCAAGGCCCGGCTGCGCAGCCAGATGATCACCGGTGTGCGCTGGCGCGAAACGATGGAGCGCTTCGGCGCCGATGGCATCGACACCGCCGTGGAGATCGGCCCGGGCAACGTGCTCAGCGGCCTGATCAAGCGGGGCTGCGAGGGCGTCACCACCGCCCAGATCAGCGGCGCCGCTGATCTGGGGCTGTGAACAAACCGGTGCGGGCCGTGAAGCGCGTGCTGCGGCGACGCCGCAAGCCGGCGGAGCCCCCGGCGCTGCTGCGCACCCCCCGGCCGAGCCTCACCTACCGGCTGGTGAGCTATCTGCTGGTGTTCCCGATCTACCGGCTGCTGTTCCGCGGCCGCACCGCCGGCAACGCCAACGTGCCGTTGGAGGGGGCCCTCGTGGTGGTGGCCAACCATGGCTCGCACCTCGATCCGCCGCTGCTGGGCCACGCCCTGGGCCGCCCCGTGGCCTTCATGGCCAAGGCCGAACTGTTCAAGGTGCCGCTGCTGGGTCCGATCATCCGCGCCTGCGGCGCCTACCCCGTGGCCCGCGGCGCCAGCGACCGCGAAGCGATCCGCACCGCCACCGACCGGCTCGAGCAGGGCTGGGCCACCGGCGTGTTCATCGACGGCACCCGCCAGGCCGATGGCCGTGTGAACAACCCACAGCCCGGCGCTGCGCTACTGGCGGCGCGGGCCGGTGTACCGCTGCTGCCGGTGGCGATCATCAACAGCCACCGCGCCCTCGGCACCGGCTCGAAGCAGCCGCGGCTCGTGCCGGTGCACATCCGCATCGGCACGCCGATCCCGCCGCCGGCCTCGCGCCGCCGGGCCGATCTCGATGCCGCCACGGCCGCCTGCCAGGCCCAGATCAATGCCCTGCTGGAGCAGGGGCTGATCAGCGGCCCCGCGCTGCCTCCAGCAGCGGCCCGAAACGCGCTGCCGCCCAGCTCCTGAGGTCGCGCCCGGTCACCACCCACAGGGCGGCACGCAGGCCATCCCCCCACACCTTGCGCCGTCCCTCCGGCTCACAGCGATCCCCGCAGGACACCGGCACCGGCGTGAGGCCGATCCCGCGGCTGCCGGCCACCATCCGACCCACCAGCAGCGCCCGCTCCATGTGATCGCTGCTGGTCACCAGCAGCACGTGGCGCACCTTGGCGCGCCGGAGTTCATCCACGATCGAGGTGAAGTTGGTGAGTGTGTCGGTGGCGCGGTAATCCAGCTGCACCCGCCGTTCATCCAGGCCCTGACGGCCGAACAGCCAGTGGGCGTATTCGGGATTGCTGCCGCCGCTCACCAGCACCGGCAATCCATCGCGCTGGGCCAGTTCGGCCGCCACCCGCTCACGCTCCACATCGCCGCCGAGCACCAGGATCATCTGGGGCGGCGGCAGCGGCGGTTGCCACAGCCCGCGCGAGAGCACCAACAAACCGCCACCCGCCAGGAGCAGCAGCAGCCAGCGGCCGAGACGCGGACGGCGGGAACGACGCCGACGGCGGCGGGGACGCCGTGGAGCCGCTGCGGGGGAAGAGGCCGGCCGCTGCACCGCTCAGAGCCCCTCCACCGGGCTGGTGGGATACAGGGGCAGCACCGGCTGCCACGGGCCCGGCAGCTGGTGCTCCGCCGCCAGGCGCCCCAGCTCAAGCAGCTGCAGGCCGTCGGCCTGGGGATCCACCTCAGCCGGCAAGCAGGGCTCCGGGCCCCCGGGCATCCCCGGCCAGGCCTCATCCGAACGGAACAGGCGGGGGGAGAGCTGTTCCTCGATGCCGCCCAGGCTGACGCTGGAGGGGCCGTAGCAACCGGCCACCGTGCCGCGGCGTGGCAGCGTCTGAGCCAGCCAGAACCGCTCCAGCCCGTGGGCCGGCTGGCCTGGCCCCGCCAGGCGCCGCGCCATCAGCAGAAAGCTGCTGAAACCATGCAGCGGCACGTTCAGCTGCTGCGCCAGGGTGCGGGCCAGCACGATCGTGAGCCGGGTGCCGGTGAAACCGCCAGGACCTGTGGCCACCACGATCCGTCCGATCCGGGGCCAGTGCTCGGCCGGCAACACCTGCTCCACACAGGGCAGCAGTTCATTGGAGAGGCGGCGCCCAAGCGGGAAGCAGCCCACCTCAGGCGTGGAGAGCTCCGCGCCCTGGCGTTGCACCGCCACCGCCAGGGTTTCGCTGGAGCTGTGCAGCGCCAGCAGCAGGGAGGGCGCGCTCATGTGGGCACCGCCTGATCCGGACGCAGCCGCTGCCAGCGCCCCTGATCGCGGCTGAAGCTGGCGCAGGCGCGTACATCCCACTCCACCCCCACACCACCGCCGGGCAGATCGAGCACCTGCACATGGATGCGCGGCTGCTCCGGCACAAAGCCGGGCGCGGCATTGAGATGGGGCACGCCGTGTTGGCGCTCCACCGCGTGATAGGCCTGGCATTGGTCCACCCAGCGGCAGTCCACGCAGATGCACATGCCCGGCGCCGCAGCGGATGGGGCCATTGTGAACCCTGCCGGGGCGGCGGAGCTGGCCTGGCAGCGCCTGGCCCCGGCCGGCTGGCCCCTGCCTCCCGAGGCCTTTCCCAGCGATGCAGCCCTGGTGGGCGGTGCGGTGCGGGATGCGCTGCTCAACCGCCTGGGCAGCGAGCCCGACCTCGATCTGGTGGTGGCCGGCGATGCCATCCAGCTGTGCCGGCAGCTGGGCCGACGCCATGGCGGCAGCGTGGTGGTGCTGGATGCGGAGCGCTCGATCGCACGGCTGGTGATCCGCGGCTGGAGCATCGATCTGGCCCGCCAGGAGGGGGGCAGTCTGCTGGCCGATCTGCAGCGGCGCGATTACACGATCAATGCCATGGCCCTGCCGCTGGCGACACCCGGGCAGCTGGTGGATCCCCTGGGCGGCCTGCAGCACCTGCAGCAGCACAGGCTCGTGGCCGTGGCCGAGCGCAATCTGGTGGACGATCCACTGCGGCTGCTGCGCGGGCTGCGGCTGGCCGGGGAGCTGCAGTTCGCGCTGGCTCCGCAGACGCTGGGCTGGATCGAACAGCACCACAGCAGCATCGCCAGCGTTGCCGGCGAGCGGGTGCTGGCGGAGCTGGAAAAATTGGCGGCCGCACCCCGGGGCGAGCAGCAGCTGAACCAGTGCGCGGCACTGGGGCTGCTCAGGCCCTGGCAGAGCG
>CAJXSQ010000091.1 GCA_913061215.1 uncultured Synechococcus sp. | reverse complement strand
TCCGATTCCTTGCGCAGCTCCTGGCACACGCCGTAGCCATCGAGCTTCGGCATCATCACGTCCAGCACCACCAGATCGGGATCGGTGCGGCGGAAGGCCTCGAGCGCTTCCTGGCCGTCGCAGGCCGTCACCACCTGATAGCCAATCATCGAGAGCCGCGTCTCCAGGATGCGGCGGATGCTGGCTTCGTCGTCGACCACCAGGATGGTCTCTTTGGCCGAGGGGGGAGTTGTGGCGGTTGAAGCCGTCATTGCGCCACTCGCTGTGGACGGGTTAAGTAGTTCGACCTATCGAAAAGGTCGGCAGGCCTCCGGGTTCTGCGGCAGCCACCTTTCTTCATACACCGTCTTGGCCCGCGCCACCAGCCTCTACGTCTGCCAGAGCTGCGGAGCGCAGACCCGCCAGTTCTTCGGCCGCTGCAGCAGCTGCGGCAGCTGGAACACCCTGGTGGAGCAGACCGCTGCCCCCACCGACAACCGTCGCCGCCGGCCCGTGGCCCCTGCCGCCGAGGCGACCATCCCGGCCGCACCCCGCCGCTCCGAGCCGATCGCGGCGGTGGGTGATCGGCCCCTGCAGCGGCTGGGCAGCGGCTACGGCGAACTGGATCGGGTGCTCGGTGGCGGCCTGGTGCCCGGCTCGCTGGTGCTGCTGGGGGGAGATCCCGGCATCGGCAAGAGCACGCTGCTGCTCCAGAGCGCCCAGGCCATGGCCGCCCGCCACGCGGTGCTCTACGTGAGCGCCGAGGAATCAGCCCAGCAGGTGAAGCTGCGCTGGCGGCGGCTGGCGGAGGAGCAGGGAGAGGGTGCGGATTCCGGCCTGCAGCTGCTGGCGGAAACCGATCTGGAGCTGGTGCTGCAGGAGCTGGAGGCGCTGCGACCTGCCGTGGCGGTGATCGACAGCATCCAGGCCCTGCACGACGCCGAATTGAACAGCGCACCGGGGTCGGTGGCCCAGGTGCGCGAGTGCGCCGCCGCCCTGGCCCGCATCGCCAAGCGCCAGGACACGGCCCTGCTGCTGGTGGGCCACGTGACCAAGGAAGGCATGCTCGCCGGCCCCAAGGTGCTGGAGCACCTGGTGGATGCGGTGCTCACCTTCGAGGGGGATCGCTTCGCCAGCCACCGGCTGCTGCGGGCCGTGAAGAACCGCTTCGGTGCCACCCACGAGCTGGGGGTGTTCGAGATGCGGGGGCAGGGCCTGGCTCAGGTTCTCAATCCCAGCGAGCTCTTCCTCGGCAGTGATGAACCCAGCGCCGGCACCGCCACGATCGTGGCCTGCGAGGGCACCCGCCCTCTGGTGGTGGAACTGCAGGCGTTGGTGAGCACCACCAGCTACGCCAGCCCGCGCCGCACCGCCACCGGCATCGGCACCAACCGCCTGCACCAGATCCTGGCGGTGCTGGAGAAGCACCTCGGCCTGCCGCTCTCGCGCTTCGACTGCTACCTGGCGGTGGCGGGCGGCCTGGAGGTGGAGGAGCCCGCCGCTGATCTCGGCGTGGCCGCGGCGGTGGTGGCCAGCTACCGCGATCTCACCCTGCCGCCGGGCACGGTGCTGATCGGTGAGCTGGGCCTGGGCGGCCAGCTGCGGCCGGTGGGCCAGCTGGAGCTGCGCCTGCAGGAGGCGGTGCGGCTGGGGTTCCGCCGGGCCGTGGTGCCGAAGGGCAGCGGCCTGGGGCGCCTGGCCGCCGGCCTCGATCTGCAGCTGCTGGAGGCGGGTGGTGTGGCGGAGGCCCTGGTGGCGGCCCTGGGCGTCAACCCGGCGGACGATCGCGCCTGAGCGGGCTCAGAAGTACACGTCCACGTTGCCGCGGCCGCTGGTCTTCAGCCAGTTCTGGGCCTCGATGTAGTTGTTCGGCGCCAGGCGGATCGCCTTGGTCCACAGATCGGCAGCCTGATCGAAGTGGCGGTCGGCCAGGTCGTGGTCGCCCTTCTCCTCGGCCAGGGAGCCCAGATGGTGGTGGATCACCGCCATGTTGTTCAGCGCCTGGGGCATCTTGCTGTTGAGATCGAGGGCCTGGCCGTACTGCTCCAGCGCCTTCTCGTGCTCACCGTTGCTGGCGTACACCAGGGCCATGTTGTAGAGGATGAACGCCTTGTCGTTGGGGTCCTCCTCCAGCTTCAGCGCTTCGGCGTAGTTGTCGAGCGCTTCGGCGTACTCGCCGTCGGCCTGGGCGCTCATGCCGTCGCGGTAGTAGGCGAAGGCCTCCTTGGCGCGCTGGTTGGTGGGCAGCACCTTGAGAATCAGGTCGGCCATCACCGTGAAGCTCTTGTCGATGAAGTTGTCGTTGCGCTGAGAGCGGGGCACGGCGATCGCGGAGCTGCGTGGGCCCATCCTCACCTGCCTGCGGCAGGGGCTGCCTGGGCTGTTCGCACTCCCTAGCCTGAGACCCTCGACCCCACGACCCCGTGAGCAGCGGCCCTGATTCCGCCCCGCAGCCCGTGGCTGCCCTGCTGCTGGAGGTGGAGGGGATGAAATGCGGGGGCTGCGTGCGGGCGGTGGAGCAGCGCCTGCTCGCCCAGCCCGGTGTGCGTCAGGCGAGTGTGAGCCTGCTCAACCGCACCGCCTGGGTGGGGCTCGATCCTGCCCTTGAGGCGCAGGCCGGCGCCGATCCGGCCGCGGGCCTGATCGAGGCACTGGCGGCGATGGGCTACGCCGCCCATCGCCGCGAGGAACAGCAGGGCACCACAGCGGCGGAGCGCCTGCAGCAGCAGAACTGGTGGCAGCGCTGGCGGCAGCTGCTCGTGGCGCTGGTGCTGGTGCTGGTGTCCGCCGCCGGTCACCTGGCGGAGCTCGGACAGCTGCCGCTGCCCTGGCTGGCGGAGATCCGCGTGCATGCCCTGGTGGCCACCCTGGCCCTGGCGCTGCCGGGCCGGCCGATCCTGGTGCGGGGCTTCCGCTCGGCCCTGGCCGGTGCCCCGGGGATGGACACCCTGGTGGGCCTGGGCATGGGCAGCGCCTACATCGCCAGCCTCGTGGCCCTGATCTGGCCCGCGGTGGGCTGGCAGTGTTTCTTCAACGAGCCCGTGATGCTGCTGGGCTTTGTGCTGCTCGGGCGCTTTCTTGAGGAGCGCGCCCGCTTCCGCACCGGCCGGGCCCTGCAGGAGCTGGCGCGGCTGCAGCCCGATGAGGCGCTGCTGCTGGTGGGCGAAGGGCCGGAGGCCACCACGCGGCCGGTGCGGGTGGGGGCCTTGCGTCCGGGCGATCGGCTGCGGCTGCTGCCCGGGGACCGGGTGCCGGTGGATGCCCGGGTGCTCGAGGGTGTGTCCAGCCTGGATGTGTCCAGCCTCACCGGCGAGCCGCTGCCTCTGGATGTGGCTGCTGGTGCCGAGCTGGCTGCCGGCAGCCTCAACCTGCAGGCGCCGCTGGCGCTGGAGGTGCTGCGGCCTGGCAGCGAGAGCGCCGTGGCGCGGGTCATCGCTCTGGTGGAGCAGGCCCAGTCGCGCAAAGGGCCGATCCAGGGCCTCACCGATCGGGTGGCGGGTCGTTTCAGCGTGGCTGTGATCCTGCTGGCCCTGGCCACCTGGCTGTTCTGGTGGCTCTGGGGCGCTCAGCTCTGGCCGCAGGTGCTGGCCGCCGCCCCCGCCGCCCATGCCCATGGCGGTCACCGCAGCCTGGGCATGGGGGCTGAAACACCGTTTGTGCTGGGGCTGCAGCTGAGCATCGCCGTGCTGGTGGTGGCCTGTCCCTGCGCCCTCGGCCTGGCCACGCCGGCGGCGATCAGCGTGGGCACCGGCCGTGCGGCCACCGCCGGCATCCTCTTCCGCGGTGGGGATGTGATCGAGGCCGCGGCGGGCCTGCGGGCCGTGTTCTTCGACAAGACCGGCACGCTCACCGTGGGCAGGCCCAGCCTCACGGCGCTGAACGTCGCCGCTCCGCAGCTCAGCGCCGATGCCCTGGTGCAGCTGGCCGCCAGCCTGGAGGCCGACACCCGCCATCCCCTGGCCCACGCCCTGCTGCAGCGTGCCCAGGAGCTGGAGCTGCCGCTGCTGCCGGTGCAGCAGGCCCGCACCATTCCCGGCGACGGGCTTGAAGGGATGGTGGCGGGCCATGGCCAGTGCCGCCTCGGCCGGCCCGATTGGATCGTGGCGGGCGGCGCGCCGCTCTCGCCCAATCAGCAGGCCTGGCTGGAGGAGCAGGAGGCCCGCGGCGCCACCGTGGTGGCCCTGGCTGCGGCGATGGCGCCGGACGCTCAGCAGCTGCTCGGCCTGCTCGCCATCGAGGATCAGCTGCGCGCGGATGCGCCGGAGGCCCTGGCGGCACTCACGGCCATGGGCTACAGCCTGGCGCTGCTCAGTGGCGATCGCCGCGCGCCGGTGCAGCGGCTGGGCCGGGCGCTGGGCCTGCAGGAGCAGCAGCTGGCCTGGGAGCTGCTGCCGGATCAGAAGCTCCAGCGCTTGGAGCAGGCCCGCGGCGCCGGCGCCGTGGCCATGGTGGGCGACGGCATCAACGACGCTCCGGCCCTGGCGGCGGCCGATCTGGGCATCGCCGTGGGCACCGGCACCCAGATCGCGATGGACACCGCTGATCTGGTGGTGCTGGGCGATCGGCTCACGGCCATCCCCCAGGCCCTGCGCCTGGCCCGCCGCACCATGGCGAAGGTGCGCCAGAACCTGGCCTGGGCCTTCGGCTACAACCTGCTGGTGCTGCCGATCGCTGCCGGTGTTCTGCTGCCAGGCTTCGGCGTTGTGCTCTCGCCGCCCCTGGCGGCGCTGCTGATGGCCCTCAGCTCCATCACCGTGGTGGTGAATGCCCTGCTGCTGGGGCGCGCCTGATGCCTGCGCGCGGACGCTTCCTGGTGCTCGAGGGCATCGATGGCTGCGGCAAGACCACCCAGATCGAGGCCCTGCGCCGTTGGCTGCCGGCCAGTGGCCTGATGCCAGCCGGCGCCGAACTGGTGGTGACGCGTGAACCGGGCGGCACCGAGCTCGGCCGCGCCCTGCGGGAACTGCTCCTGCACCCCCCCGGCGATGCGGCGCCGGGCACCACAGCGGAGTTGTTGCTCTACGCAGCCGATCGGGCCCAGCACGTGGAGCAGCGGATTGCGCCGGCCCTGGCCGCTGGCCACTGGGTGCTGAGCGATCGCTTCACCGGCTCCACGGCGGCCTATCAGGGCCATGGCCGCGGCCATTCCCTGGCCTTGATCGCGCAGCTGGCCGAGATCGCCTGCGGCGGCCTGCAGCCGGATCTCACCGTGCTGCTCGAGTTGCCGCTGGCGGAATCACTGCGGCGGCGCGGCCATCGGGCCGCCGATCGGATCGAAGCAGCCGGTGAGGCGTTCCTGCAGCGGGTGTGCGCCGGCTTCAGCGCCTTGGCAGCCCAGCAGGGCTGGCAGCGGGTGGATGCCTGCCTGGCGCCGGAGGCGGTCACCGCGGCGCTGCAGGATCACATCCGCGCGTGCTGCCGGCGGGATGGCTGAAGAGTTGTTCGCGGGGCTGCTGGGCCAGGAGCAGGCCACCGCACTGCTCCTGGCAGCGCTGCAGCGCCAGCACCTGGCGCCGGCCTATCTGTTCTGCGGACCGGACGGGGTGGGCCGCTCCATCGCCGCCCGCCGCTTTCTGGAGGGGGTGATCGCCGGGCCGCTGGGTTCGGCTTCGGTGCGCCGCCGTTTGCTGGAGGGCAATCATCCGGATCTGCTCTGGGTGGAGCCCACCTACAGCGACAAGGGGCAGCTGGTGCCGGCCTCCCAGGCGGCGGCCGCCGGTGTGAGCCGTAAGGCCCCGCCGCAGCTGCGCCTCGAACAGGTGCGGGCCGTGTCGCAGTTCCTGGCACGTCGCCCCGTGGAGGCCCCCCGCTGCCTGGTGGTGATCGAAGCGGTGGAGGCGATGGCGGAGGGTGCCGCCAATGCCCTGCTCAAAACGCTCGAGGAGCCGGGCGATGGTCTGCTGATCCTGCTCACGGCGGCCCCGGACCGGCTGCTCAGCACAATCCGCTCCCGCTGCCAGAGCATCCCCTTCAGCCGTCTGGCGCCGGATCAGCTGCAGCAGGTGCTTGCGGCTCAGGGGCTGCAGAGCGAAGCCGCCGACCCCCCTGAGTTGGTGGAGCTGGCGGCCGGCTCGCCGGGTGCGCTGCTGGAGCAACGGCGCCAGTGGTTGGCGCTGCCCGAGGGCCTGGCCCGGCGCTGCACGGAGCTGGTGGCCGGAGCTGAGCGCACGGTGAGTCCTGTGGAGGCCCTGGCGCTGGCCCGCGATCTCAGTGAAGCGCTGGAGGTGGAGCAGCAGCTCTGGCTGCTCAACTGGTGGCAGCTGCAGCTGTGGCGGCGCTGCCACAACCCTGTGCAGCAGCAGCGGCTGGAGAGCCTGCGGCGGCAGCTGCGGGCCTTTGTGCAGCCGCGTCTCGCCTGGGAGGTGGCGCTGCTGGAGCTGAGCGGAGCGGTGGACGCCGGTTAGGCGGCGCTGCGACGGCTTTCGCGGGCGGTCTGCACCAGCTTCGCCAGCTCTTCCTCCTGGGTGCCGCTGGGCAGCTCCAGGCAGTAGCCGGCGCCATACACCGTCTTGATGAAGCGCGGCTTGCGCGGGTCGGGCTCGAGCTTGGTGCGCAGGTGGCGGATGTGAACCCGGATGGTTTCGATGTCGTCGTCGGGCTCGTAGCCCCACACCTCCTTGAGGATCAGCGAGGGGGCCACGGTCTGGCCGTGGCGCTGCAGCAGGCAGTGCAGCAGCTCGAATTCCAGATGGGTGAGCCGCACGGGTTCATCGAACCAGATCGCTTCAAAGCGTTCCGGCACGAGTGTGAGGGCGCCGTAGCTGAGGATTTCGTTGTGTTTGGCCGAGAGCGGGGCCCGGTCACTGCGCCGCAGCAGTGCCTTGATCCGCACCAGCAGCTCCTCCAGGTCGAAGGGCTTGGCCAGGTAGTCGTCGGCCCCGGAGTTGAAGCCGCTCACCTTGTCCTTGGTGCTGCCAAGGGCGGTGAGCATGATGATCGGGATGTTGGTGGTGCGCTCATCCCGGCGCAGCCGCTGGCAGAGGGTCAGACCGTCCACCTTGGGCAGCATCAGATCCAGGAGCACCAGATCCGGCGTGTACTGGAGGGCCAGCGCCTGGCC
>CAJXSQ010000090.1 GCA_913061215.1 uncultured Synechococcus sp. | reverse complement strand
CGCCGCAGATGATCGAGGGCACGCCGGCGAGCACATTGGTGCCGAAGCGCACGAAGCGGGCGAAGCCACCGCCTGATGCGAACTCAGCCAGGTAGATCCCGGCGCCCACACCCACGGGCACGGCAATGGCGGCCGCCACCACGGTGACGATCAGCGTGCCGAGGATGGCATTGCCGATCCCGCCGCCATCGAGGCCAGGGGGAGGGGGCAACTGCGTGAGCAACTGCAGGCTCAGCAATGAGCCGCCCTTGAACAGCACATAGCCGATCACCACCACCAGCGGCAGCACTGCCACCGCGGTGAACAGACCGGCCACAGCGGTGAGCAGCTGGTTCCAGCGGTTGCGGGCCAGGCTGGGCCGAAGCGTGAGGGAACCGCGGGGGAAGGAGCTCATCGGCGCTCAATACTTGAGGCTGAGGCGGCGCACGATCCGCTGGGCGATCAGGTTCACCAGGAGCGTGAGCAGCATCAGCACCAGGGCGGCGTACATCAGCGCCGACACCTGCAGTCCATCGGCCTCGCCGAACTGATTGGCCAGCATCGAGGAGATCGTGTTGGCGGGGGCGAGCAGGCTGAGGCTGAAGTTGTTGGAGTTGCCGATCAGCATCGTCACCGCCATGGTTTCCCCCATGGCGCGGCCGAGGGCGAGCATCACGCCACCGGTGATGCCGGAGATCGCGGCGGGAAGGATCACATGGGCGATCGCGCCCCAGCGGGTGGTGCCCACCCCGTAGGCCGCCTGGCGCAGGGCGAGGGGCACCTGCAGCAGCGAATCCCGCGCGATCGCCGTGATGATCGGCAGGATCATCACCACCAGGATCAGCACGGCCGGGGCCATGCCGGGGCCCTGGGGCGTGGTGGAGAAGAAGGGCAGCCAGCCGAGCAGCTGATGCAGCCCGGTGAGCCCGGGCCGCAGGAACGGCTCCATCACGAAGATGCCCCAGAGGCCGAGCACCACCGAGGGAATGGCCGCCAGCAGCTCCACCATCAGCCCCAGAACCTGGCGGATCGGCTGGGGAATGATGTTCTCGGTGAGAAAGATCGCTGTGCCCACACCCAGGGGAACCGCGATCAGCAGGGCGAGCAGGGAGCTCACCACGGTGCCGTAGATGGCGGTGAAGGCTCCGTAGTGCTGGCCCACCGGATCCCAGTTGGAGGTGGTGAGAAAGCTGAGGCCGAAGCGGCCGATCGCTTCGCGGGCGCCGCCGAGCACCGTGATCAGGATGCCCAGCAACACCAGACCCACCACCGAGGCCAGCACCACCACGAGCTTCTGGAAACCCCGGTCCACCAGCAGCTCCCAGGCGGGGCGCCGGCGCTGCTGGAAGAGTTCGGGGCGCGCACCCGCTGCCATGGGGATCTTTACCTTCCCCAAATCTAAAGCTCCGGCGCGGGCCCGTTAGCGTTGGCGCAGTAGGCAACAATCCCTGGGGCGCAGGCAGTCAGTTGGCACGGATCGTTGGCATCGACCTGGGCACCACCAACTCGGTGGTGGCGGTGCTCGAGGGTGGGCGCCCTCAGGTGATCGCCAGTGCTGAAGGCGGCCGCACCACGCCGTCTGTGGTGGGCTTCAGCAAGGACTCCGAACTGCTGGTGGGTCAGCTGGCCCGCCGGCAGCTGGTGCTCAACCCGCGCAACACCTTCGCCAATCTGAAGCGCTTCGTTGGCCGTCAGTGGGACGAGCTGGACGACAACAGCCTTTCGGTGCCCTACACGGTGCGCGCCAACGACCAGGGCAATGTGCGCGTGGTGTGCCCCGCCACCGAGCGTGAATACGCGCCCGAGGAGCTGGTGGCGAGCATCCTGCGCAAGCTGGTGGACGACGCCAGCACCTATCTGGGCGAGCCGGTGGAAGCGGCGGTGATCACCGTGCCGGCCTATTTCAACGATGCCCAGCGCCAGGCCACCCGCGATGCGGGCCGCCTGGCGGGCATCAGCGTGGAGCGGATCCTGAACGAGCCCACCGCCGCCGCCCTGGCCTACGGCTTCGACCGGAGCACGGTGAAGCGGGTGCTGGTGTTCGACCTGGGCGGCGGCACCTTCGACGTGTCGGTGCTGCGCATCGCCCAGGGCGTGTTCGATGTGAAGGCCACCAGCGGCGACACCCAGCTGGGCGGCAACGACTGGGATCGCCGCATCGTCGACTGGTTGGCGGATCAGTTCCAGACGGAGCACGGCATCGATCTGCGCCGCGATCGTCAGGCGCTGCAGCGGCTCACCGAGGCAGCGGAGAAGGCCAAGATCGAGCTCAGCGGTGTGCAGAGCACGCCGATCTCCCTGCCGTTCATCGCCACCGGTGAAGCCGGGCCGCTGCACATCGAAACCACGCTGGAGCGCAGCGTGTTTGAGGGGCTGTGCCCCGATCTGCTCGATCGGCTGCTGCGCCCGGTGCAGCGCGCCCTGCGCGACTCGGGCCTGGCCACCGAGGACATCGACGATGTGGTGCTGGTGGGCGGCTCCACCCGCATGCCGATGGTGCAGCAGATGGTGCGCACCCTGATTCCGCTGGAGCCCTGCCAGTCGGTGAATCCCGATGAGGTGGTGGCGATCGGGGCGGCGGTGCAGGCCGGCATCCTCACCGGCGAGCTGCGCGACCTGATGCTCAACGACGTCACCCCCCTGTCGCTCGGCCTGGAGACGATCGGTGGGGTGATGAAGGTGCTGATTCCGCGCAACACGGCGATTCCGGTGCGCAAGAGCGATGTGTTCAGCACCTCCGAGGCCAATCAGAGCTCCGTGGAGATTCATGTGCTCCAGGGCGAACGGCAGATGGCCGAAGGCAACAAGAGCCTCGGACGCTTCCGGCTCTCGGGCATTCCGCCGGCCCCCCGCGGTGTGCCGCAGGTGCAGGTGTCGTTCGATATTGATGCCAACGGCCTGCTGCAGGTGTCGGCCACCGACCGCACCACCGGGCGCCAGCAGAGCGTGAGCATCCAGGGCGGCTCGAATCTGGGTGAGGACGAGATCAACCGGCTGATCGAGGAGGCGGAGCAGAAGGCCAGCGAGGACCGGCGCCGCAAGGCGGAGATCGATCGCCGCAACCGCGCCCAGACCCTGGTGGCCCAGGCCGAGCGTCGCCTGCGCGACGCGGCCCTGGAACTGGGGCCCTACGGCGCCGAGCGGCAGCAGCGGGCGGTGGAGATCGCCGTGCGCGACGTGCAGGACCAGCTGGCCTCGGGCGATCTCGGGGATCTGGATCTGGCGGTGAGCCAGCTGCAGGAGGCGATCTACGGCCTCAACCGGCGCCTGGCGAGCGAGCGCAAACAGGAGAGCAGCCCCCTGCAGGGGCTGAAGAACACGCTCGGCTCGCTCAAGGATGAGCTGTTTGCCGACGATGACTGGGACGACTGGGATTCCCGCGGCCGCAGCCGTGACCCCTGGGGAGCACCCGGTGGCTGGGGCGCCGACGACTGGAGCCAGTCGCGCTCCCGCCAGCCGGAGCCGCCCTATCGCCCGCCCGCCTACGAGGAGCCCCGTTACCGCGACGAACCCAGCTACCGCGACGAGCCTCGCTATCGCGACGAGCCCCGAGACCGCTGGCCGGAGGAGGAGGACGAGGACTTCGCTCCGCGGCGTCCGATCACGCCCCGCGCCAGCGCCCCGCGCCCAGCCCCGTTCGAGGGCGACCCCTGGGCTGAGGACTGACGCCGGTGAGCGGAGCCCCCAGCCAGCCGGTGGCCGTGAACCACTGGGCCGTGCTCGGTCTGGAGCCCGGTGCCGATTCCCAGGCGCTCAAGCGCGCCTTCCGCCAGCAGGCCCGCCGCTGGCATCCCGACCTCAACGGCAACGATCCGCACGCGGAGGAGCAGTTCAAGGCCGTCAACGAGGCCTATGCGGTGCTCAGCGATCCCACGCGCCGCCAGCAGTGGGAGCAGGGGCTCGACACCGCCCAGGCGGCGGCGGTGGGGCTCGACCCCTTTGCCAGCGGCTTCCCCGACTTTCACGACTACGTGGAGGAGCTGTTCGGCCGGCCGCGCCGACGCACCGTTGCCGATGAACCTGAGGAGCCGCCCCCGGACCCGGGCCCGGTGACGGCCGCTCCGCCGCCACCGCCACCGGTGGTGGCCGCCAGCGACTGTGAATCGGTGGTGGATCTCACGCCGGAGCAGGCCCTGCACGGCGAGCGGGTGGAGATCGATCTGCCCGATGGCACGGCCGTGGAGGTGTGGACCCCGCCGATGGCGGGCGATGGCTGGCGGCTGCGCCTCGCCGGGGTGGCCCCCGGCGGCGGCGATCACTTCCTGCAGCTGCGGGTGCGCACGGCGGAGGGACTGCGCATCGATGGCCTGCGGGTGCATTACCAACTGGAGCTGCCGGCAGCCGATGGCGCCCTGGGCACCTCCGTGGTGGTGCCCACGCTGGATGGGCCGGTGCAGCTGCGCATCCCGCCGGGATCTTCCAGCGGGCGCCTGCTGCGCCTGCGCGGCCGGGGCCTGTGCCAGGGCGAGCAGCACGGGGATCAGCTGGTGGAGATCCGCCTGGTGGTGCCCCAGGCCCTCACCGAGGCTGAGGAGGCGCTCTATGCGCGCCTGCAGCAGCTGGCCGCCCAGATCGATGCTGAACGGCCCTGAGCATCCCGGCCACATCAGTGAGACACTGCATGCGAGCAAGCGCCCTCTGATGTCGGTCCACGTCCTGCTGTTCGATGCCGGCAGCGACAACGAAGGAATCCATTCCCTCGAGCTCAACGGCACCACGGTGGTGCTGTTGTTCGAGGACCGCGACGATGCGGAGCGCTACGCGGGCCTGCTGGAGGCCCAGGATTTCCCTCCCCCCACCGTGGAGGCGATCGACCGGCGCGATATGGAGGAGTTCTGCAGCAGCGCCGGCTACGAGGCCCGCTTCGTGCCCGCCGGCTTCCTGCCCCAGACCGCCGAGGACCGGCTGCTGATCGCGCCGCCTGAGAAGAACATGGATGTGAGCTCCTGGCGTGAGCAGGAGGCCGCCGTGGCCGGTGAGGATCCGATCAGCACCGGTGATGCGGAACTGGAGGATTTCCGCCGCCGCCTTGAGGGCCTGCTGTGAGCGGTTCGTTCGCCGATGTGCAGCGGGGCCACCTGCTCACCGAACAGGCCAACCCGCTGAGCAGTGAGCTCGATGCCCTGAGCACCGAGCAGCTGGTGCAGGTGTTTGTGGAGGAGGACCGGCGGCCGCAACAGGCGGTGGCCGCAGCGGCTCCGGCCCTGGCCGCAGCGGTGGATGCCATCGCCGAGCGGCTGCAGCAGGGCGGCCGGCTCTTCTATCTGGGTGCCGGCACCTCAGGCCGGCTCGGCGTGCTCGATGCCGCCGAATGCCCGCCCACCTTCTGCAGCCCGCCGGAGCTGGTGCAGGGGGTCCTGGCCGGTGGTGCCCCGGCGCTGCTGCGCAGCTCGGAAGGCTTGGAGGATCTGTTCGAGGCCGGCGCCGACGACCTGAGGGCCCGGAACTTCTGCGGCCGGGATGCCCTGGTGGGGATCGCCGCCGGTGGCACCACCCCCTACGTGCACGGGGGGCTGGAGCATGCCCGCAGCCTCGGTGCCCTCAGCATCGCCATGGCCTGTGTGCCGGCCGAGCAGGTGCCGATGCCGTGCGACATCGACATCCGCCTGATCACCGGCCCCGAGGTGCTCACCGGTTCCACCCGGCTCAAGGCCGGTACGGCCACCAAGATGGCGCTGAACATCCTCAGCACCGGCGTGATGGTGCGCCTGGGCAAGGTTTACGGCAACCGCATGGTTGACGTGGCGGTGACCAACAGCAAGCTTGAGGATCGGGCCCTGCGCATCCTGGCCGACCTGGCCGGTGTGGAGCGCTCGCAGGGGCGTGCCCTGCTGGGCGAGAGCGGCGGTTCGGTGAAGCTGGCGTTGCTGATGGCCCGCCACGGGCTCACGGCCGCCGAGGCCCGCAACCGGCTGGCTGCGAGCGGCGGCCAGCTGCGCTCAGCCCTCGAATGAGCCCCAGTAGGGCTGGGTGAACAGATCGAGGCGGCGCCGGGTGGCGGGCGGCACCTGGTCCTTCGGGGTCATCAGGGCATCGCGCAGGGCGGAGTGGGCACTGCTGCCCGGCCGCAGCGCTGCCACGCGCTCGGCGGTGGTGCGCACGATCTGGGTGGCCAGGGCGGCGTTGGCGTGCAGATTGCCGATCACCATCTCCACCGTGACGCTGTCGTGGGCGGTGTGCCAGCAGTCGTAGTCGGTGGCCATGGCGAGGGTGGCGTAGGCGATCTCCGCTTCGCGGGCCAGGCGGGCCTCGGTGTGGTTCGTCATCCCGATCACCGCGGCGCCCCAGCTGCGGTAGAGGTTGGATTCCGCCCGCGTGGAAAAGGCCGGACCTTCCATGCACAGATAGGTGCCGCCGCGGTGCAGGGTGCGCCCCTCCGGCATCAGGCTGTCGGCCACATCGGCCAGCAGGCGGCTGAGGCTGGGGCAGAAGGGATCGGCCAGGGCCACATGGGCCACGGCACCCTCACCGAAGAAGCTCACCGGCCGCTGATGGGTGCGATCGATGAACTGATCGGGCACCACCATGTCGAGGGGCTTCACGGCCTCCTGCAGCGAGCCCACGGCGGAGGGGGAGAGGATCCAGCGCACCCCGAGGGAGCGCATCGCCCAGATGTTGGCCCGGTAGGGCACCTCGCTGGGCAGGAAGGTGTGATGGCGGCCGTGCCGCGCCAGGAACACCACCTCCATGCCCCCGAGCCGGCCGAGCCGCAGGCTGTCGGAGGGGGCGCCAAAGGGCGTGTCGATCGTCAGTTCCTGCACGTCCTCCAGCCCCTCCATCGCGTAGAGGCCGCTCCCCCCCAGCACGCCCAGACGGGCCTCGGCAAGGTTCAGCGCTGCAGGGGAAGCCATGGAACGGTGTCGGCTGCAACTCTTCTACCGGAGCACCCATACTGAAGCTGTCTGCACCTGTTTTCTCTGTGACCAAAGCCGTGATGGTGACCGACGCCGGCACGATCGAACTGGAACTGTTCGAAGCCGACGCCCCCAACACCGTGGCCAACTTCGTGAAGCTGGCCAAGGACGGCTTCTATGACGGCCTGGCCTTCCACCGCGTGATTCCCGGCTTCATGGCCCAGGGCGGTTGCCCCAACAGCCGCGAAGGCGCCCGCGGCATGGCCGGCACCGGCGGCCCCGGCTACCAGATCGACTGCGAGATCAACA
>CAJXSQ010000089.1 GCA_913061215.1 uncultured Synechococcus sp. | reverse complement strand
GGGTCAGGCAGCCACAGGGGCGGTCTGACGGGAGAAACGAACGATGTTGTTCGCTGTTACGGGTTTGCTCTGACCGAGCAGGCTTCAGTCACTCTCCTCATGCCCCGTCGAAACCATTGCAGCCCCGAGATGGGGGAATGGAGCTGAGCGGAATCGAACCGCTGTCCGAAACACCGGTGTGAGCCACCTAGTCCGGCCGAAACCGGACTCCTGCATTGTGGCAGGAGCCAGTGACTGCCGCAGGGGTGGGCATGACCGAACAACGCCAGCTCCAGTGCACGGCCGTGCTGCCCCCCGGCCTGGAGGAGGCCGGCGCCGCCGAGCTGCGTGAGCTCGGGGCCAGTGCCGTGAAGCCGCTGCGCCGCGCCGTGGCCTTCCGCACCGACCTCGCCGGCTTCTACCGGCTGCAGCTGCAGGCGCGCCTGCCCTTCCGCCTGCTGCGCCAGCTGGCAGCCTTCCCCTGCCGCAGCCGGGAAGAGCTCTACGCCGGCGTGCAACGCGCCACCGACTGGGAGCAGTGGCTGCCGCCGGAGCTCAGCTTCCGCGTGGATGCCAGCGGCAGCCTGCCGGGCCTCAACCACAGCCACTACAGCGCCCTGCAGGTGAAGAACGCGCTGGTGGACTGGCAGCGCCAGCACTTTGGCCAGCGCTCCTCCGTGGATCTCGACGATCCCGATCTGCACCTGCACGTGCACCTCGGCGGCGGCCAGGCCCAGCTGAGCGTGGATGGCAGCGGCGAGAGCCTGCACCGCCGCGGCTACCGCCCCCGCATGGGCCTGGCGCCGCTGAAGGAGAACCTGGCGGCCGGCCTGATCCGGCTCACCGGCTGGGACGGCCACGTGCCCCTGGCGGATCCGCTCTGCGGCTCCGGCACCCTGCTGATCGAGGCGGCCTGCATGGCTCTGGGCCGGGCGGCCGGGCTGGAGCACCGCTTCGCGCTGGAGCGCTGGCCCGACTTCAACGGCCCCCTCTGGAACCAGGCCCTGGAGCAGGCCGCCAGCGGCGAGCGCACGGTGCTGAGCGATGGCACACCCCTGGCGCCGGTGCTTGGCCTGGAGCACGACGCCGGCGTGGCCGATCAGGCCCGCAGCAATGCCGAAGCGGCCGGTGTGGGCGGCGCCGTGACGATCCGCTGCGCCGATTTCCGCAGCTTTGAGCCGCCGCCGGGCCCCGGGGTGCTGGTGTGCAATCCCCCCTACGGCGAGCGCATCGGCGAAGCGGATGAACTCGAGCAGCTCTACGCCGATCTGGGCCGGATGGTGAAGGAGCGCTGCAGCGGCTGGGACTTCTGGCTGCTCAGCGGCAACCCCGAACTCACCGGCGCCCTGCGCATGAAGGCCAGCCGGCGCATCCCCGTGAGCAACGGCGGCATCGATTGCCGCTGGCTGCACTACAGCATCCGCTGAGGCCCGAGAATGCCGCGATGGCCGTTCCGTCCGTGATGCAACCCAGCCTGCAGGCCGTGCCTTTTGAGGCGCAGGTGCTGTTCATCGGGGTGGTGTTTCTGGGCACGCTGATCGTGAGTCGGTTCTCGATCCGGCTCGGCGTACCCGCGATCCTCGGCGTGCTGCTGCTGGGGCTGATGATCAACATCCACGTGCTCAATGTTGGGCACGCGGAGGTGGAGAAACTGCATGTGTTCGCGCTGGCACTGCTGCTCTTCTATGCCGGCCTCAAAACCGATCTTCAATCCATCCGCGGCTTCCTCGAATACGGCCTGCTGCTGGCGATCGGTGGCGTGGCGATCTCCACACTGCTTCTCGGCGGCGCAATCTTCTGGCTCACCTCAGCCAGCGGCGCGGGGCTGGCGCCGGGCCTGAGCGACGCGATGCCCCTGGGAGCAGCCTTTCTGATCGCCGCCTGCCTGGGGTCCACCGATGCCGGCGCCACCCTGAGCGTGCTGCGGCAGGTGGAGCAGCGGGTGCCGCCGCGGGTGCGCCAGCTGCTGGAATTCGAATCCTCCGTGAATGATCCTGCGGCGCTGATTCTTTACAGCATCTGCCTCAGCATCTTCACCGTCACCGGCGCCAGCAACGATGGCCTGCACGGCATGGCACTCGATGCCTTCAGCGCCCTGCTGCAGAAGCTCGGATCAGGCCTGCTGGTGGGTGTTGGCTTCGGCTATCTGGCCAAGCTGGTGATCAATCGCTTCGTGATCGACAAGGAACAGTTGCTGATCGTGGCGATGTCGATCGCCTTTGTGGATTACGGCTGCGCCCATTTCCTGGGGGGATCGGGCTACGTGGCCGTGTATGTCACCGGCGTGTTCATGGCCAACCTGCACTACAGGGACAGTCAGATCAACCACCAGAGCATCCAGGAGGTGCTGCTGCCGTTCAACACCATGACCGAGATCAGCATCTTTCTGCTCTTCGGTCTGCTGGTGAATCCGGCCGATCTGCTGCCGAGCCTGCCGGCGGGGATGGCTGCCGCGGCGGTGCTGATGCTGCTGGCTCGGCCGCTGAGCGTGCTCTGCTTTCAGCGCTTCTCGCCCTTCAGCCTGCGCGATTCCAGCCTGATCGCCTGGTGCGGCCTGCGGGGAGCCGTGCCGCTGGCCCTCTCCTTCAACGTGGCCACCGCCATCCCTGAACTCAAGGGGCTGGCGCCGGAACTCTCGGCTCAGCTGGCTCAGAACTGCCAGAGCATCGTGTTCATCGCCGTGATTCTCAACCTGCTGCTGCAGGGCCTCTCACTGCCGCCGTTCTGCCGCTGGCTCAGCGGCCCACAATCGCCCGCGTCGTCTTCGTGAGGCCGGCCATGGTTTCGGGCAGGTAGGGCCCTTTGGTGAGCTGGCCGCCGATGCGCAGCAGCACGCCGCTGAGCACCAGATTCGCCGCAGCGAACGCCAGCAGCGCACTCACCCAGCTCCAACCCTGCACGAGCACCAGCCAGAGCAGCAGCGCCACCTCGCCGGTGAGCAGCGCCGTGAGCAGGGCCCCCAGCCCCGCCCCCAGCAGCACCGCGCCGATGATCAGCCGCCGCTTCTCGCGGTCCACCTCCTTGAGGGCGATGCGCACATGCAGATCCATCACGGAGGTCACCAGACCGGTGACCCGCGATGCGGCCTCAAAGGTCAGCCCCCGCCGCCGCTCGCCGCCGTTGCCGCTGCTGTCCGTCATGCCGAACGCCGGCCCGAAGCCAGCAGCAGTCCCACCAGCACGCCCACGCCGGCCGCCACACCCAGCGCCATCAGCGGGCGCTCGCGCACGGGCTTCTCGATCCGGGGCCGCAGGCTGGCGTTGAGATCATCCAGCAGCTGCTCGAGCTGCTCCTCCAGGGGGCGCAGCGAATCAGCCAGCTGGTGAGCCTGGTCGCCGGTCACCTGCAGCAGCTCCAGCAACTGCTGCTTCACCACCTCCGTGGTGCGACCGCTCTGGCGGGCGATCACCTCCACCACGCTGTCGAAGCTGCCGCGGGTGGCTTCGAGGGTGTGGCGCGCCACCTCCGGCCACTCCTGCTGGATCGAGGGCAGCAGGCTCTCGAAGCGATCCCGGAACTGGCTGGCCGTGAGCTCGGGCGTGTCGGCCGTGGGGTCAGCGGCGGGGGGTTGCGGATCCATCGCTGGATGGGCTGCTCCACCCAAACTAAGGACGTTGGCTTGAAAACGTCAGGGGCTCCGCTACCTTGCAATGGCTCGGCGCTCGGGCCTGTTGGTTCACATCAATCAGGTAGAGCTGAACCACTTCAAGTCGTTCGGGGGGTCGATGACCATCCCCCTCGAACAGGGCTTCACGGTGGTGACAGGCCCGAACGGCTCCGGCAAGAGCAACATCCTCGATGGCGTGCTGTTCTGCCTCGGCCTGGCCAGCAGCCGCGGCATGCGCGCCGAACGGCTGCCGGATCTGGTGAACAGCGCCATGCTCAAGCAGGGCAAGGCGGCGGAAACCGTGGTGTCGGTGCGCTTCGATCTGCGCGACTGGCAGCCCGATGAAGCCGAGGCCGGCCTGGAGCCCCCCGAGGAGGGCCCCTGGATCCAGCCGGGCCAGCAGGAGTGGACGGTGACGCGCCGCCTGCGCATCGCCCCCGGCGGCACCTACGCCAGCACCTACAGCGCCGATGGCGTGGCCTGCAACCTGCAGCAGCTGCAGACCCAGCTGCGCCGCCTGCGGGTGGATCCCGAGGGCAGCAACGTGGTGATGCAGGGCGATGTGACCCGCATCGTGTCGATGAGTGCCAAGGAGCGGCGCGGCATCATCGACGAACTGGCCGGCGTGGCCCTGTTCGATTCCCGCATCGAGCAGACCCGCGGCAAGCTGGCGGAGGTGCAGGACCGGGAGGAGCGCTGCGCGATCGTGCAGCAGGAGCTGCTGGTGTCGCGCCAGAAGCTGGAGCGCGACTGCGCCAAGGCGCGCACCTATCAAGACCTGCGCGAACGCTTCCAGCGCGGCCGCCTGCAGGAGCAGCTGCTCAGCTTCGAGCAGGCCCAGCAGGAGCAGCGGCAGCTGCAGAGCCGCCAGGAGGCCCTGGGCCGCCAGCAGCAGAGCGATCGGCTGGCCATCGGGGAAGCCAGAACCGCCCTCGAGCAAGCCGCCCAAGCGCTGGAGGAGCTCCAGGCCGAGGTGAAGGCCCTGGGGGAGGACAGCCTGCTGGCCGTGCAGTCGGAACTGGCGGGCCTGGAGGCCAGCGGCCGCGAGCTGGCCCGCCAGGCCGAGAAGCATCAGCAGAGCGCCGAGGAGCTGCAGCGCCAGCGCCACGAGCTGGCGCGCCAGCAGGGCGAGCTGCGCCGGCAGCAGGGCGAGCTGGCCGCCAGCGACGACACGGCCGCCCTCGAAACGGCTGAGCAGGCCTGCCGCAGCGCCGAAGCCGCCGTGGAGCTCTCCCGCCGCCGCCTCGGCGAGGTGGCCGGCCGCAGCGGCAGCTGGCTGGAGGAGCAGAAGCAGCGCAGTCGCCGGCGCCAGGAGCTGCAGGCGCAGCTCTCACCGCTGCAGGCGGAACAGCAGCAGCTGGCCGAGCGCCTGCGCCAGGAGCAGGAACGGCTGGGCGAACTGCAGCAGCAACTGAGCGATGAGGCCGCCAGCAGCGATGGCGTGGCCAGCTCCCTCAGCCAGCTGGAGGCGGAATGGCAGCAGCTGCTGGCGGCACTGCAGAGCCAGCAGAGCCGCGCCCAGGAGCTGGCCGAGGCTCTGGCCCTGCAGCAGCGCACCCGCCAGCGGCTCGAGCAGGAGCAGGTGAGCCTCGAGCGCGAGATCGCCCGGCTGGAATCGCGGCGTGAAACCCTGCAGGAAAGCCGCGGCACCGGCGCCCTGCGCCTGCTGCTGGAGGCCGGCCTCGACGGCATCCATGGCCCGGTGGCCCAGCTCGGCGATGTGGAGGAGCGCCACCGCCTGGCCCTGGAGGTGGCGGCCGGTGCGCGGCTCGGCCAGGTGGTGGTGGACGACGACCGCATCGCCGCCCGGGCGATCGAGCTGCTCAAAAGCCGCCGCGCCGGCCGCCTCACCTTCCTGCCGCTCAACAAGATCCGCGGAGGCGGGGGCAGCGGGAGCAACAGCGCCGCCTTCCAGCGCGGCGGCAGCCCCGGCAGCAGCGGTGGTGATGGCTTGGTGGGCCGCGCCGTGGAGCTGGTGCGCTTCGAGCCGGTGTACGGCGAGGTGTTCCGCTACGTGTTCGGCGACACGCTGGTGTTCCGCGATCTGGCCAGCGCCCGCCGCGAGCTGGGCCGCTGCCGGGCCGTGACCCTCGATGGCGAGCTGCTGGAGAAGAGCGGCGCCATGACCGGCGGCAGCTTCCAGCAGCGCGGCAATCAGCTCAGCTTCGGGGTGGCCAGCGATGCCGATGAAACCGAACCGCTGCGCCGGCGCCTGCTGGAACTGGGCGAAACCCTGGCCGCCAGCCGCCGCAAGGAAGCCGAGCTGGGCCACCAGCTGGAGGAGCTGCGGCCGGAGCTGAGCCGGCTGGAGCAGCGCCGGGCGGCCCTGGAGGCCGAGCGCAAGGCGGCCGAACGGGCCCATGGCCCTCTGCAGCAACGGCGCCAGCAGCTGCTCGATCGCATCGGCCGGATCGAGGCGGATCTGAGCAGCGGCCAGCAGCGGCTGCACACCATCGCCGCCGAGCTGGCACCGCTGCAGCAGAACCTGCAGGAGCTGGAGGCCCAGGAAGCCAGCGCCCAGGCCAGCGGCGACAGCGAGCGCTGGCAGGGGCTGCAGCAGGAGCTGGAAGCGGCCGACGCTGCACTCACCGCCGCCCGCAACAACCGCGATGGGCTGCTGGCAGCGCGGCGCGAACGGGGACTGGCGGCGGAACGCCTCGCCAGCCAGCTCGAGGCCCTCGGCGCTGAGGAGCAGCGGCTGGTGCAGGCCGTGAACGCCCTGGTGGCCGAACGGGCCCAGTGGAAGGAACGCCAGCAGGCCGACCAGGCGAAGCGCAGCGAGCTGGAGGCGCAGCAGAAGCAGCTGCAGGAGCGCTTCGGCGAGCGCCGCCGCGCCCGCGACGAAGCCGAAGCCCAGCTCTCACGCCAGCGCCAGAGCCTGCAGCAGAAGGAGTGGGAGCTGCAGCGCCTGGGCGAGGAGCTCGCGGCCCTGGCGGAGCAGGAGCGCAGCGGCGCCCTGCGGCTGGAGCAGCTGCAGCGCGAGCTGCCCGATCCCCTGCCGGAAATCCCCGAGGAGGTGCGCGAGAACGGCCTGGAGGCCCTGCAGGCCGAACTCAAGAGCCTGCAGGCGCGCATGGAGGCGCTGGAGCCGGTGAACATGCTGGCGCTGCAGGAGCTCGAGGAGCTGGAAGCGCGTCTGGCGGATCTGCAGGAGCGCCTCGAGGTGCTCTGCAAGGAGCGCGAGGAGCTGCTGCTGCGCATCGAAACCGTGGCCACCCTGCGCCAGGAGGCGTTCATGGAGGCCTTCAACGCCGTGGATGGCCATTTCCGCGAGATCTTCGCCGGCCTCTCCGATGGCGAAGGCCATCTGCAGCTGGAGAACCAGGATTCACCGCTCGATGGCGGCCTCAGCCTGGTGGCCCACCCCAAGGGCAAGGCCGTGCGGCGGCTGGCCTCGATGAGCGGTGGCGAGAAATCCCTCACGGCGCTCAGCTTCCTGTTCGCCCTGCAGCGCTTCCGCCCCTCCCCCTTCTATGCCCTCGATGAGGTGGACAGCTTCCTCGATGGTGTGAACGTGGAGCGCCTGGCCGCCCTGATCGCCCGCCAGGCGGAGGCCGCCCAGTTCCTGGTGGTGAGCC
>CAJXSQ010000088.1 GCA_913061215.1 uncultured Synechococcus sp. | reverse complement strand
GCTGCTCACGCCCGCCGGTTTCCGACAGACTGCAGGGCATTGAAACCGCTCAACGGCCCCATGGCCCTCAGCTACCCCGACGACTGCCGCTACGCCGACAGCCATGAGTACGTGCGGGCGGAGGGCGAGCTGGTGCGGGTGGGCATCAGCGCCTTTGCCGTGGATCAGCTGGGCGACATCGTGTTTGTGGAGCTGCCCGAGGTGGGTGCCGCACTCAGCCAGGGCACCAGCTTCGGTTCGGTGGAATCGGTGAAGGCGGTGGAGGACGTGGTGGCGCCGATCAGCGGCACGATCGAAGCCCGCAACGAAGCGGTGCTGGCCAGCCCGGAGGAGCTGCAGAACGACCCCTACGGCGAAGGCTGGTTGCTGCTGGTGCGTCCGAGCGATCCCGCCCAGCTGGAGAGCCTGATGGATGCGGCCACCTACAGCGCCAAGGTTGATGGCCACTGATCCTCAGAGCCCCTTCGTGGCGCGCCATATCGGCCCGGACGCGGCTGAGCAGGCGCAGATGCTCGCCGATCTCGGCCTCGGCTCCCTGGAGCAGCTGGTGGAGGAGGTGGTGCCGGCCGCGATCCGCCTCGATGCGGCGGCGGCTGAAGCGGGCCTGCCCCAGGGCTGCAGCGAAGCCGAAGCCCTGGCCGAGCTGCAGCGGATCGCGGCCGCCAATCAGGTGCGCCGCAGCCTGATCGGCCTCGGCTATCACGACTGCATCACGCCGGCGCTGCTGCAGCGCCACGTGTTCGAGAACCCGGCCTGGTACACCGCCTACACCCCCTATCAGGCCGAGATCAGCCAGGGCCGCCTGGAGGCGCTGCTCAACTTCCAGACCCTGATCAGCGAACTCACCGGCCTGCCGATCGCCAACGCGTCGCTGCTGGATGAGGCCACTGCCGCCGCCGAGGCGATGAGCCTCAGCTACGGCGTGTGCCGCGATGCCAGCGCCCAGCGCTTCCTGGTGGATGCCCAGGTGCTCCCCCAAACCTGGGCCGTGTTGCAGACCCGCGCCGAACCGCTGGGCATCGAGCTGGTGCAGGTGGAGCCGCAGGCGTTGCAGGCGGCGGCGGCCAGCGGCGCTGAGCCCTTCAGCGGTGCTTTTGGTTTGTTGCTGCAGTTGCCCGGCCGTGATGGGGCGCTCTGGGATCCCACCGATCTGATCGCCGCGGCCCGCGCCGCGGGACTGTTGGTGACGGCCGCCGTGGATCCGCTGGCTCAGGTGCTGCTGGCGCCGGTGGGTGAGCTGGGGGCCGAGATCGCCATCGGCAGCAGCCAGCGCTTTGGGATTCCGCTGGGCTTCGGCGGTCCCCATGCCGCCTTCTTTGCCACCACCACAGCCCATCAACGCCGCATCCCCGGGCGCCTCGTGGGGCAGTCGTTGGATGCGGAGGGGCGCCCGGCCCTGCGGCTGGCCCTGCAGACCCGCGAGCAGCACATCCGCCGCGACAAGGCCACGAGCAACATCTGCACGGCCCAGGTGCTGCTGGCGGTGATGGCCGGTTTCTATGCGGTGCACCACGGCCCGGAGGGCCTGGCGGCGATCGCCCGGCGGGTG
Organism: uncultured Synechococcus sp.; assembly: GCA_913061215.1. Lineage (GTDB taxonomy): Bacteria > Cyanobacteriota > Cyanobacteriia > PCC-6307 > Cyanobiaceae > Vulcanococcus. Next base: position 5,701 of record CAJXSQ010000088.1, on the reverse strand, counting down.
TTGCTGTTGCGGGAGGTGCTGCGGCGCGGCCTGGAACAGCTGGGCCTCGCGCCCGAGCCCGGCCCGGGCTTCGACACCCTGTGCCTGCGCACCCCCCAGGCTCCGGCGCTGCTGGCTGCGGCGGAAGCGGCCGGTTTCAATCTGCGGCCGGAGACCGATGGCCTGGCGATCAGCCTGGATGAGCGCAGCAGCCTGGCTGAGCTGCAGCAGCTGCTTGCAGCCCTCGCCCCTGTGGCGGGAGCTGCGGTTCCGGCGCTGGACGCACTGCACGCCGCACTGGAGCGCGACCTGGCTGCCGCCGGCTGCACCGAGACCCCGGAACAACAGCTCTGGGGCGAGGCTGTGCCGCAGCGCCGCCGGCCCTGGCTGCGGCAGGAGGCGTTCCAGCGTTACCGCAGCGAAACCGAGCTGCTGCGCTACATCCAGCGCCTGGCCGCCCGCGACTTCTCGCTGGTGCACGGGATGATCCCGCTGGGCAGCTGCACGATGAAGCTCAATGCGGCGGCGGAGCTGCAGCCGGTGAGCTGGCCCGCGTTTGCGGGATTGCATCCTTTCGCGCCTGAGGCCCAGAGCGGCGGTTACCGGCAGCTCGTGGCTGATCTGGAGCAGTGGCTGGCGGCGATCACCGGTTTTGCCGCTGTGTCGCTCCAGCCCAATGCCGGCTCCCAGGGGGAATACGCCGGATTGCTGGTGATCCGCGCCTGGCAGCGCAGCCGCGGCGAAGCGCAGCGCAACGTGTGCCTGATCCCCACCAGCGCCCACGGCACCAACCCCGCCAGCGCCGTGATGGCCGGCCTGAAGGTGGTGGCCGTGGCCTGCGACGCGCAGGGCAATATCGACCGCGCCGATCTGGCGGCCAAGGTGGAGGCCCACAGCAGCGAGCTGGCGGCGCTGATGGTCACCTACCCCTCCACCCACGGGGTGTTTGAGCAGGGCATCCAGGAGATCTGCGCCCTGGTGCATCAGCACGGCGGGCAGGTGTACCTCGATGGCGCCAACCTCAACGCCCAGGTGGGCCTGGCCAAGCCGGGGCTCTACGGCGCCGATGTGTGCCATCTCAACCTGCACAAAACCTTCTGCATCCCCCATGGCGGCGGTGGCCCCGGCGTGGGGCCGATCGCGGTGGCGGAGCACCTGCGTCCCTTCCTGCCCGGCCATCCGCTGGCCCAGGCCTGTGGCGGTGATCAGGCGATCGGGCCGGTGAGTGCCGCCCCCTGGGGCAGCGCCAGCATCCTGCCGATCAGCTGGATGTACATCCGCATGATGGGTGGTGCCGGGCTGCGCCAGGCTTCAGCGGTGGCGTTGCTGGCGGCCAACTGGCTGGCGGAGCGGCTCGAGCCCCATTTCCCGGTGCTCTACCGCGGGGCTGGCGGCCGGGTGGCGCACGAGTGCATCCTCGATCTGCGCCCGCTCAAGCGCAGCGTGGGTCTCGAGGTGGATGATCTGGCCAAGCGGCTGATGGATTACGGCTTCCATGCCCCCACCGTGAGCTGGCCGGTGGCCGGCACGGTGATGGTGGAGCCCACCGAGAGCGAAGGGCTGGCGGAGCTGCAGCGCTTCTGCGATGCGATGGCCGCGATCCGGGCGGAAGCAGCGGACATCGAATCGGGTGCCAGCGATCCGCTGGACAACCCACTCAAGCGCGCCCCGCACACCCTGGCGGCGGTGATGGCCGAGAGCTGGGAGCGCCCCTACAGCCGCGCTCAGGCGGGGTGCCCGGCCGGTGAGCAGCAGCTCGCCGCCAAGCTCTGGCCGGCGGTGGCCCGCATCGACAACGCCTATGGCGACCGCAACCTGGTGTGTACCTGCCCCACGCTGGAGGAGCTGGTGACACCAGATCTGGTGCGCGCTTGATTCCAGACGGAAAGCGTTTAGATTCCGCCGGAGGAAAAGTGCGGAATTTCTTTCCGCCTTCAACCTTGCTTTTCCAGCAGGATCTGCTGCAACTGCAGGCATCACTGCGAATCGGTTGACACCGAAACGGGGCAAATCATGAGCGTTGACGACCAGGGCACCAGAGGCATCACCCTTCCGCTGCAGCAGGACCAGACCCTGCGCGTGGAAGGAACCAATGTGGTGAGGGTTCCCTTCGGTGTGCGTCGTCCGCGCCGCAGCCGCCCGGCCCGGCCGGAGCGCTGGGCCACCGTGGTGCTGCCGTTCCAGGCCGGTGGCTCAACCCCGCCGCCGCCGCAGGCCGCCTGAACTCAGGAGGCCTGGCCCAGGCGCCAGTCGATCAGGGCCTTCACGTCATCCACCGAGCTGGCTGGTGTGCGAAAGGGCAGCAGCGTCATCGGACTGCGCTCCGGCCGCACCAGCCAGGTGAGATCGTTCTGAGGAATCAGCACGAAACCGCGATAGCGCACCACCCAGCGCTGCTGCAGGGGGCCTGTGCTCGTGGCGGTACGCATCACGCGGGATCTCCGGTGCAGCTATTTCAGCCGCGACTTCAGCATTTCTGCAGCCTTTCGGTTTTTCTTCCGCTCTAGATCAAGCCTTTTGACAGGACTAGCTCACGGAACGGCGAGAAGCATTGCTGGAGCTGGTGTTTGCCGATTTTCGGCCAAGGGTTAAGGCTTGGTTTTCTGTGCTCTGCGTCACCGTTGGCGCGCAGGAGTTGTGCTGTTGGTTAGTTATCAGTAGTTGGCGCCGCTGCGGCGTTGGTGCACCGCTGTGGTTCCGGCCGCATCCAACACCGCTCCCGCCTGCACCTGGGCGTAGAGGAGCCAGTGATCACCGCACTCCATCCGCTGTTTCACGCTGCACTCCAGCCAGGCCAGTGCCTCCGGCAGCACGGGCTGGCCGCTGGGGCTGTGCTCGAGCTCCAGCCCGGCGAAGCGGTCGGCCCCCGGGGCGAAGGGCTGCAGAAACTGCTTCATCGGTGCGGTTTCGCGGCCCGCCGCCAGCACGTTGAGGGCAAAGGCATCGCCCACGTGCAGCAGCGCTTCCACGGCCCGGTCTTTGGCCACCGCCACCGTGAGCCCCGGCGGCGTGAAGCTGGCCTGGCTCACCCAGCTGGCCACCATGGCGCCGCTGAGCCGCGCCTCCTCGCTGCCTTTCACGGTGGTGAGCACGCACAGGGAGCCCACCACCCGGCCCAGGGCGAGCACCGCGGGATTGCTGCGGCTCTCGCTCAGGCCCCCGCCTGCGCCGCTGCGGCGTTGCGCCTTGCGCTGCTCGCTCTGCAGCTGCCGGCCCAGGGCCGTGCCCGTTTCCTCGATCGTTTTGAGGGTGGCTGCATCGGGGCTGAACTTCACCTTGATCGGCGCGAAGGCGAAGCGGAAGCCGCCATCGCGCAGCTTGCTCTCCAGCAGATCCAGCGCTTCTCCGCTCCAGCCGAAGCTGCCGAACACACCCACCGGCTTGGCCCGATCGCCTTCCGCCAGCAGCGTGCCCAGGGCCGACACGATCGGCGTGGGCGCATGGCCGCCCAGGGTGGGCGAGCCGATCAGCACGGCATCGCAGCTGCGGATCGCCTCCAGCAGTTTTTCGGCCGGCGTGAATTCGCAGTTGATGCTCTCCACCCGCACGCCGGTGCGCGCCACCCCCTGGGCCAGGCCATCGGCGATGGCGGCCGTGTTGCCGTAGGCGCTGGCGTAGAGCAGCGCCACCGAAAGCTTGGCGCGCTCCTGGCTTTCCCCCCAGCGGCGGTAGTCCACCAGCAGGCTGCGCCAGCTCTCGGCGATGGCGGGGCCGTGACCGGGGGCGATGGTGCGGATCGCCAGCTCATCGATCCGATCGAGCACCGTTTCCACCTGCCGCACCATCGGCGCCATCAGGCAGTCGTAGAAGTAGCGGCGGTCTTCCTCGGTGCTGCTGCGGTTGGCTTCCGCCCAGGCTTCGCTGCACAGATGCGCCGCGAAGAACTTGCCGCTCATCAGCAGGCCGCTGTTCTCCTCAAAGGCCATCAGGCCGCCCGGCCAGCGGGGCGTGGGTGTGGGCAGCAGCTCGATGCAGCGGCCGTCGCTGCGCTCCAGCCGCAGTTCGCCGCGCACCACCTGCAGGGGAGGCAGCGGTGGCAGGGTTTCAGGCTCAGCGGCGGCGGCCGTGCCGGGTGCTGCGGGCTTGCGTTGCTCCCACAGCTCCCGCAACAGCTGGGCGCCGGGGTTGGAGCTGATCAGTTCCAGGTGCGGCCAGCGCCGGGCCAGCTGGTGCAGCAGCTTCACCCGGTTGGGATTGGTGTGGCCCACCACCACCTGCAGCCGCGCATCGCTGGCCACCAGCTCCGCCAGGGCTTCGAGATAGGGCTCGGCGAAGGAAGCACCCGGTGGGTGCACCAGCAGGGCCGCGTCGTCGCCATCCGGCTGAAACAGAAAGCTGTTGGCGGTGGTGCCCCGCTCGAGCCCGTATTCCACCTCGAAGCGCAGGCGCGTCGGGCTGAGGCCCCGCAGGCAGATCAGACCCGGCTCCACCGGGATCTGGATCACCCGGCGGTCGCTGCTGGCGGCAGTGGAGGAGCCCATCAGTAGTGGTTCCCCACTTTGCGGTGGTGCACGGCGGTGGTGGCCTGGCTGTCGGCCACGTTGCCCTGCTCCACTTCGGCGTAGATGATCCAGTGATCGGGGCCTTCCATGCGCTGCAGCACGCGGCAGCCCAGGTAGGCCAGGGCATCACCCAGCACGGGCCCACCGGCGGCGACGCCATCGAGGGTGCTCACGCCGGCGAAGCGGTCGGCACCGGGCGGGAAGCGCTTGAGGAAATGACGCAGCAGGCCCTGGTGGTTGTCCTCCCGCAGGATGTTGAGCACGAAGCGATCGCCCACCTGCATCAGCGCTTCGATGGCGCGGTCCTTGGCCACGGCCACCGTGATGCCGGGCGGCTCGAAGCTGGCCTGGCTCACCCAGCTGGCCACCATCGCCGAGGCGCGCTCCTCCTGCCGGGCGGTCACCACATACAGGCCGCCGGAGAGGCGTCCGAGCGCTTTGTCGAGGTCGCCATCGAGCGCCTTCATCGCCGCGATCGTTTTGGCGCGGGTGAGCAGCTGGCCGAGGTCGGTGCCGGCTTCTTCGCAGCGCTGGTAGTCGTTGCCGTCGGGCACCTGGCGGATGCGCAGCGGCTCGAAGGCCTCCTTCTGGCCCAGGCCGCGCAGCTGTGAAGCCACGGTGTCGATCGGCTCGTCGTTGCCGCCGTAGGCGTCGTAGGTGGCCACCCACTGCTTGGGCTGCAGCGCCGCCAGCAGGGTGCCGATGGAAGCCTGCAGCTCGGCATCGGGGTTGGCGGGCCAGGTGGGCACCACCACGGCGCTGGCTTCACCGATCAGGGCGCTCAGTTCCTGGGCATCGGTGGCACGCAGATCCACCAGCTGCACCTGGGCTTCCGCCTTGCCGATGCCGCGGGCGATCGCCTGGCTGAGCCGATCGCAGAAGCCGTACTGGCTCACGTAGCAAACGGCCGCATAGGCCTCACCCTTGCTGCGTCCTTCACTCCACTCGCGGTAGTCGGAGAGCCAGAGGCTCAGGTGCTCGCGCAGCAGCGGGCCATGACCCACGGCGATGGTGTTGATCGCCGGCAGCGCGTCCATGCGCTTCATCGCCTGCAGCACGCTGCGGGCGTTGGGGCCCATCAGGCAGTCGTAATAGAAGCGGAAGTCCGGTGCGATGGCGCCGGGATCCACATCGAAGACGTCATCGGAGCAGTAGTGCAGGCCGAAGGCGTCGCAGGTGTAGAGGATGCCGGTGCCGTGGTCGAACGAGAAGATCGTGTC
>CAJXSQ010000087.1 GCA_913061215.1 uncultured Synechococcus sp. | reverse complement strand
GCCGATTGGGCCAACGGTGTGTTGCTGCGGGCGGTGGCGCTGCCGAACGAGCCCGAGCGGGTGGCGGCGGGGCCGGCCTTGTTGGCGCGGCGTTTCGGTATCGATCGCACGCACGATGCCCAGCCTGTTGATCCGGCCTCGGGGCTGTGGCTGGCGCCGCGGCCACCCGGCCTCACTGCGCTCGGGGCAGACCAGCTCATGCAAACCACCCGCATCGGCATCAGCCAGGGGCAGGAGCTGCCCTGGCGCTGGTATCTGCGCCGCAGCCGCAGTGTGAGCCGGCGGGCCCGGGGTGATCGGATGCCATCACTGCAGAGCGCGCTGAACCCTGCCCACTACGCTGAAGCTGACGCCTGCAGCCCACCTTGAGCGACTGGACCCATCGCCACGTGCTGGATCTGGCGGCCTTCTCGCTTGAGGACTACACCACCGTTCTGGAGCTGGCGCAGCGCTTCCGCGTGATGCCCACCTCCGGTGCGCGCAAGCTGCCGGCTTTGCAGGGCCGGCTGGTTACCACCCTGTTCTTTGAGCCGAGCACCCGCACCCGCAGCAGCTTTGAGCTGGCGGCCAAGCGGCTTTCGGCTGATGTGCAGAGCTTCTCGCCTTCCTCCAGCTCCCTGAGCAAAGGCGAAAGCCTGCTGGACACGGTGCGCACCTACGTGGCCATGGGTGCCGATCTGCTGGTGGTGCGCCATCGCTGCACCGCTGTTCCCGCTGCCCTGGCCCGCGATCTCGAGGCCAGCGGCGACCGCGTGGCTGTGCTCAACGGCGGTGATGGCCTGCACAGCCATCCCAGCCAGGGCCTGCTGGATCTGTTCACCCTGGCGCGCCATTTCGCTCCCGAGGCGCCCTCGCCGGAAGCCCTGCGTGGCCGCCGCATCGTGATCGTGGGCGACATCGTGCATTCCCGGGTGGCCCGCTCCAACCTCTGGGCGCTCACCGCTTGCGGCGCTGATGTGGTGCTCTGTGCCCCCGCCACCCTGCTGCCGCAGGCCTTCGCCCAGTTCGTGGATGCGCCGCCGCCGGGGCAGGCCAGTGATCCGGTGGCTCGCCGCGGTGCGGTGATCGTGGAGCGTGATCTGGATCGGGCTCTGGCCGGCGCCGATGCGGTGATGACGTTCCGTTTGCAGAAGGAGCGCATGCACCAGCACCTGCTCACCAGCCTGGAGAGCTACCACCGCGCCTATGGGCTCACCCATGCGCGCCTGGAACGCTGCGGCAGCGCCGTGCCGGTGCTGCATCCCGGCCCGGTGAACCGCGGCGTGGAGATGAGCGGTGCCCTGCTCGATGATCTCCGCTGCTCCCTGGTGGAAGAGCAGGTCACCAACGGCATCGCCGTGCGCATGGCGCTGCTCTATCTGCTCGCGGCCGGCTGAGCGCAGCTACAGCAGCTTGAACCCTTCAAGCAGGAGCCCGTAGCAGAAGCCAATCCGCGTCATATCCAGCAGTTCAAGCCCGAGCCGGTCGCCGCCGCGCTGCAGCAATGGCCGGCGCAGGCGGATCGCCAGCTCAATCAACACCACGCAGATCAGGGCGGCCGGCGGATCGAGAAAGGCCCGCGCCCCGATGATCGTGCTCACGGCATTGCCGAGGAAGAACGTGCTCAGCAGCACGATCAACAGCAGCGACAGCCGCCGCCAGGGATTACCGGCCCACTGCTCCAGCCGCGGCCAGGCACCGCCCAGGTTCTGCTGGAGCCGGGTGCGCTGCAGTGGGCGGAAGCTGTTCAATCAGCGTTCAGCTGTCGGCGTCCTTCTTGCGGGAGCCCTTGCCTTCCAGCAGCTCCAGCAGCGCTTCCATCTGAGCCATCACGCCGCGCACCTCACCGGCTTCCGGCAGCAGGCCATCGTCCATCACGCCCTGATGCATCTCGCGCAGTTCCTGGCGGATGTAACGCAGGTGGCTCACCACCTGCTCGCGCTTCGACTGCGACATGCGTTCGACCGGGGACGGACTGATCTGTCTCTTTTACCGCATCGCCCTCTAGCAGAGACCGCGCCGTGGTCAGCGGCGCGAACCCCACAACCGTTCACTTCTGGCCGAACTGGGCCTTGGCTTCTTCATAAAACGCCAGGTCAACGCCGTCGTGCCCGGCCTCGCTGGCCAGTTTTTCGATCCGCTTGCGCACCGCCGGCCGCACAAAAAACGGGATCTCCTTGAGCTTGGCCTCGGCCTCTGCGCTCCAGTTCATCGCCGTGGCTGCGCCGGAAGAAGGGTGGATGGAGAATAGGGGACTCGAACCCCTGACCTCTGCGGTGCGATCGCAGCGCTCTACCAGCTGAGCTAATTCCCCCTGAGCCCGGCATGCGGGCCTCAGGCGAGAACTTATCAGCCTTCGCTGGTGCTGTTGCGCTGCCGCGCTGCAACCTTCCCGGATCCGGACATGCCTGAGCCCGCCACCATCACTCCGGAGCTGATCGCCTCCCTCAACGAGGCCTCCCTGGCGGATCTGGCCCGGCGTCTGGAGGAGGACGACTACCCCACGCCGTTTGCCGCCCTCAACGACTGGCATCTGCTGCGCGCCGTGGCGATCCACCGCCCCGAGCTGGCCCGCCCCTACGTGCATCTGGTGGACCAGGAACCCTTCGATGAGGAGTGAGGCCGCCCGCCTGAGCGACCCTCTGGCCGGCAAGCGCATCCTGGTGGGCATCAGCGGCAGCATCGCCGCGGTGAAGCTGCCGCTGCTGGTGAGTGCCCTGGCCAAGCGCGGCGCTCAGGTGCGCTGCGTGCTCACCCCCAGCGCCGCTCAGCTGGTGAGCCCGGTGGCCCTCGCCAGCCTCAGCCGCGAGCGCTGCTTTCTCGACGCCGATCAGTGGAGCCACACCGCACCCCGGCCGCTGCATGTGGAGCTGGCCGAGTGGGCTGAACTGGTGTTGCTTGCTCCCCTCAGTGCCACCACCCTGGGCCGCTGGGTGCACGGCCTGGGCGACACCTTGCTCGCCTCCACCCTGCTGGCCACCGAGGCGCCGGTGCTGGCGGCGGCGGCGATGAACACAGCGATGTGGAGTGCTCCGGGCGTGCGCGCCAACTGGACGCAGCTGCAGGCGTTCGAGCGGGTGCTGCCGCTGGGGCCGGCGGAAGGCCTGCTCGCCTGCGACCGGCAGGGTTCCGGCCGCATGGCCGAACCGGCGCTGCTGCTGCTGGCACTGGAGAGCCTCGCCTACCGCGGCTGGCGGCGCGATTGGCAGGGGCGTCGCCTGCTGGTGAGCGCTGGCCCCACGCGCGAATGGCTCGATCCGGCCCGCTGCGTGAGCAACCCGAGCACCGGCCGCATGGGCGTGCTGCTGGCCCAGGCGGCGCGCCTGCGCGGGGCGGAGGTGCAGCTGGTGCATGGGCCGCTGCAGGTGGAGCCGGCCTGGCTGGAGGGGCTGGAGCTCCACCCGATCAACACCGGCGCTGAGCTGCAGGCGGCGCTGCGCCAGCTCCAGCCCGGCGTGGATGCCATTGCCATGGCGGCGGCGGTGGCCGATCACCGGCCGGCCCGGCCGCTCAGCCACAAGCCCGATAAGGCCGCCTCAGCCGAGGCGATGGCGGCCGGCTGGGAGACCGTTCCCGATCTGCTCAGGGAGCTGGTGCAGCGCCGCTGCGGCCAGCAGGTGATCCTCGGCTTCGCTGCCCACAGCGGCGATGTGCTGCCTCAGGCCCAGGCCAAGTTCGCCCGCAAGGGCTGCGATCTGCTCTTCGCCAACCCCATTGATCAGCCCGATGCCGGCTTTGGCAGCCCCGCCAACCAGGGCTGGCTGCTGGGGCCGGGGGACTGTGTGGAGCGGATCGAGCCGATGGCCAAGTTGGCGCTGGCCCATCGGTTGCTTGATGCCCTGCTCGAGCGCCTGAGCTCAGGCGGCGAGGGCTGAGTCGGCGCTGTCGCCGCTCTGCAGCAGATCCATGAAGGTGCGCAGCTGCAAGCGGGGGATGTAGGGCCAGCCGCCGCTCTGCTCCATGCCCTTGAGCAGGTTGAACAGTTCGCCGCGGTCGGCGGGCAGGCTGGCGCGGAAGGGGCCGTCCTGAATGCTGCGATGCAGCTCCTCGAGCCGGCGCAGCAGCAGCAGCAGCGCCTGGGGCTCACCATCCACTTCGTCGGCCAGGGCCTGGATGCTCAGCAGCTCCTCGCTCAGGCGTGCCTCCCAGTCGCCAGCAGCCAGGGTGTCTGCCGCGTGAGCGTCGGTGGTGTGAAACTTGCTGCTGCCTTCGTTCATGCGCTCCGGGTCTGCCGCCCTCGCATACAGGTTGTTGAGAGCCGCGACATGGTACGCGGAATCGCCTTTTTGCACCGGTAGTATCCGCAGCGGGCGCACCCCACTCCAGAGGTTTTCCCCTGCCAGACCGGCTTCTCCCCATGCGTTTCCGTCCCCTGCTGGCCCTCGTGCTGGCGCTCTGTCTCACCCTCGTGACCGCTTGCAGTGGCGGCGCCAAGGCTGTTGACCGGGCCAACCTCACCTACGACGACATCCACAACACCGGTCTGGCCAACGACTGCCCGACCCTGCCTGAATCCGCACGCGGTGCGATCAGCCTGGATGCCGGCACGAAGTACCAGCTCCGTGAGATCTGCATGCACCCCGCTGAGGTGTATGTGAAGGGCGAGCCGGCCAACAAGCGCGTTGAGGCTCAGTTCCAGCCCACCAAGATCCTCACCCGCTTCACCACCAGCCTCGATCAGGTGTACGGCGACCTGGCCGTGACCGATGGCGGCATCAACTTCAAGGAGCAGGGCGGCATCGACTTCCAGCTGGTGACCGTGCTGCTGCCCGGCGGCGAGGAAGTGCCTTTCGTGTTCTCCAGCAAGGAGCTCGATGCCACCGCTGACGGCGCCGCCATCAGCACCAGCACCGATCTCACCGGCAGCTACCGCGTGCCCAGCTACCGCACCTCCAACTTCCTCGATCCCAAGGCCCGCGCCCTCACCACCGGTGTGGAGTACGCCCAGGGTCTGGTGGCTCTTGGCGGTCAGGACGACGAACTCCAGAAGGAGAACGTGAAGCGCTACATCGACGGCACCGGTGAGATGAACCTCTCCATCACCAAGGTGGATGCCGCCACCGGCGAGTTCGCTGGTGTGTTCACCGCCGTTCAGCCTTCCGACACCGACATGGGTGGCCACGATCCCCTGGACGTGAAGATCACCGGCCAGCTCTACGGCCGTCTCGAGAAGGCCTGATCAGCCGGTTCGCAATCCGATCCATCGCTAGGGGCCCTTCGGGGCCCTTTTTTTGTGTCTCTTTTGCGGTGTCCATAGGCGGATATCCATGGATATCCGCCTATGGACAGTCGCCCGCGCCGATTCCCGGCCCCATCCGGCGGGCGCGCTCTGGGAGAATCGCCGCCAACACCAGCTCCGATCTCCCGCCGCCATGACCAGCACCGTTGCCTCGCCCAAGGGCCTGATCGCACCCCATGGCGGCAGCCTGGTGGATCTGCGCGTGCCGGCCGATCAGCGCGAGGCGGTGAAGGCCGGCGTGGATCACGTGGTGGAGTGCTCCGATCGCAACGCCTGTGATGTGGAGCTGCTGATGGTGGGCGGCTTCTCGCCCCTGCGCGGCTTCATGCACCAGGACGACTACCAGTCGGTGGTGGAGACCAACCGCACCACCAGCGGCCTGCTGTTCGGCCTGCCGATCGTGATGGACACCCACCGCGACGACATCGCCGTGGGCCAGAAGCTGCTGCTCACCTACCGCGGCCAGGAGCTGGCGGTGATGACCGTGGAGAGCAAGTGGGAGCCCGATAAGGCCCGTGAGGCTGTGGGTTGCTATGGCACCTCTTCGCTCGAGCACCCCGCCGTGAAGATGATCGCCACGGAGCGCGGTCGCTATTACCTCGGCGGTGCCATCCAGGGCCTGGAGCTGCCCAAGCGTGTGTTCCCCTGCAAAACGCCGGCTGAGGTGCGCGCCACCCTGCCCGAGGGGCAGGACGTGGTGGCCTTCCAGTGCCGTAACCCCATCCACCGCGCCCACTACGAGCTGTTCACCCGCGCCCTCGACGCCAGCAATGTGAGCGATCAGGGCGTGGTGCTGGTGCACCCCACCTGCGGTCCCACCCAGGACGACGACATCCCCGGCGCCGTGCGCTTCCAGACCTACGAGCGCCTGGCCGCCGAGGTGAACAACCCCCGCATCCGCTGGGCCTACCTGCCCTACTCGATGCACATGGCCGGGCCCCGCGAGGCGCTGCAGCACATGATCATCCGCAAGAACTACGGCTGCACCCACTTCATCATTGGCCGCGACATGGCCGGCTGCAAGAGCTCGATCAGCGGCGACGACTTCTACGGCCCCTACCAGGCCCAGGACTTCGCCCGCGACAACGCTCCTGAGCTCGGCATGGAAACCGTGCCCTCGCTCAACCTCGTGTACACCGAGGAGGAGGGCTACGTGACGGCTGAGCACGCCGATGCCCGCGGCCTGCACGTGAAGAAGCTCAGCGGCACCCAGTTCCGCAAGATGCTGCGCGGCGGCGAGGAGATCCCCGAGTGGTTCGCCTTCCGTAGCGTGGTGGAGGTTCTGCGGGCCGCCGCCTGAGAGCGGTTAACATTCCTTAATCACAGCGGAGATCCAAGTGAAGAAGCGCTGGCGTAATGCAGGCCTCTACGTGCTCCTGGCCGTGGTGGTCATCGCCGTGGGTACGGCGTTCATCGACCGCCCCGATCCGGCGAATGCGCCGCGAACCCTTCGCTACAGCGATTTCGTGGAGGCCGTTGAGGGCAATGAGGTGTCGCGGGTGCTGATCGCGCCCGACCGCGGCACCGCCCAGGTGGTGGAGAACAACGGCCAGCGCGCCGTGGTGAACCTCGCCCCCGACAAGGACCTGCTCAAGCTGCTGGAAGACCACAAGGTTGACATCGCCGTTGAGCCCTCCCGGCAGGCCCAGCCCTGGCAGCAGGCGATCGGTTCGCTGATCTTCCCGCTGCTGTTGCTCGGCGGCCTGTTCTTCCTGCTGCGCCGTGCCCAGGGCGGTGGTGGCAACCCGGCCATGAGCTTCGGCAAGAGCAAGGCGCGGGTGCAGATGGAACCGCAGACCCAGGTCACCTTTGGTGATGTGGCCGGTATCGAGGGCGCCAAGCTCGAGCTCACGGAAGTCGTCGACTTCCTCAAGAACCCCGACCGCTTCACCGCCGTGGGCGCCAAGATCCCCAAAGGCGTGCTGCTGGTGGGCCCTCCGGGCACCGGTAAAACCCTGCTGGCGAAGGCCGTTGCAGGCGAGGCCGGTGTGCCCTTCTTCTCGATCTCCGGCTCGGAGTTTGTGGAGATGTTCGTGGGCGTGGGTGCCAGCCG
>CAJXSQ010000086.1 GCA_913061215.1 uncultured Synechococcus sp. | reverse complement strand
GGCGTGGCCGAAGGTGAACCAGCCGCGGGGTGAGCTGCGGAAGGTGCCGTCGGAGTGGTAGGTCTCGCGATCGAATTCGAACGCTTCACCCAGCTGAGCCTTGCGGGCCAGGCGCTTCACGTCAGCGGGATCGGTGAAGGTCTGACCGTTGAGGGCGCCGCCGTACACGGTGGCGGTCACGCCGGTCTGCTCGAAGGAGTACTTCGCTTCAGCGCGGCGGAAGGGGATGTCGGCGCGAACGATGCCCTGGCTGTCCTCGAGAACCACAGGGAAGTTCTCGAAGAAGTTGGGCAGACGACGCACTTCCAGATCGCGACCGTCCTTGTCGGTGAAGGCGATGTGACCGAGCCAGCCGGTGGGCAGGCCGTCGCCGTTCACCATCGGACCCACGCGGAACAGACCGCCCTTGGCCGGGCTGTTGCCCACGTAGTCGTAGAAGGCGAGCTTCTCAGGAATCGAGGCGTAGGCCTCTTCCTTGCTGGCGCCGTTGTCGAGCGCGGTCTGCACGCGACGGTTGATCTCGGTTTTGAAGTAGCCCTGATCCCACTGGTAGCGGGTGGGGCCGAACAGTTCAACCGGGGTGGCGGCTGCGCCGTACCACATCGTGCCGGCCACCACGAAGGCGGCGAAGAACACGGCGGCAATGGCGCTGGAGAGCACCGTTTCGATGTTGCCCATGCGCAGCGCCTTGTAGAGGCGCTCGGGCGGACGGGTGGTGATGTGGAAGATGCCGGCGATGATGCCGACGATGCCTGCGGCGATGTGGTGCGCCACGATGCCGCCCGGGTTGAAGGGGTTGAAGCCTTCAGGGCCCCAGGAGGGCTGAACGGGCTCGAGGTGTCCGGTGATGCCGTAGGGGTCCGAGACCCACATGCCGGGGCCGAACACGCCGGTGAGGTGGAAGGCACCGAAGCCGAAGCAGGCCAGACCGGCCAGCAGCAGGTGGATACCGAAGATCTTGGGGAGGTCGAGGGCGGGCTCGCCGGTGCGAGGGTCCTGCCAGATCTCCAGATCCCAGTAGGTCCAGTGCCAGATGGCGGCCAGGAAGAGCAGGCCGCTGAGAATGATGTGAGCAGCTGCCACACCTTCGAAGCTCCAGAAGCCGGGATCAACACCGGTTTCACCGGTGATGCTCCAGCCACCCCAGCTGCCGGTCACACCCAGGCGGGCCATGAACGGCATGACAAACATGCCCTGGCGCCACATCGGGTTGAGCACCGGGTCGGAGGGATCGAAGATGGCCAGCTCATAGAGCGCCATGGAGCCGGCCCAGCCGGCAACCAGAGCGGTGTGCATGAGGTGCACGGCCAACAGTCGGCCCGGGTCGTTGATCACGACCGTGTGCACCCGATACCAGGGCAATCCCATGGGGGTTAGGTCCGGGGAACAATCAGCCGCCCGCGCCGGTGGTCCGGCATGCGGTTGGCAACACGATCAGGCTCAGCCAGCCGAAACCAGCAGACACTTGATCCGTGCTGGCGATGGTAAGGGGTTCGCGTGGCCCACCGATTCGATCGCCACACAGCTGAAACGTGCCGTGACGGCTTCAGCCCCGCCGTCCGGGGCTCGCCGCAGCTGCAGCGGTTACAAAACGCAACCCTCAGCCTCAGAATGCGGTGGTTGCCCAGGGGGTCCCATGCCCGTGATTCGATTTGTGCGCGAGGGTCGCGATGTGGAGTGCTATCCCGGCGAGAACCTGCGGGAGGTGGCACTGCGGGAAGGCATTGCGCTCTATGGCCTGAAGGGCCAGCTGGGCAACTGCGGCGGCTGCGGCCAGTGCATCACCTGCTTCGTGGATGTGGTGGGCGAGAGCAGCCCCGGCAGCCTCAGCGGCCGCACCGCCGTGGAGGAGCAGAAACTGCGCCGCCGCCCCCAGAGCTGGCGCCTGGCCTGCCAGACCCTGGTTCAGCAATCGGTGCTGGTGCTCACCAAACCGCAGACCGGCCTGGGCGACCTCGAGCAGAAGGTGGCCCAGGCCAAAGCGGAGCCCCTGCCCGCCGGCCCCACCGCCTGGCCTGTGGTGGAGAGCGATGCCGATGAGGACGAGAGCGCCGAGGAGGGCAGCGAAAAGGCCGCCGGCGGTGAAACCACTACGAGCAGTGAAGAGGGCTGATCACGGCCTGACGGCGGTGATACCGTCATCGCGCTGAAGCCTCTTGCAATGGAAACCAACGATCTCGGCTTTGTTGCCAGTCTGATGTTCGTGCTGGTTCCGACGGTGTTCCTGCTCGTGCTCTACATCCAGACGAGCAGCCGCCAGGGTTGATCGCCGCCCCGAATCCAACCATCACAGCGTGAGTGATCCCCGGTGCCGCCAGTGCGGCCCCGGGGATTTTTGCTGCCCGTGGCCGCAGGCTCAGCGGCGACCTTCCGGCTCGCGCACCAGCAGCACCGGCGCCGGAGCGTGCACACGGATGTAGTCGCTCACCGAGGAGCCAAGCAGGCGGTCGATGTCCACCAGGCCACGGGCCACCAGCGGGCGACGGTCCTGCGAGGCGATCACCAGCAGATCCGCCTTCTCCTCCTCGGCCACCTGACACACCCCCCGGCCGATGTCGCCGGTGCGGTGAATCGGCTTCAGTTCCACGCCGTAGCCGCGAGCGCGCTGCACGGCCTTCTCCAGCACCTCATCGGCCGGCGACTTGCCACCGCGCGAGGGCGTGATGTCCTGCCGGCTGATGTGAATACCGGTGAGGCTGCCCCCGGGGATATCGCGCACCAGCTCACAGGCCAGGCGCAGTGCATCGTCGCCAACGCCGGTGCCATCCACAGCCACCATCACCCGGTTGATGTGGCGCACATAGAGGTCGTCGCGCACCAGCAGCATCGGCCGCGTGGAGAGCTGGAACACGTACTGGCTGGCGCTGTTGCTCAGGATCGACTGCAGCCGCCCCAGGCCGCGGGAGCCCATCACGATCAGATCGGCATCGAGCTCATCGGCCACCTTGAGCACGGTCTGCTTGGTGTCGCCCTGGCGGATGATCGTGTTCACCTCGCTGGGATTGAGCCCCAGGCGCTGCACCGCCTCGGCCACGATGCCGGCGGCCTTCTGGGAATGCTCGGCGTAGTTCTCGCCGGCCTGCTCAGCCACCACGTGCAGCAGGTTGATGCGGGCCTGCCTGGCGGCGGGAATGTCGCGCAGCATGCGCACCATCTCCTCAACGTGGCCCTTGCCGGAGTCGGCGATCAGAAGGTTGCGGAACACAGCCAATGCAACGCGCTCGGGCAGCCTATGGCTGATCCGCAGAGGCGGACCAACCGCAATGCACACCGTGACGGAGCATCAACAGCAACGGCCCTGGCGCCTGGAGCGGCGCGTGCTGCCGCAACACACCGACCATGCCGGCGTGATGTGGCATGGGGCCTACCTGAGCTGGTTGGAGGAGGCGCGGGTGGAGGCCCTCAGCGCCGCTGGGCTGGCCTACGCCGACCTCTCGGCCCGGGGCCTGGAGCTGCCGGTGGTGAACCTGGCGATCGACTACCGCCAGGCCTTGCTGCATGGCGAGATCGTGCAGCTCTGCAGCTGGGTGCTGCCGCGCCGCGGCGTGAAGCTGCCGTGGCTGAGCCGGTTCACGAAAACCGACGGCAGCGTGGCCGCGGAAGCGCGGGTGGAGCTGGTGCTGGTGGACCTCTCCGCCGGCCCCGACCGCCGGCGCCTGCTGCGGCGGCTCCCCGCCGACCTGAGCAGCGCCCTCGCGCGCCTCGAGCAGGGCGCAGCCTGAGACCCACCCCTCTCGCTACAGTACAGATGAACTATGGCGAGAGGGGTGGTGGGGAAGTTGGTGCGGGCGCCCTTCGCGGCCCCTCCCGAGCGCAGGCAGCGCCGGCAACGGCGCCGCGGGCACGATCCGCGCGTGGAGGAAGAGCGCCTCTGGCGGCTGATCTGGGCCAATGCTCCGGGGATCGGCTGGCTGCGGCTGGAGAGGCTGGAGGCCATGTTCGGCACGCTGGACCTGGCCTGGCAGGCCACGGAGGCGGATCTGCTCCATGCCCTCGGCGGCCGCACCCAGCTGCGGCAACGGGAACAGGCCAGCCTGGCCGCCTACCGCGCCGAGCTGGGCCCGCAACCGCTCAGCTCACCCCCCAGCCCTGAACAACGGCAGCGCTGGGCGCAGCCGGGCTGCCTCAGCGCCGATGATCCAGCCTTCCCTCCAGCGCTGCTGGAGCTGGATCGGCCGCCGCTGCGCCTGTTCTGGCGGGGGCGAGGCAGCCTCTGGCCGCGGCTTGCCGCCGCCCAGGCCGTGGCCGTGGTGGGTACGCGCCGACCCTCCCGGCACGGCGCCACCATGGCGCGGGCGATCGGGCGGGCCCTGGCCGAGGCCGGCTGGCCGGTGGTGAGCGGGCTGGCGGAAGGCATTGATGCGGAAGCGCATCGGGGTTGCCTTGAGGCGGGCGGGCACCCCGTGGGGGTGCTCGGCACACCGCTGGAGCGGGTCTATCCCCGGCACCATGAGGAACTGCAGAACGCGGTGGCCCAGCGCGGCCTGCTCATCAGTGAGCTGCCCGCTGGAACGCCGGGGCGGGCGGGGCATTTCGCCCTGCGCAACCGGCTACAGGTGGCCCTGGCCCAGGCGGTGGTGCTGGTGGAGTGTCCCGCCGCCAGCGGCGCTCTGCACTCCGCCACCCTCGCCTGGGAGCTGGGCATGCCCCTGTGGGTGGTGCCCGCCGATGCCTCCCGGGTGAGCGCCGCCGGCAGCAATCGCTGGCTGAGCCAGGGGGGCACAGCGCTGCTCCAGCCCAGCGACCTGATCAGCAGCCTGGGCGATGGGCCCCTGCTGCGGCGCCAGCCCACCGGCACCACGGGCGGCAGCGGGCCGCTGTTCAACCGTGAGGCGGCGCTGCTGGCCGCCCTGGGGGCCGGCGCATCGCTGGATCAACTGTGTGAACGCCTGCGCCAGAGCCCGGCGGCCCTGAGCGAACGGCTGCTGCGGCTGGAGCTGGCGGGCCTGCTCAAGAGTGAGCCCGGGTTGTGGTGGCGCCCGTGCTGAACAACGGCGTCCCTAGGTTTGCGGCATGGCAGCCACGGTTTCCGCTTCCGATCTTCTGCGCTGGCGCCGCGAGCAACTGCAGGCGGGCGGACGCGCCAGCCAGCTGGACTGGCTGCTGGATCTCGCCGGCGGCGTGCCCTGGCAAACCCTGCAGCAACTGCGCCTGGATCCGGGGCGCACGGTGCCTCTGGCTCAGCCGCTCGCGCAGCTGGAAGCGCTGTGGCGGGAACACCTCAACAGCAGCACTCCCCTGCAATACCTCGTGGGGTGCTGTCCCTGGCGCGATCTGAACCTGGAGGTGGGGCCCGGCGTGCTGATCCCGCGCCAGGAAACCGAACTGATGGTGGAGCTGGCGCAGGCGCTGCTCGATCCGCAGGCGCCACGGCGCTGGGCTGATCTGGGCACCGGATCGGGCTGCCTGGCACTCGCCCTGGCGCGCACCTGGCCGCAAAGCCGGGGCTGGGCGGTGGACTGCAGCGCCGAAGCCCTGGCACAGGCCAGGCGCAATCTGGCCTCCCATGGCTTGGAGCAGCAGGTGGCCCTGCAGCAGGGATCGTGGTGGGCTCCGCTGGAGAGCTGCCGCGGCCAGCTCGATCTGGTGGTGGCCAATCCGCCCTATATCCCCACAGCGGTGTGGCGTGAACTGGAGCCTGAGGTGCGCGATCACGAGCCGGCGCTGGCCCTGGAGAGCGGCGGCGACGGCCTGGATGCAATTCGCGCCATCAGCGCCGGCGCCCATGCGCACCTGGCACCGGGTGGCTGGCTACTGCTGGAGCACCATCACGATCAGAGCGCCGCTGTGCTGGCACTGCTGGCCGGAGCCGGCCTGAACAACCTCCAGGCCCACCAGGATCTCGAGGGGGTGAAGCGATTCGCCTCCGGGCGCCGGCCCCAGATCTGTTGATCGTTCCTGCTCACTGCTCCGTGCCAAACAACATCTGCAACGCAGCGGATCTCGCCGAACGTCTCCGCCACGGCGAAGCCGCTCTCTTCCCCACCGACACACTTCCAGCGCTGGCCGCGCGTCCGGAAGCGGCAACGCTGCTGTGGGAGCTCAAACAACGCCCCCGCGAAAAGCCGGTGATCCTGATGGCCGCCAGCAGCGAGGAGCTGTTCGGCTGCCTGGGCGGAGTGCTCGAACCGGCCTGGCAGCAGATGGCGGAGCGCCACTGGCCCGGTGCCCTCACCCTGGTGCTGCCGGCGCAGGGTGAGTGGCTCGCCCAACTGAATCCCGGAGGAACAAGCCTCGGCCTGCGGGTGCCGGCCTGCAGGGCAGCGATCGAGCTGCTGCAGCGCAGCGGTCCACTGGCCACCACCAGCGCCAACCGCTCCGGCGAACCGGCCTGCCTGGATCACCGCGAAGCCGCGGCACGCTTTCCTGATGTGGCCCAGCTCGGCCCCGTGCCCTGGCCTGCACCCTCCGGCCTGGGCAGCAGCGTGATCGCCTGGCAGGCGAACGGAACCTGGAAGCTGTTGCGCCAGGGTGCTGTGATGCCCGAGGAACTCACCTCCGGCGCCGGCTGATGGCCCTGCTCCTGTTGATCGCCGTGCTGCTGGGGTTCAACCACTGGCTGCTGGAGCCGCTCGTGATCCTCAGCAGCGAGCTGCTCGAGCTGAAGCAACTGCCGTGGCTGCTGCTGGCGGCGGCCGCCTGGCTGCTGGCCGGCCCCAGCGGCGACAAGCGCTGAACGGCGTGATCGGCTGGAGCCACCCGCGCAAAAAAGCCCCCGGCGGCGCCGGGGGCTGAGATCGTCCCTCGAAGAGGGCAAGAGCTGATTTAAGGAAGCGGCTGCAAGCAGCCGCTCGGGATCAACCGAACTTGCCGGAAGTGGAGGCGATCAGGAAGGCGGCGTAGGTCACGAAGTAGCCCACGGTGAAGTGAGCCAGACCCACCACACGGGCCTGAACGATCGAGAGAGCGACGGGCTTATCGCGCCAGCCCACCAGGTTGGCGAGCGGGGTGCGCTGGTGAGCCCAGACGATGGTTTCGATCAGTTCCTGCCAGTAACCGCGCCAGGAGATCAGGAACATGAAGCCGGTGGCCCAGATCAGGTGACCGAACAGGAACATCCAGGCCCAGACGGCGAGGTTGTTGCTGCCGAACGGGTTGTAACCGTTGATCAGCTGAGAGGAGTTGAGCCACAGGTAGTCGCGGAACCAGCCCATCAGATAGGTGCTGGATTCGTTGAACTGAGCCACGTTGCCCTGCCAGATGGCGAGGTGCTTCCAGTGCCAGTAGAAGGTGAGCCAACCCACGGTGTTCAGGGCCCAGAAGACAGCCAGATAGAAGGCGTCCCAGGCACTGATGTCGCAGGT
>CAJXSQ010000085.1 GCA_913061215.1 uncultured Synechococcus sp. | reverse complement strand
TCGGCTGCCATGGCGTGCATGCTGTGATCGTTGAGCGGCGTCATGCCGCCCATGCGGTCGTAGATGTCGTAGCTGTAGATCCCCACGAACAGAACAACCACCGCTGGGATGGCGGTCCAGAGGATCTCCAGCGGCAGATTGCCCTCGATCGCAAGGCCATCACCCGTTTCGCCGGCACGCCGCCTGAACCGGGCCAGGCTGTAGACCAGCAGGCCGACAACGCCCAGCAGCAGGATTGTTCCAATGCTGAACAAAACCTGAAACAGCTCGTCGTAAACCGGCGCATTGGCGCTGGCATCAACGGGCAGGAGATTGACGTTCTGGCCGATCCACAGCCCTGCCAGTGCCAGGGCCATTCCAGCCAGCAGGGTGAGAATGGCGGGGGGGATCCGCATGGCTGCGGCTTCGGATACACAACCCTATGGAGCTTTGGCGGTTCTGCCGCGTCACTTGTTGACGTTCGCAGCAATCAGTGCTGATTGGTGAGGGATTGCACACCGAATGCAACGGGTGCTGATGCAAACGTGTGCGCCGCTGTAGGCGTCGTTAACTTCATGCCAACGGCACGTGTCACCAGGCGGCATGACGGCGATCACCCTGCAGCCTCCCACCAGCCGCCGGGCCGCGCTGGCTGCCCTGAGCGCCCACCTGCTGGTGGCCCTGATCGCTCTGGTGGGCATCGGCGGCGCCACCCGCGTGATGGAAGCCGGTCTCGCCTGCCCGGACTGGCCGCTCTGTTACGGCTCGCTCCTGCCTGGCCGGCAGATGAACCTCCAGGTGTTCCTGGAGTGGTTTCACCGGCTCGATGCCTTCGTGGTGGGCGTTGGCCTGCTGGTGCTCACCGGGGCGAGCTGGTGGTGGCGGCGAGAACTGCCCCGTGCTGTGCCGCCGCTTGCGGCCGCCAGCGTGGTGCTGGTGGCTGTTCAAGGTGGCCTGGGTGCGCTCACCGTCACCCTGCTGCTGCCGTTTCAGGTGGTCACCGCGCATCTGCTCACCGCCCTGCTGCTGGTGGTGCTGCTGAGCATCTGCACCCAGGTGCTTCTGGAGCCTGCGCAGCCGATCCCAACGCAGCCTGATCGCCTCTGGCCCTGGCTGATCGGGGTGGTGTTGCTGTTGGCGCTGGGGCAGTGCCTGCTCGGTGGCCTGATGGCCACCCAGTGGGCGGCCGGCCGCTGTGTGAGCTCCGGCGAGGCCTGCAGCTGGCTGCTGGCCCATCGGCTCGGAGCCCGTCCCGCTGCGGTCCTGGTGTTGCTCAGCGCCGCCCTGGCCTTCTGGCGCCGCCCTGCCGATCGCCTCCTCGCTGCCCTCGCTGCGGCGGTGGTGATCAGCCAGGTGGCGCTCGGGGTGTTCAGCCTGCGGCTCACCCTCGCGGTTCCTGCCGTCACGGTTGCCCATCAGATCGGCGCCGCGCTGCTGGTGGCGGTGCTGGCGGCTCTGTTCGGCCGCAGCCTTCTTCCGCGTTCCAACCCGGAGCTCAGCCATGGTTAGTGCCACCGCCACAGCCACACCGTCCCTCAGCCGCGAACAGGCGGTGCCCTCCCGGGCGCGGATCAAGCTGCCGCCCTGGCTCGAGGTGGCCAAGCCGCGCCTGATTCCGCTGCTGCTGGCCACCACCCTGGGTGGCATGGCGCTCTCGGAGGGCTGGCCACTGCCGCCGCTGCGCCTGGCCTGCACGCTCGGCGGCGGTGCCCTGGCCGCCGCCGCCGCCGGCGTGCTCAATTGCCTCTGGGAGCAGGAGCTGGATGGGCGCATGCAGCGCACCAGCGCCCGCGCCCTGCCATCGGGACGCCTCTCCGTGGGCACCGCCTTCGCCATCGCCGTGGCCCTGGCGCTCACGGCGGCCACCCTGCTGGTGGGCGGCGTGAACTGCCTGGCGGCGAGCCTGGCTCTGCTCGGGCTGTGCAGCTATGTGCTGCTCTACACCGTGCTGCTCAAGCCGCGCACCACGCAGAACATCGTGATCGGTGGCGTGGCCGGTGCGATCCCGCCGCTGGTGGGTGCGGCCGCCGCCACCGGCCACCTCGGCCTGAGCAGCTGGTGGCTGTTTGCCCTGGTGATGGTGTGGACCCCCGCCCACTTCTGGGCCCTGGCCCTGCTGCTCAAGGACGATTACCGCGCCGTGGGCATTCCGATGCTGCCGGTGGTGAAGGGCACGGCCGCCACCGCCCGCGGCATCAGCGTTTATGCGGCCGCCACCGTGCTGCTCAGCCTGCTGGGTGTCTGGGCTCTGCCCAGCGGCGGCCTGCTTTACGGCCTGTTGCTGCTGCCCTTCAATGCCCGGCTGATCCAGATGGCCTGGCGTCTGCATCTGGATCCCGATGATCAGCAGCGGGCCCGCAGCCTGTTCCGCTGGTCGATCCTCTATCTGTTCGGCATCTGCCTGCTGCTGCTGCTGGCCCGCCTGCCCGCCGGTGATCAGTTCAGCCGTCAGGGCTGGGAGCTGCTGGCCATGCTGAGCCCAGCTTTCTAGATTGCCCACTCCAGTGGCGATGCGGGGCCTCACGTGGTGCCGGAAGGGATGGCAGAACCGGTGATCGAGCTCACGGCTGTGAGCAAGCGCTACGGCAAGGGCGATAAGGCGGTGGATGCCCTGCAGGGCCTGGATCTCGCGGTGCCCGCCGGCAGCCTGTTCGGCCTGCTGGGCCCCAACGGCGCCGGCAAAACCACCACCCTGCGGATCCTGGCCACCCTGCTGGCTCCCAGCTCCGGCCAGGTGCGCGTGGCCGGCCTCGATGCCCTGCAGGATCCCCGCGGCGTGCGCCAGCGCCTCGGCTACGTGGCCCAGGAGGTGGCGCTCGACAAGATCCTCAGCGGCCGCGAGCTGCTGCAGCTGCAGGGCGATCTGTATCACCTGCCCCGCGCCGATCGCGATGCCCGCATCGCTGAGCTGATCGTGCTGCTGGGCATGGGCGATTGGATCGATCGCCGCAGCGGCACCTATTCCGGTGGCATGCGCCGCCGGCTGGATCTGGCCTCAGGCCTGCTGCACCGGCCCCGGGTGCTGGTGCTCGATGAGCCCACGGTGGGCCTCGATATTGAAAGCCGCGCCGCCATCTGGCAGGTGCTGCAGCAGCTGCGCGATCAGGGCACCACGGTGCTGCTCAGCAGCCACTACCTGGAAGAGGTGGATGCCCTGGCCGATCAGCTGGCGATCATCGAGGGCGGGCGGGTGATCGCCGCCGGGCCTCCGTCGGAGCTCAAGGCTGCCCTCGGGGGCGATCGCGTCACCCTGCGGGTGCGGGAGTTCAGCGATGAGCCGGAGGCGCTGCGGGTGCAGCAGCTGCTGCAGGCCTGCCCCGGCGTGCGCCAGGTGGTGGTGAACCGCGCCCAGGGTTACTCCCTCAATCTGGTGGTGGAGCACGACGGCGTGGTGGAGCAGCTGCGGCGGCAGCTGGCAGAGGCGCAGCTGCCGGTGTTTGCCCTGGCCCAGAGCCGTCCCAGCCTGGATGATGTGTATCTCCAGGCCACCGGCCGCACGCTGATGGATGCGGAGCTGGCCGTGGCCGGCAGCCGCGACGCCAAGGCGGAGCGCAAGCAGTCGATGCGCTGAGGTCCGGGCAGAGTCCCCCGATCGTTCCGTTGTTTCGTTTGTTCCGATCTGTGCCGTTATGACCAGCGCCGCTCCCTCCCTGTTCAACGGCCCGGCTGAGCTGCCGGCCCCCCGCTCCGCCACGGCGGAGGTGCTGCAGGAAACCCTGGCGCTCACCCGCCGCCTGTTCCTGCAGCTGGCACGCCGCCCCTCCACCCTGGTGGCCGGTGTGCTGCAGCCGCTGATCTGGCTGGTGCTGTTCGGTGCCCTGTTCGCCAATGCACCCGAGGGACTGCTGCCGGATGGCATGAGCTACGGCCGCTTCCTCGGCGCCGGCGTGATCGTGTTCACCGCCTTCAGTGCGGCTCTCAATGCCGGTCTGCCGGTGATGTTCGATCGCGAGTTCGGCTTCCTCAACCGCCTGCTGGTGGCGCCGCTGCGCTCGCGCAGCTCGATCGTGCTGGCTTCGGTGCTTTACATCACGGCCCTGAGCCTGGTGCAGAGCCTGGCGATCATGGCCACCGCCTGGGCCCTGGGCTACGGCTGGCCCGGTGGTGCCGGTCTGCTGCTGGTGCTGGTCACCCTGCTGTTGCTGGTGTTCGCCGTCACGGGGCTCAGCCTGGGGCTGGCCTTTGCCCTGCCCGGTCATATCGAGCTGATTGCGGTGATCTTCGTGGCCAACCTGCCGCTGCTGTTCGCCAGCACCGCATTGGCTCCGATTTCGTTCATGCCGGCCTGGTTGGGCTGGCTTGCGGCTCTGAATCCCCTTACCTTCGCGATTGAACCGATCCGTGCGGCCTACGCCGGTCAGTTTTCCCTTTCGGCTGTGGTGCTCGAAGCCCCCTATGGGCAGCTCAGCGCCGCCGCCTGCCTGGGAGTGCTGGCGGTGCTGGCGCTGGGGTTGTTCCTGTTGATCCGCCCGCTGCTGGATCGCAAGCTCGCCTGATTCCCAAGCCGTGGCTTCACGACCTTCCAACCCGCCTTCTCCCCAGGCTCGCCGTCAGGCGCGGCTGCAGGCTCTCCAGGCTGCTCTGGCCACCCGTGATCCAGGCCAGGTGGAACGGCTGCTGGGTCAGTGGGTGCATCGCCAGGGAGTGAGCGCTGTTGCGGCGCTCTCGGCCGAGCTTGCCCAGGCTGATCCCGAGGGATGGGCCTGGTGGGAGAGGCAGAGTGCCCAGACTTCAGGGTCGCATCAGCCGCAGCAGCCTGTTGAGCAGGAGCAACCGCCGCTGCGGATCGAGCCCCAGCTTCCCCGGGCCACCCGCCCTGCGCCCGCGCCCAACCATCCGGCCCTGGTGCAGCTCCGCTCCTGGCTGCCCGATCAGGAGAGCCGGCGTGCTGCCTGAGCGCTCCCGGCTGCAGGGCGGCCTGATCGTTTCGGTGCAGGCGCCGGAGGGCTCGCCCATGCGGGATCCAGAGGTGATTGCCGCCATGGCTGAGGCCAGCCTCAACAACGGCGCCATCGGTGTGCGCCTGGAGAGTCCCGAGCACATCGGGGCGGTGCGCCGCCGCTGCCCGGAGGCGCTGATCGTGGGGTTGTGGAAGCGCACCTTCCCCGACAGCGCCGTGTACATCACGCCGGGCTGGCGGGAGATTGAGGCGGTGTGGGCCGCGGGTGCCGATGTGATCGCCCTGGATGCCACCGAGCGCCGCCGCCCGGATGCTGCAGAGCTGGCGCCCCTGCTGCAACGGGCCCGCAGCGAGCTCGGCGCTGTGCTGATGGCCGATGTGGACAGCGTGGCCAATGGCGTGAAGGCTGCGCAGCTGGGTTGCCACTGGGTGGGCACCACCCTCTACGGCTACACCGAGGCCACCGCCCAGCTCCGGCCTCCCGCCTGGGATCTGCTCCCGGAGCTGCGCCAGCAGCTGCCGGCGGAAACCCTGCTGATCTGCGAGGGCGGTATCGCCACAGCGGAACAGGCCCATCGGGCCCTTGGTCTGGGGGCAGACAGCGTGGTTGTGGGGACCGCCATCACCGGCGTGGATCTGCAGGTGGCCGCCTACCGGCGCGCCATGACGAGGCAGACTGGCTGAGTCTCGTTTGTCTCAATGGAGGTGTGCCGTGGCCTCCCCGCGTCCGTTGTCGCTGGTTCCCCTGGCACTGGGGGGCGTGTTGATGGCGTTGCCGGTCAGCGGTCTGCCCATGGGTGAGCTGCAGGCGCTCAACCGGGAGTTGGGGCGGCTCTGCAGCGATCCGCCCCGGGAAGCGCTGGCCGTCTGCCGGATTCACGCCCGCCTGGTGCGGGCGCTGTAGGCAGACGGCGGCGCGGGATCACATCATCCCGGGCATGCCCATGCCACCCATGCCTCCCATTCCGCCCATGCCACCCATGTCGCCGCCGGGGGCTGCCGCTGCGGCAGGCTCGGGCTTATCGGCGATCACCGCTTCGGTGGTGAGCAGCAGGCCGGCGATCGACACCGCATCCTGAAGAGCCAGGCGCACCACCTTGGCGGCATCGAGGATGCCGGCATTCAGCAGGTCTTCGTAGCTGCCGGTGGCGGCGTTGAAGCCGTGGCCGCTGCGGCGCACCTCTTCGGCCACCACGTTCGGATCGAAGCCAGCGTTCTCGGCGATCTGATGCAGCGGTGCCGCCAGGGCGCGCTGCACGATCTCCACGCCGGTGCGCTCATCGCCGCTGAGGCCTGCAGCCAGGCCATCGAGTTCGCCGGCCAGTTGCACCAGGGTGCTGCCACCGCCGGCCACGATGCCCTCCTCCACCGCAGCGCGGGTGGCGTTCAGGGCATCCTCGATGCGCAGCTTGCGATTGCGCAGTTCGGTTTCGGTGGGGGCGCCCACCTTGATCACGGCCACGCCACCGGCCAGCTTGGCCACGCGCTCGGTGAGCTTCTCGCGGTCGTACTCCGACTCGGTGTTGTCGATCTCGCGCTTGATCGCCGCCACCCGATCGCTCACGGCCGCCTGGTGGTCGCCGGTGGCCACGATCGTGGTTTCGTCCTTGCTGATGGTGATCCGGCGCACCGTGCCCAGATCCTCGAGGGTCACCGCCTCCAGGCTCATGGCCCGGTCTTCGCTCACCAGGTTGGCGCCGGTGAGGATGGCGATGTCCTGCAGCATGGCCTTGCGGCGATCGCCGAAGCCGGGGGCGCGCACGGCGGCCACCTGCAGCACGCCGCGGTTCTTGTTCACCACCAGCGTGGCCAGGGCTTCCCCATCCACTTCCTCCGCCAGGATCACGAGGGGCTTGCCGGCTTTCGACACGGCCTCCAGCACCGGCACCAGGTCATTGATGGCGCTGATCTTGCGGTCGGTGATCAGCAGCAGAGCGCCCTCGAACTCACACACCCGGCGGTCGCCGTCGGTGACGAAATAGGGGGAGCTGTAGCCGCGGTCGAAGGCCATGCCCTCGGTGATCTCGAGCTCGGTGGCCAGGCTCTTGCTCTCCTCCACGGTGATCACGCCGTCGGCGCTCACCTTGGCCATGGCCTCGCTCACCATGCGGCCCACCTCCTCATCGCCGCCGGAGCTCACGGTGGCCACCTGGCGGATCGCGTCGCCGGCCACGGTGCGGGAGCGGCTCTCGATGCCGCTCACCACCTGGGCCACGGCTTTCTCCATGCCGCGGCGCAGCTGCACGGGGCTGGCACCGGCGGCCACATTGCGCAGGCCTTCGCGGGCCATGGCCTGGGCCAGCACCGTGGCGGTGGTGGTGCCGTCACCGGCCTTGTCCTTGGTTTTGGTGGCCACCTGCAGCAGCAGCTTGGCGCCGAGGTTCTCGAACGGATCTTCGAGTTCGATCTCCTTGGCGATGGTGACACCGTCGTTCACCACATCGGGTGCACCGAACTTCTTCTCGAGCACCACGTTGCGCCCCTTGGGACCGATGGTGACCTTCACCGCATCGGCCAGGGCATTGACGCCACGCTCCAGGGAGGCGCGGGAGGCATCGGAAAAGGAGAGCAGCTTGGCCATCGCAGGGCTAGAGGCAGGCAA
>CAJXSQ010000084.1 GCA_913061215.1 uncultured Synechococcus sp. | reverse complement strand
TTGCTGCGGCTGCTGCCGCTGAACCAGCTCATCAGGGCTCGCCAGCCCTGGGGGTCGAGCCGCTCCAGGTTCACGGCGCTGGGTTGCAGGTCCGCCTCGGGTTGCTGAGCCCAGAGCTCGGCCCAGGCCACATCGGTATCGGCGATCCGCTCGTAGCCGAATGGGTGCAGATGGCTCGGCAGGCGAGCCATGGCTGATGGAACGTCTCCAATCCGGAGACGTTCTGCTTCCAATGTCTCCAGCCTGAGCTTGCGGGCGCTCTCGTAGTCGAGGATCGGAGCCGGGTAGTCGGCCATGGCCGGCGGCATCCCCAGCTGATCATTGGTGAGCGCCTCCAGCTCCGGCAGCCAGCGGCGGATGAACAGACCGTGGGGATCGCAACGGTTCACCGCCACCTGGCCCGGGTGATAGATGCGGGTCCAGGCCCGTTTGCCGTGGTAGGTCACCCCCGCCTGCATCGCCCATTGGTAGTGGTCGATCGGGCAGTCGCCATCGATCAGATGGCGCATGTAATGCAGGGCCCCGTAGCGCCAGTCGATGCCGCAGAGGTTGGTGAGGAAGCTGGCGTAGATCGCCCGGCTGCGGAAGTTCAGCTCCAGCCAGCCACCCTCGGCCTGCAGGCAGCGGGCCGCCGCGTCCACGATCGGAAAGCCGGTGCGGCCGTCCTGCCAGGCGGCATAGAGCTCTTCCTGCTGGGGGGTCAGGTGTGGTGCTGCCTCACCATCAAAGGGGCTCCACAACGAGCGCAGTTCCAGCTGGGGCAGATAGCGGAAGCGCTGGTGGATGGCGCAGCCCCAGCGCAGCCGGCTGGCCAGTTGCAGGGCGCTGCGGCTGCGGGGATCGCGGTTGCGGCTGCTGAGTGGAATCCGTTGGGCCAGATGCTGCAGGCATTGGCGCGGCGTGATCACGCCGAATTTGAGGTAGGGGCTGAGCCCGGTGGTGACGCGCGCTGAGGGATAACTCAGTTCCCAGTAATAGGTGCGGGAGGCCGAGCCCTCGCAGAACTGCTCGAGCCGCTGCTGTGCCGCAGCGCTGCCGCCAGGCGGGATCGGTTTGGCATCCCGACGCAGTCCCAGCTCCTCCAGCCGGGGGATCGGTTGATCGGGCAGGGCATCGGAGGGGGGCGGGACCACGATCTGCTCGGGGGCCTGCGGGGCGGCCGTTGCCATGGCCTGATGCCACTGGCGGCTCCAGGCGCTGTAGGCCAGCAGGGCATCGCTGGCGCCGGCCGGTTCGATCCATTCCATGGGGATCTGCGCCGCCGCCAGGTCACGCGTCACGCGGGCATCCCGCACCCGTCCCACCAGCCGCTCGCTGTCGGTGTGGGCGATCACGCCGTCGGCGCCGGCGCTGCGCACGATCCGGATCAGTTCTTGGCCCGGTTCACCGCGGCGCACCAGCAGCCTGCCGCCCCGACGGCGCAGATCGCTGTCGAGAGCGTGCAGATTGGCCAGCATGAAGGCCACCCGCGCCGATGCTGTTTCCGGATGAAACAGCAGGTTGCGGTCAAGGATGAACAGCGGAATCACCGCGCCGCGCCGGCAGGCTTCGCGGAGAGCTGCATGGTCAGCCAGGCGCAGATCGCGCCGGAACCACACCACTGTGCACGCCATGGCCTTTCGTGTGTTGCTCAGTGTCCCATGCGGTGCAATAATGCAGATGTTGCATAACTGACAATCTGATGCTCACTGGAGCTGAACTTCTCGCCAAGGTCAAGGACCTGGGCGACGCCAGTAAGTCCGACATTGTTCGGGCCTGTGGCTACGTCTCCACCAAGAAGGATGGCTCTGAACGACTGAACTTCACGGCCTTCTATGAGGCCCTGCTCAATGCCAAGGGCGTTGAGTTCGGTGGCGGCCCCGGCAAGGTGGGCAAGGGTGGTCGCAAGCTGAGCTTCACCACCAAGGTGCAGTTCAACGGCAACCTGATGGTGGGCAAGGCCTACACCGCCCTGCTCGACCTCAAGCCCGGCGACGAGTTTGAGATCAAGCTCGGTCGCAAGCAGATTCGTCTGGCACCCCTGGGTGCTGCCGACGAAGAAGAGTGAGGCCAACGGCCTCCGCCACGCGGATGCCATCGATGGCTGCTGAGAGGATGCCGCCGGCGAAGCCGGCGCCCTCTCCGGCGGGGTAGAGGCCGGGTGTGTTCACGCTCTCCAGCCGTTCAGGATCCCTGGGCAGGCGGATCGGGGATGAGGTGCGCGTCTCCACGCCGGTGAGCATGGCGTCGTCCATCGCATAGCCCTCGATCGTGCGATTGAACTGCGGCAGGGCTTCCCGCAACGCTTCGATCGCAAACTCCGGCAAGGCGCTGCTGAGGTCGGTGAGCGTCACCCCCGGCGCATACGACGGCTGCACGCTGCCCAGGCTGGAGCTCGCCCGTCCCGCCAGGAAATCCCCGAGCCGCTGTCCCGGTGCGGCGAAGGTTTCACCGCCCAGGGCATAGGCCTTCGCCTCCCAGTGCCGTTGGAACGCCACCCCTGCCAGGGGATCGCCGGGAGTGGCGCCGTAGGGCTCCACGTCGGCGGGTTCGATGTTCACCACGATGCCGCTGTTGGCATTGCGCTCGTTGCGCGAGTGCTGGCTCATGCCGTTGGTCACCACCCGCCCGGGTTCGGAGGTGGCGCCCACCACCAGCCCGCCCGGGCACATGCAGAAGCTGTACACGCAGCGGCCGTTGCTGGCGTGATGCACCAGCTTGTATTCCGCCGCTCCCAGCCGGGGATGGCCGGCGCAGGCACCCCAGCGGGCCGCATCGATCAACGGTTGCGGGTGCTCGATGCGGAAGCCCACCGAGAAGGGTTTGCGCTCCATCGCCACACCCTGGCTGTGCAGCATCGCGAAGCTGTCGCGGGCGCTGTGGCCCACCGCCATCACCACCTGCCGGGCGGCGATGAAGCGGCCATCGGCCAGGGTCACACCCCGCACCGAGCGGTCGGCCGGGTTGAGCTCCAGCCGCTCCACCCGGCTCTGGAAGTGAATCTCACCCCCGAGGGCCTCGATCTGCGCCCGCAGTCCCCGCACCACCGTGGCCAGCTTGAAGGTGCCGATGTGGGGCCGGTGCATCCACAGGATCTCGGGGTTGGCACCGGCGGCCACCAGTTCCTCCAGCACCTTGCGCCCCAGGTGGCGCGGGTCGCGCACCTGGCTGTAGAGCTTGCCGTCGGAGAAGGTGCCGGCACCGCCTTCGCCGAACTGGGCGTTGGATTCCGGGTTGAAGGGCCGTTTGCCCTGCCAGAAGCCGAAGGTGTCGGCGCTGCGTTCCTTCACCGGCTTGCCCCGCTCCAGCAGCACCGGCCGGAATCCCATCTGCGCCAGCAGCAGGGCGCAGAAGTAGCCGCAGGGGCCGGCTCCCACCACCACCGGCCGGGCCAGGCTGCCGTCAGCGATCCCCGCTGGCGCCTGGGCCACGGGCTGGTAGGCGGTGTCGGGGGCCGGCTGCAGCTGGGAGTCGCGCCGGAAACGCTGCAGCAGCCGGCTCTCCAGGCCGGCCTCCAGCTCCACATCCAGGCTGTAGGTGAGCTGGATGTTGCTTCTGCGGCGGGCATCCACGCTCTGTTTCACCACCCGCTGGCTGAGCAACTGATCGGGCTGGATCTTCAGGCGCGCACACACGGCGGCGCTCAGCTCCTCGGGGCGGTGGTTGAGGGGCAGCTTCAGGGCGTTGATCCGCAGCATCGCCTCGTTCCACCGGCATCCCCAACCTGCATTTCAGCACCCGCCTGCGGCACTGCTTAGGGTCGGCGCCCAACAACCCTCTGCCGCAATGCACGCCACCTATTTCGGTGCCAATGGCTGGCTGCTGGAGTTCGGCGCGCTGCGGGTGCTGGTGGATCCCTGGCTCACCGGCCCGCTGCGGTTTCCCCCCGGCCCCTGGTTCTTCGAGGGGCAGCTGCCGGCCAGCCAACCGGTGCCCACCGATCTGGATCTGCTGCTGCTCACCCAGGGGCTCGACGACCACACCCATCCCGACACCCTGGCGCTGCTGCCGCGCTCGCTGCCGGTGGTGGGATCAGCCAGCGCTGCCGCCCGGGCCCGGCAGCTGGGCTTCTCCACGGTGACGGCGCTGGCTCCGGGGGAGCAGTGCCGGCACCAGAACCTGGCGATCACCGCCACGGCCGGTGCGCCCGTGCCCCAGGTGGAGAACGGCTACCTGCTCCAGCATCCAGAGGGTTCGCTCTACCTCGAACCGCACGGCTTTCTGCCGGCCGACCTGCCTGCGCAGAGCCTGGATGCGGTGATCACGCCGGTGGTGGATCTCGGGCTGCCGCTGGTTGGTGCATTCGTGCGCGGCCGCACGGTGCTGCCGCAGCTGCTGGAGCGGTTCACGCCCCGCACGGTGCTCGCCAGCACCGCCGGTGGCGATGTGCGCTTCAGCGGGCTGCTCACCCGCGTTCTCTGGATGAAGGGCAGCGGCGCTGAGGCTGCTGCGTTGCTGCCTCAGGGGTGCAGCCTGATCGATCCGCAGGTGGGGGAGCGTTACAACCTGGCTTGAGCGGTTTGGTGTTCCGGTGCGTCCTCTGATCGCCGATCTGCATGCGGCCGTTGCCGATCTGCGCGCCACGTCGACCCGGCCGGCGCAGTTGCGCTTGCTGCTGTTGTTCAGCCTGCTGGCGATCGGTGCCGCCGGTTTCTGGTGGCTGCCCGCCTGGCCGTTACGCATCGCCGCAGCCGTGCTGCTGGCCCTGGCGGAAACCCTGCTGTTGATCGCCAGCCATGAGGCCTGCCACGGCACGCTGCTGCGCCGGCGGCGGCTGGAGCTCTGGCTGGCTGCGCTGATCAGCTGGCCGATGCTCTGGCCCCTGCACACCTACCGCCAGTTGCATGGCCTGCATCACCGCTGGAACGGCAGCGATCGGCGCGATCCTGAGCGGCTGCAGCATCAGCAGCCGGGCCGCTGGCCGCTGCTCGTGCTGGCCGGTGGGGCCGGGCTGATCCTGAAAACCGTTCAGCAGGCCCTGCTGCTGCAGCGCGATTATCCGGGCCTGCGGCGCGCTCTGTTGCTCGATGGACTCGGGATCGTGATTGTGCAGATCCTGATCCTCACGCTGGTGATCCGCCATGGCCAGCTGCTGGCCTATGCCCTCTCCTGGTTTGTGGTGGAGCGGTTGGCGGGGGCGTTGCTGCAGCTGCGGGGGGCGATCGAGCACTGGCAGCTCTGGCGGCCGCAGGGCCATCCGCTGCTCACGCAGCTCTACAGCTCCCGCACGGTTGCTGTTCCCGCCTGGCTGAATGAGCTGCTGGGCGGATTGCCGCATCACAGCGTGCACCACGCCTTTCCGGCCCTGCCCACCGCAGCCCTGCCCGAGGCCACCGCGCGGGTGGAGGCGGTGTTGCGCTCCCATGGCTACCCGCCGTTGCCGCGTTGTGAGGGCTACGGCGAGGCGTTCCAGCTGTTGGGGTGAAGGTCGCCAGATTGGGGGCCGTTGTTGAGCCACCGATGGCGCCTGATCGCAGCGTGAGCCTGGCGGAGGCCTCCCGGTTCTGGTGGCGGCTGGGCTGGGTGAGCTTCGGTGGGCCGGCCGGCCAGATCGCTCTGCTGCATCGCGAGCTGGTGGAGCAGCGGTGCTGGCTGAGTGAGCGGCGCTATCTGCACGCCCTCAACTTCTGCCTGCTGCTGCCGGGGCCTGAGGCCACCCAGCTGGCCACCTATCTGGGTTGGCTGATGCATGGCTGGCCCGGCGGCCTGATCGCGGGTGGCCTGTTCCTGGCCCCTTCGGTGCTGGTGCTCACGCTGCTGGCCTGGATCTATGCCCTCTGGGGGCAGCTGCCTTTGCTGGTGGCGCTGTTTGCCACCTTGAAGCCTGCGGTGCTGGCCCTGGTGATCGTGGCCGCCTGGCGGCTGGGGCGCCGCACCCTGGGCACGCCGCTGCACGGTCTGCTCGCCATCGCTGCCTTCATGGCGCTCACGCTGTTCGACCTTCCCTATCCGCTCCTGGTGATTGCGGCGGCAACGGCGGGAGCACTGGCAGGCCGGTGGCGGCCCCATTGGATTCTTCCGCGGGCCTCGGTTGGCCAGCCAGCGGCGCTCTCCCGGGCCGATGCCTCCCAGCCGGAGCCGATCCACGGCGATCACACCCCCACGCCGCCCCATGCCCGCTTCTGCCGCCGCCGCCTGGCGCTGACGCTGCTGGCCTGGGGGCTGGCGCTGCTGCTGCCCCTGCTGGCGCTGGTGTGGTGGGGCGGCTGGCAGGGAACGCTCACCCAGATGGCCAGCTTCTTTTCGCGCGTGGCATTGGTGAGCTTCGGCGGGGCCTATGCCGTGCTGCCCTATGTGGCCCAGGGGGCTGTGGAGCAGCAGGGCTGGCTGAGCGCCTCCCAGATGCTGGATGGTCTGGCCCTCGGGGAGAGCACACCGGGGCCGCTGATCATGGTGCTGGCCTTCGTGGGCTTCATGGGTGGCTGGAACACCGGCGCCGGCGCCCTGGCCGCCACGGCGGTGACGGTGTGGTTCACCTTTCTGCCCTCCTTCGCCTTCATCCTGGTGGGGGCTCCCCTGGTGGAGGCGAGCCGTGAGGATCGGCGCTTCATCGCTCCGCTCACCGCGATCACAGCCGCTTTGGTGGGCGTGATCGCCAGCCTGGCGGTGTTCTTCGCTGCGCCGGTGATCCAGCCCGATGGGCGGCTGGATGGGATGGCGCTGTTGGTGCTGCTGGCTGCCCTGCTGGCGCTAGGGCGTCTGCGCTGGGGGGTGATGCCCCTGATCGGTGCCGCAGCGCTGATCGGTGTGGCTCGCTTCCTGCTGGGTGGCTGAGGCTTCCATCAGCTTCTCCAGCAGGGCCACCATCCAGGGTTGCCAGATCTCGCGGGCCAGGGTGTGGCGGCACGGTTGGTAGATCCGGCGGGCGCGGATGGTGTTGAGCAACAGGCGCAGCTCCTGGGGGGTGAGCTGCACGCTGACGGAACGCACCATCGGGATCCACAACCATGAACGTTCCGTTTAGCCCGTTGGCAGCGATCCCAGGGGGAGGTGAGTGATCCCGCTGCACACATGGCGCAGCCGCGCTGGATGGTGCAGCGGGAGAGGCCCCGCGGTTGGGTTCAGGCGTCGTGGTTCACCCGGCTGCAGGCCAGGTCGAGGGGAAATTGATGGGCGTTGCGTTCGTGGATCGCTTCGATGCCCAGATTGGCCCGGTTGAGCACATCGGCCCAGGTGGCGATCACGCGGCCCTGGTGATCGAGCACGGAGTGGTTGAAGTTGAAGCCGTTCAGATTGAAGGCGAAGCTGCTCACGGCAAGGGCCGAGCACCAGATGCCGATCACCGGCCAGGCGGCCAGAACGAAATGAATGATCCGGCTGTTATCGCTGGTGGCGTAGGGCATGATCAGCCGTCCCATGTAGGCATGGGCTGCCACCAGGTTGTAGGTGGGTTGCTGCTGGCCGAACAGATAGCCGCGGTTGATCGATTCCGCTTCGGTGGTGTCGCGGATCAGGGTGCTGGTCACCAGCGAGCCATGCAGAGCCCCCAGCAGGGCGCCGCCGAAGCTGCCGGCCACGGCGAGCATGTGCAGCGGGTGCATCAGCACGTTGTGCTCGGCCTGCAGCACCAG
>CAJXSQ010000083.1 GCA_913061215.1 uncultured Synechococcus sp. | reverse complement strand
GCATCCGCTCCTGCGATTCGCTCAGCAGGAACTCGTAGGGGGTCATGCCGGCCTCACGGGCGGGCACGCGATCGAGATCCAGCTCGATGCCCAGGCCCCCCTTGGCGGCCATCTCCGAGCAGCTGCAGGTGAGGCCAGCGGCACCCATGTCCTGCGCCGCCACCACATCACCGCTCTGGAAGGCTTCGAGGCAGGCCTCGATCAGGCCCTTTTCGAGGAAGGGATCGCCCACCTGCACGGCGGGGCGGTCGTCGAGCGAGGCTTCGGTGAGCTCGGCCGAGGCGAAGCTGGCGCCGCCCATGCCATCGCGGCCGGTGGTGCTGCCCACGTACACCACGGGATAGCCCACGCCCTCGGCACCGGAGCAGACGATCTCCTCGGTTTCCATCAGCCCCAGGGCCATGGCGTTCACCAGGGGGTTGCCGGAGTAGCTGGGATCGAAAGCCACCTCACCGCCCACGGTGGGCACACCCACGCAGTTGCCGTAGTGGGCGATGCCGGCCACCACGCCCTCCATCAGGCCCACGTTGCGCTCGTCCTCCAACGGCCCGAAGCGCAGGGCATTGAGCAGGGCGATCGGCCGGGCGCCCATGGTGAAGATGTCGCGCAGGATGCCGCCCACGCCGGTGGCTGCCCCCTGGAACGGCTCCACGGCCGAGGGGTGGTTGTGGCTCTCGATCTTGAAAGCGAGGCGCTGGCCCTCGCCCAGATCCACCACACCGGCGTTCTCGCCCGGGCCCACCAGGATGCGCGGGCCGCTGGTGGGGAAGCCCTGCAGCAGCGGCCGCGAGTTGCGGTAGCAGCAGTGCTCCGACCACATCACCCCGAACATGCCCAACTCGGCCCGGTTGGGGGCGCGGCCGAGGCGGCGGCAGATCTCGTCGTAATCGGCCTGGCTGAGGTTCTCCTTCTTGAGGGCGTCGGGAACGGAATACTCGGGAGCGGCGACCACAACCAACGGAGCAGATCAGCCCAGTCTCGCTGAGCGACTCACCCGAAGTCGCCGGGGTAGCTGGCCGGCAGGCCCAGCGTGAGCTCCTGCAGCTCCGAGCGGCTCAGGTCGCCGCCGGTGTAGATCGCCTCGAGGCGCTTGCCCACGTAGATGCCGATGCCATCGAGAGCGCCATAGGCGCGGCTCTTGAGCTCGGTGTTGCGAAAGCGCAGCCGGCCGCTGCGGGTGCCGAGGATGCCGATCTGATCCTCGTCGCCAAGTTCGGCGATCTCGTCGACGCTGCTGCGGTTGCGCCGGGTTTTCTTCGAGCCATCGCGGCTGATCAGCAGCCAATCGGTGGCGCCATCAGCGCCGCTGAAGAACTGATTGCTGCCCTTGCCGCCCCAGAGCTCATCGGCGTCGCCGCCGCCGGTGAGCACATCGTTGCCGAACTCGCCGCGCAGCAGATCCGGCCCGGCGCCGCCGGTGAGCGTGTCGTTGAACGTGGTGCCGATCAGGCGCTCACCGGCCGGGCTTGGGGAGGTGGCGGTGACGCCATCGCCTGTCTCCACACCCCAGACGTACTGGAGCATGGCCCGGTCGTTGAAGGTGAAATCGGTGGGCCAACTGCCGCCCAGGGGCTGGCGGTAAGCCATCAACGTTTCTTCCGGGTAGGCGCTGCGGGAGGAATTGGAGCTCACGAACACATCGCCATCGGAGTAATCGAAGGGATGTTCACCGCCCAAGGGATGAAACAGCTCATGCAAAGCTGCGTAGTAAAGATAATCACGCTCGCCGTTGAAGGCTGGCGTGTTGAGCATGATTTCCCAGTAATCCTTCCCGGGCGTGTCGTTGGAGAGGGCGATACCCAGCGTGGTGCCGCTGCCACCGAGATTGATCTCGCTATCGAAATAAAAACGGATATCAGCCGTGTCTGGGGCATCCACGAAGCGGAAATCCAGATCGATCTCGGCATCAAGCCGCTGCACCGCATCCTGGAAGAACGCCACGAAGGCGTCGTCCATCGCCAGGGTCTGAATCGTCTGGGCGCCGTAGCCCCCGCCATTCACCAGCACCGGCCCCGCCGGGCGATGCAGATAGATATCGAGCACACCATCGCTGAGCAGCCCCTGGGTGAAGCTCACGAAATCCGGTGCAATCAGCTGCTGCACCGGAATCGTGCGCAACTCCGCCTCACCCAGGGCATGGGATGTGCCGAGCGCCACGCTGTCGGCACCGGCCAGCAAGCACTGGTAACACACGGCTGAACTCCCCTGGCGACGTGTGATCTCAAACTAGACCGAACCTGCTGCGTTCCTGCAGCTGGGCTCAGAACCAGGGGTCGTCATCGCGTTGGGGAGCAGGCCGCTCGCGCGGCGACCGGGGTGCGGGCGCATCCTCCCAGTCGTCCCAGGCGTCCTGCTCGTTGCGCTGCCAGCGAGGCTCTTGAAGCTCCTCGGCGTCCTCCTCCAGCCAGCCCTCCAGGCGTTCTTCCATCTGGCCGCTCACCTGCTGGAACTGATCGCGCAGGCGCTCGGTTTCCTCCTGCAGCTGATCGCGCCAGCGGCGGCCGCGGCGCAGAAACTCCTGGCGCACGCTGGCCCGGGCCAAGGGCAGATCATCGAGACCGCTCAGCCCCGTGAACACCTGCCCGGGCTGCTGATCGCTGATGCGCTCGGGGCTGAGGCGCCAGCGGCTGCTGCCGGGCAGGCGCGGGTCGCTGCGCGACACCAGGTAGTGGATGATCCGGCCCGTGTTCAGCTCCACCGCCGCATCGGCCACCAGGCCGATCGGCTCACCCCGGCGATCGAGCAACACCGCCTCGATCAGGCTGGGCAGGCGATCCACCGTGGGCAGATCGGTCTGCGCCGGATCCCCCTGCACCATCGCCTCCAGCTCCAGCAGACCCCGCAACTGATCCAGGCGCCAGGCCTCACGCCGGTCGCCGAAGGCTGAGGGCTTGCTGATCCAGCCCAGCAGGCGATGCACCGGTGGGTGCATCCAGGCGAGCACGCCCGGGCCGTGGTCGAGGCCCTGATCGCAGCGCACGCGCCGGCGCAGCAGATCACTCAGCAGCAGCTGCTCAGGCAGGCTCACTGGCGGATCTGCACCGGCATCACCAGATAGGTGAAGGCCGAATCATCCTCCGGAGCCAGCACCACCGGCGTGGTGGGGGCATTGCAGCGCAGCTCCACCCGCTCGGCCTGCATCGCCTTGAGGCCCTCGAGCACGTAGCGCACGTTGAAGGCGATCTGAATCGGATCACCGCTCACCTCAGCGGCGATGGCCTCGGAGCCGCTGCCCACATCCTGCGCATCGGCGCTGATCGCCAGCCGGCCGGTGGCGGGCTCGCTGCTGAGCTTCACCACGTTGTTGTGCTGATCGGCCAGCACCGCCACCCGCTCCAGAGCGCCGAGAAAACCCTTGCGATCCAGCTTCACGCTGCGCCCGAAGCTCTCCGGGATCAGCTGGCGATAGTTGGGATAGGTGCCATCGAGGCTGCGGCTGGTGAGCACCTGATCGGCCCACTGGAACACCACCTGGCCGCGGTCGCAGAACAGGCTCACCGGATCGCCGCCGCCGCGGCTGGAGAGCAGGCGCTCCAGCTCCCGCAGGGAGCGGGCCGGCACGGTGACATCCAACTCAGCGCTGCCATCAGCGCTGTTCACCAGGCGCAGCACGGCCAGGCGGTGGCCATCGGTGGCGGCGCACTCCAGGCCTTCGGCATCGAGGCCCAGGTGCACACCGGTGAGCAGCTGCTTGGCCTCATCGGCGCTGCTGGCGAACAGGGTGGCGCGCAACCCCTTGATCAGCACCTCGGGGTCGAGCTTGATCGGTGTGGCGGCCTGGGCGAGGGGAAGCTCCGGGAAGTCTTCCGCCGGCATGCCACGCATCTGATACGAACCGGAGGCGCTGGTGAGCTCCACCTGCTCACCACCGTCAGCGCAGCTGAGGCTGATCGGGCTGTCGGCCGGCATGCGAGCCACGATCTCGGCGAACAGGCGCGCCGGCAGGGTGATCGCGCCGCTGGTGTGCACCGAGGCGCTGAGGCTCGTCTGAATGCCGAGGCTGAGATCGAAACCGGTGAGGCTGAGGCGACCGGTGCCCGCGTCAGCGGTGAGCAACACGTTCGCCAGCACCGGATGGGTGGGCCTGCCCGCCACGGCACGGCTCACCAGCTGAAGGCTGGCATTGAGTTCGGCCTGGGAGCAGACCAGCTTCATGGCGGAGGCAACGCGGCCTCCACGCTTCCACAAGGTGGGGGGAAGTGCAACGGGCCCGGTGAGCGGTTTCCCCACTTCTCCCCAACCCGGCGTCTAACGGATCAAAAGCTTTGAAAACCAAAAACCAAAACCCGTAGCCGTAGAGGGTGGGGAAACACGGTAAAACCACCTGAATCCGTTGCACCGCAATGGATCTCGTTTCCACAGGACTGGTGATTCGCCCTGTGGACTTCGCCCGTACCGAACGTTTTCCACGAAATCCCGCCACTGGGGAAATCGGGCCCTGGATCGCGGCTTGGCTGGGCCCTGTCTTTCCCGCGGCCGGACCACCACTTTTCCGCAGGTTGTGGGCAGACGCTTTTTGGGGTGGCTGCGGTTTTGGTCGGGTTGGTTGGCAGCAAAAAGCCCCGCCGGGATCATCCGGCGGGGCTTTGGAGGGGCGGATCGCCCCGATGTCAGGGTTGGATTGGCAGCGGGATCAGAAGCCCATCACGCGGGCCACGGTGCCGGTGTCGGGTTCCAGGCCGGTGTGGAACTTGGAATCGTTGTGCTCGATGGCGGTGGTGGGGTCCTTGAGGCCGTTGCCGGTGAGCACGCACACCACGGTGGCTCCGGCAGGCACCTCGTCACGCCGCTTGATCAGGCCGGCCACCGAGGCCGCGCTGGCGGGCTCGCAGAACACGCCTTCGCCGCTGCCCAGCAGCTTGTAGGCCTCGATGATCTCGGCGTCGGTCACGGCCATGAAATCGCCGTTGCTTTCAGCCCGGGCCTTCAGGGCCTTCTCCTTGTTCACCGGGTTGCCGATGCGGATGGCGGTGGCGATCGTGTCGGGCTGTTCCACGGTGTGGCCGAGCACCAGCGGGGCCGAGCCGGCGGCCTGGAAGCCCATCATCCGCGGCAGCCGGCGGCTGTGGCCCGCGGCCTTGTATTCGTTGAAGCCCATCCAGTAGGCGCTGATGTTGCCGGCGTTGCCCACGGGGATGCAGAGCCAGTCGGGCGCGTCGCCCAGGGCATCCACCACCTCGAACGCCGCTGTTTTCTGGCCCTGCAGGCGGAAGGGGTTCACCGAGTTCACCAGGGTGATCGGGTATTGGTTCGCCACCTCCTGCACGATCGCCAGGGCGCGGTCGAAGTTGCCCTTCACCGCCAGCACCTCCGCGCCGTAGAGCAGCGCCTGGGCCAGCTTGCCCTGGGCCACGTAGCCATCGGGGATCAGCACGAAGGCGCGCATGCCACCCCGGCGGGCATAGGCCGCGGCGGCGGCCGAGGTGTTGCCGGTGCTGGCGCAGATCACGGCCTCCGAGCCGGCCTCCTTGGCCTTGGAGATGGCCATGGTCATGCCCCGGTCCTTGAACGAGCCGGTGGGGTTGAGGCCGTCGTATTTGAGGAACACCTTCACGCCCTTGCCGATGCGCTCGGCGATCACCGGTGCCGGGATCAGCGGCGTGGCGCCCTCGCGCAGGGTGATCACCGGCGTCTTGTCGCTCACGGGGAGCCACTTGCGGTAGCCCTCGATCAGGCCGGGCCAGTCCTGCATGGCCGGGCGGCGTCTGAAGGGCAGCAGGGGCACGGGTGGCTGGGGCGCGGTCTGAAGCCGAATCTACGGGGCGGGTTTCGTCTGGCCGCGCAGGCCGTCCAGCGGCGACTCCATGAAGAACTGCACCAGCTGGCTGATCGACTTCGCCTTCTGCATCACCGCCAGCAGCGCCGGGATGCTCACCTCCATCTCATCCACCGGATAGGCCTCGAGGAAATCCACGGCGCTGAGCTTGCCGTCGTTGGCCACCAGGGCATTGATCACGCCGGCCCGCAGGGCGGGCACACCCACGTCCTTGGCATAGAGCGGATAGATGATCTGGGCCACCCGCGCCAGCAGCGCCTCACCCAGGCGGGTGCTCAGCAGCCGGCTGGTGAGCAGCAGCGGGATCGAGAGTTCCGCCTTCAGCAGCTTGGCCACCTCCTCCGGATCCTGTCTGGCGAAGGCCAGCACATCCGCCATCAGCCCCCGCGCCTTGCCGGTGTCCGCCAGATACACCAGATCCGAAACCGCGATCGAAC
This sequence comes from uncultured Synechococcus sp., assembly GCA_913061215.1. Taxonomy (GTDB): domain Bacteria; phylum Cyanobacteriota; class Cyanobacteriia; order PCC-6307; family Cyanobiaceae; genus Vulcanococcus. The sequence continues at coordinate 1,498 of CAJXSQ010000083.1, read as the reverse complement.
GCCGGAAGGCACCACTCACGAACACCACGTTCTCGGCGGCGATGGCCGCCGGGCTGCCCAGCAGGCCCAGGCTCAGCACAGCGGCGGCCAGGCGCTGACGCTTGCGTGGGGGCATGGCTGTGGGCGTTGAATTACGGCGACCCTAGGCCGGCCGCTGCTGCAGATCAGCGCCCACCAGCACGTCGCGCACCAGGTGCACCATGCCCCGTTCCGCCAGGCCGCGGGCCAGATCGGCCCCCATCCGGCGCAGCTCCGTTTCCTGCAGCAGCCGCGGCACCCGTTTGAGCAGCAGTTGCGGTTCGAAGCCCGGCAGCTGCCTCAGGATCACCACCAGGCGCTGAATCGGCTCCAGCGAGAGCAATTCCACGTCGTTGCCGCTCATCGGCAGGCGATCGCGCAGGCCCGGCGGCCGCAGCGGCCGCGGTAGCCGCTGGCTGATGCGCAGGGCGGTCTGCCAGCCCAGGGCATCCATCTGATTCACCGCAGCCTCCACCAGCTGGTTGCGCAGCATGCCGGCGTTGGGCGAGAAGAGGAAATCGAGCACCTGATCGAGCAGGCCATCGAGATCGAGCTGGCTGCCGCTGGCGGCGCTGCTGATCAGGTTGTCGAGCCGCTGCCAGCGGAAGATCTCGCCATCGAAGAGCATCTCCCGCAGGCTGTTGCGCAGCTGCGGATCGGGGTCCTCCATCAGCCGGCGGGCGAAGTAGGGATAGGCGGCGCCGAGGATCTTGAAGTCGGGGTCCACGCTCAGGGCGATGCCTTCCAAGGTCACCAGCGAGCGGATGATCAGGGCGTAGTAGGGCGGCACCTGGAAGGGGAAGCGATACATCACGCCGCTGAGATCGTCGGTGACGGCCTTGAAATCCATCCGGCTCACACCCATCTCCAGGGCCTGGCCGAACACCTGCTCGAAGGCCGGCACGATCGGCGAGAGATCCACGTCTTCCGCCAGGAAACCCAGGCTCACGAAATCCTTGGAGAGCTTGCCGAAGTTGCGGTTCACCAGGTGCACCACCGCCTGGATCAGGCCGGTGCGGCTCTCGCGGCTCACCGTGCTCATCATCCCGAAATCGAGGTAGGCCAGGCGGCCATCGGGCAGGGCCAGCAGGTTGCCCGGGTGGGGATCGGCGTGGAAGAAGCCGTGCTCCAGCAGCTGCTGCAGCGAGCAGTTCACCCCCACGGTCACCATGTCGTCGGGGTCGATGCCGAGCTGGCGCACCGCCTCGAGATTGGTGAGCTTCACGCCATCGATCCACTCCATCGTGAGCACGCGCCGGGCCGTGGCGTGGCGGTGGATGCGGGGAACGGCGATGCGGGGGTTGTGGGCGTGCAGTTCGGCGAAGCGCTCGGCGTTTGAGGCCTCATTGCAGTAGTCCATCTCCTCGAACACCCGCTTGCCCAGCTCATCGATCAGGGCCACCAGATCGGAGCGGATCAGGCCGATGTTGCGGTTGAGCCAGGCGGCGATGTTGCGCACGATGTAGAGATCGAGCGTGAT
>CAJXSQ010000082.1 GCA_913061215.1 uncultured Synechococcus sp. | reverse complement strand
CCGCTGCTGATCGGCTTCCGCCTGGCGCAGTCGGTCCATCAGGTGCGGCGGCACACTGCCATCCGGGCTCACCTGCATCAGTTCGCGGAACAGGGCCTGGGGATCGGTTTCCGTTTCCACCCGATGCCGTTTCTGGCTGGCGGGGGGAGCGGCCGCGGCGGCCTCGGGCTTGGGCAGGGGTTTCGGCAGGCTGCGGCCCAGCTGTTGCAGGCGCTCGAGGCTGCGGGCGTCAAAACTCATGGCGTGGGGGCGTCAGCCGCACTCCAGTGTGTCGCGGGTGTTGCGGCCGGTGACGGGATTGCTGCCGCTGGCGCCGGCGCAGAGCGTTTTCAGCACATCACCGCGGAAGGGCACGTTGGTGAAGTCGGCGCCTTCGATCTGCACGTTGTTGAAGCGGGTGTTGAAGGCGAAGGCGTTCTCGAGCACGGCATTGCGCAGGTCCGTGCCGTCCAGCACCGCCGAATCGAGGGTGGCGTCGCTGAGGTCGGCGCCGGAGAGGTCGGCATCCTGCAGCTTGGCGCCGAACAGGCTGGCGCCGCGCAGGTCGGCGCCGTGGAAATCGGCTTCGCGCAGGTTGGTGAGATTGAAGGTGGCGCCGCGCAGATCCACACCGGCGAAGTCGTGGCCGATCAGCACCTGCTTGGCGTAATCCATCGCGGCCTCGGCCGCCGGGGCCAGCAGCGTGAGCGGCAGCAGCAGGGCCAGCGGCAGCAGCAGGCGCGAGAGCAGCGGTTGCAGCAGGCGGCGCATCGGAACCGGTCGGAGGTTGCCGCAACCCTAGGCAGGCTGTTGCGACCACCACCATCGGCTTGGGAGCACTCCTCTAATCTCCAGGCCGCGCCGCCGACCGGATGGGCAATCCGATCGATCAAGCCACGTTCCTGGCCCGGGCCCGCGCCCGCTTCGGCGATCGCTACGACTACAGCGGGATCGTTTACAAGAGCTTCAAGACGCCGATCAAGATCCGCTGCCGCGAGCACCCCGTGCGCCTGATTTCGATCACGCCCGAGCGCCATCTCGTCACCACCGGCGGTTGCAAGTACTGCCTGCGTGCCCTGCGTGGCCAGCTGCCGGGCGGCTGAAGCGGGGAACACTCCGCACAGGCGGCAGGGGTTCGGGACGATGGCGATCAGTGCAACCCAGCGGCGCGGCAACTGGGCCGAACAGCGCGCCGCCCGCCTGCTGCGCGCCGCGGGCTGGCGCCTGCTGGCGAACCAGTGGTGCTGCCGCTGGGGTGAGATCGATCTGCTGCTGCACAAGCCCCACCGTCTGCTGCTGGTGGAGGTGAAGAGCCGCCGCCGTTGCGGCGTTGATGGCTGGGGCGTGGCCCGTTTCGATGCGGCCAAGCGGCGGCGGCTCGCAGCCGCCTATGCCTGCTGGCTGGCTGCCCATCCCCGTTATCAGCGCTGCAGCCTGGAGCTGGTGCTGGCCCTGGTGCCCCAGCCGCCGCTCAGGGAGCCGGTGCGTTGGATTCGCTGCCTGGAACTGGATTAGTGGTGTACTCCACCGTGCAGATGTAGCGGTAGTTGCCGATGCGCACATTCACCACCGTGCAGTGGGTGTTGGTCACCGTGGCGTTGGCCGGCAGCTGGGACTGAGCGCGCTCGATCGCGCTCTTCTTGTCCCAGATCGATTCGGCGGTGATCGATCCCGCCTGGGCGCCGGGGCTGAGGCTCAGGGCCAGGGCTGCACCGAGGGGGAGGGCGCCAAGCAGGAGGCGCGCACGCTTCAGAACCATCACATTCAGCCGAGCTGACCACGGTCTACCGATGCCGGAGGCTGCCGCCCAGGGAGCAATCTGGAAGCACCGGTCTGCTGTGCCCTGCTGATGACCTTCGCGGCCCACCGCACCCGCAAACGTTTCGGCCAGCACTGGCTGAAGGATCAGAGCGTGTTGCAACGCATTCTGGAAGCCGCTGAACTCACGCCGGCCGACACGGTGCTGGAGGTGGGACCGGGCCGCGGAGCCCTCACCGAACGGCTGCTCGCCTCGCCGGCGGCGGCGGTGCGGGCCGTGGAGCTCGATCGCGATCTGGTGCAGGGGCTGCGGGAGCGCTTCGGGGTGGACGGCCGCTTTGCCCTCACCGAAGGTGATGTGCTCGCGGTGCCGCTGCCGGAGGCCACGATCGTGGTGGCCAACATCCCGTACAACATCACCGGTCCGCTGCTGGAGCGGCTGGTGGGTCGGTTGGATCGCCCGATCGAGCGGCCCTACCGGCGCCTGGTGCTGCTGATGCAGCAGGAGGTGGGTGAGCGCATCCGGGCCCGGCCCGGCAGCAGTGCCTATTCCGCCCTGAGTGTGCGCATGCAGCTGCTGGCGCAGTGCCGCACGGTGTGCCCGGTGCCGCCCCGCTGTTTCCAGCCGCCGCCGAAGGTGATGAGTGAGGTGGTGGCCATCGATCCGCTGCCGCCGGAGCAGCAGCTGGATCCGGCCCTGGCGCGCACGGTGGAGAGCCTGCTGCGCCGCTGTTTCGCCGCCCGCCGCAAGATGTTGCGCAACACCTTGGCTGGCCTGCAGCCCCCCGAGCAGCTGGCGGCGCTCACCGGCGAGGCCGGCATCGGCCTGGAGCAGCGGCCCCAGGAGGTGGCGCCCGAGTGCTGGGTGGCGCTGGCGGCGGGCTTGAATCGGCTCACCGCCTGAACACCGCATCCATGGCTGAGCTGCTGGTCAGCGCCCCCGCCAAGATCAACCTGCACCTGGAGGTGCTCGGTCTGCGGCCCGATGGCTTCCATGAGCTGGCGATGCTGATGCAGACGCTCGATCTGGCGGATCGGCTCAGCCTGCGGCCCACGGCCGACGGCAGCATCCGCCTGAGCAGCAACCGCAGCGATCTGCCCAGCGACGGCAGCAACCTGATCGTGAAGGCGGCGGAGTTGCTGCGCGCGCGGGTGGGGCTACCGGAGCTGGGGGTGGCGATCGAGCTGGATAAACGCATCCCGATCGGGGCAGGCCTGGCCGGTGGATCGAGTGATGGTGCCGCCGCCCTGGTGGGGCTGAATGCGCTCTGGGGCTGCGGCTTCAGCCGCGAACAGCTGCTGGCGATGGCGGCCGAACTGGGTTCGGATATGCCCTTCTGCATCGATGGTGGAACCCAGCTCTGCTTCGGCCGCGGCGAGGTGCTCGAGCCCGTGGCGCTGCCGGCGCCGCCCGCCCTGGCCGTGCTGCTGATCAAGCATCCGCAGGCCAGCGTGTCCACCCCCTGGGCCTATGGCCGCTGCAAGGAGCAGCGGGGCGATTTCTATCTGGAGAGCGAAGCCGATTTCGAGCAGCGTCGTGAAGCCCTGCGCGGCGGACCGCTGCTGGCGGCGTTGCGGGGTGAGCGTGCGCTGCCGCCCCTGCGCAACGACCTGCAGGCGGTGGTGGAGCCGGAGGTGGCCAGCGTGCGGGAGGGGCTGGCGCTGCTGCGCCAGGCCGGTGAGGCCCTGGCGGTGGCGATGAGCGGCTCGGGCCCGAGCCTGTTCGCTCTGTTCGCGGATGTGGCTGGGGCCGAAGCCGCCCACCGGCAGTTGCTGCCGGCGCTCGAGGCCGCTGGGTTCGAGGCCTGGGTGTGCCGCTGCACCGGCTCCGGTGCCACGCTGGGCTGACGCCACACGCCGCTGACCCCGTGAGCGAGAAGCCCGTCGCCACCGCCGATACCCCTGCCAGCAGCAGCGAAGCCAGCAGCCCGAAACGCCAGCGCAAGGGGCCCCTCAGCTTCCTGAGCGGTTCGCTCACCAGCTTCGGCTTCGGCTGGCTGGCGCTGCAGCTGGCCCAGCGGATCGTGGGCTATTACGCCGAGCACCCGCCCAACTACGAGGTGCGCTTCGCCCAGAGCATCGCCGTGTTCATGAAAACGCTGATCGTGGGCATGAGCTTTCTGGCCACCTTCACCTTCGCCTTCGTGGGCCTGGGCCTGTTCCTCACGTTTGTGCGCAGCCTCTTACCGGGCTGGAGCGAAGCCGAGCAATCTCCCTAGCCTGGGCGGAGGGAGCCTGCTGTCCGATGACTGCCCACGACCTGCAGCTGCTGGTGCTGCTGCTTTCCCCCGGCATGCTGCTCTCGGTGCTGCTGCTGCTCACCTTCGCCGCGGGCGGCTGAGATAAGTTGGCGCAGCGACCGGCCTGAGCCGGACTGAGTGCTCCGCCGTGGCAGAGACCCTGTTGTTCAACGCCCTGCGCGAGGCCATCGACGAGGAGATGGCCCGCGATCCTCACGTGTGTGTGATGGGGGAGGACGTGGGGCAGTACGGCGGCTCCTACAAGGTCACCAAGGACCTCTACGACAAATACGGCGAGCTGCGGGTGCTGGACACCCCGATCGCTGAGAACGCTTTCACCGGCATGGCGGTGGGCGCCGCGATGACGGGCCTGCGCCCGATCGTGGAGGGGATGAACATGGGCTTCCTGCTGCTCGCGTTCAACCAGATCTCCAACAACATGGGGATGCTCCGCTACACCAGCGGCGGCAACTACACCATTCCGGCGGTGGTACGCGGCCCCGGCGGCGTGGGCCGGCAGCTCGGCGCCGAGCACAGCCAGCGCCTCGAGGCCTACTTCCACGCGGTGCCCGGCATCAAGATCGTGGCGGTGAGCACCCCCACCAATGCCAAGGGCCTGATGAAGGCCGCCATCCGCGACAACAACCCCGTGCTCTTCTTCGAGCACGTGCTCCTCTACAACCTCTCCGAGGAGATCCCCTCCGGCGACTACACCTGCGCCCTCGACCAGGCCGATCTGGTGAAGGAGGGTTCCGACGTGACGATCCTCACCTACTCGCGCATGCGCCACCACTGCCTCAAGGCGGTGGAGCAGCTCGAAAAGGAGGGCGTGAGCGTGGAGCTGATCGATCTGATCAGCCTCAAGCCCTTCGACATGGAGACCATCTCCCGCTCGATCCGCAAGACCCACAAGGTGCTGATCGTGGAGGAGTGCATGAAGACCGGCGGCATCGGTGCTGAGCTGATGGCCCTGATCACCGAGCAGTGCTTCGACGATCTCGATTGCCGGCCGGTGCGCCTGTCCTCCCAGGACATTCCCACCCCCTACAACGGCACCCTCGAGAACCTCACGATCATTCAGCCCCACCAGATCGTGGAGGCGGCCAAGGCCCTCAAGAGCGGCCAGGTCTGATCACGAGTTCTTCAACCCCCTCTTCGCAACACTGATGGCGCGTCAACAGGGGTGGTTCGCCCTGATTCTGGCCCTGGCGATCGCGGCAGGAGCCGTGTTGGCCAGCTTTCCCCTCCAGCTGGGCCTTGATCTCAAGGGCGGCAGCCAGCTGACGCTGCAGGTGCTGCCCGCCGGCGCGATCAAGCAGGTGAAGAGCGAACAGCTCGAGGCGGTGAAGGATGTGCTCGATCGCCGCATCAACGGTCTGGGTGTGGCCGAATCCACCCTGCAGACCGTGGGCGACGACCAGCTGGTGCTGCAGCTCCCCGGTGAGCAGGATCCCAGCCGCGCCGCCAAGGTGCTGGGCACCACTGCCCTGCTGGAGTTCCGCGCCCAGAAACCGGGCACGGAGCAGGAGATGAGCGGCCTGCTCAAGCTCAAGCGTCAGGCCCAGGCGGTGCTGGCTCAGAGTCGCCAGTCCGGCGCTCAGGCAGAGCCCGAGATCAAAACGGAAGAGCTGGCCAAAGCCCTTGATCAGCTCGGAATCCAGGTGCCGCCAGGCAGCAGTGAAACCGAACAGATCGAGCTGTTGCTCGATGAGGTGAACCGCCGCATCGTGGCCCTCTATGAGCCGGCGCAACTCACCGGTAAGGACCTCACCAGCGCCGGCCGCCAGCAGCAGCAGACCGGCAGCGGCTGGGACGTGACCCTCGCCTTCAACAGCGACGGCGGCCGCAAGTTTGCTGAGCTCACCCAGAGCATCGCCGGCAGCGGCCGCCTGCTGGGCATCGTGCTGGATGGCCGCTCGATCAGCGAGGCCAGCGTGGGCCCCGAGTTCAAGCCGGCCGGGATCACCGGTGGCGCCGCCAGCATCACCGGCAACTTCACCGCCGAGGAGGCGCGCGACCTGGAGGTGCAGCTCCGGGGCGGCTCCCTGCCCCTGCCGGTGAAGGTGATCGAACAGCGCACCATCGGCGCCACCCTCGGTGCTGAAAACGTGCAGCGCAGCCTCGCGGCCGGCCTGTTCGGTCTGGCCCTGGTGGCCGTGTTCATGGTGGTGCTCTACCGCCTGCCCGGCCTGGTGGCTGTGCTGGCCCTGGCCCTCTACGCCCTGTTCAACCTGGCGCTGTATGCCCTGATCCCGGTGACCCTCACCCTGCCCGGGATCGCCGGTTTCATCCTCTCGATCGGCATCGCCGTGGATGCCAACGTGCTGATCTTTGAACGGGTGAAGGAGGAGCTGCGCCGCGGCAACACGCTGATCCGCTCGATCGATGCCGGCTTCTCCCTCGCCTTCTCCTCGATCCTCGATGGCCATGTCACCGGTTTGATCAGCTGCGCAGCCCTGTTCGCCCTCGGCACCGGTCTGGTGAAAGGCTTCGCGGTGACCCTGGGCATCGGCCTGCTGCTGAGCCTGTTCACGGCGCTGAGCTGCACCCGCACCCTGCTGCGCCTGCTGATGGGCTATCCCGCCCTGCGCCGGCCCACCTATTTCCTGCCCTCCGCCCAGCTTCCCGGCAGCGCCGCCTGATGACCGCCAGTTCCCCCGCTTCCGAACCCGTGCTCTCGGCGCAGCCGGAGCCCCGCTTCCGCATCAGCCGAATCCGCCGTCAGGGCTGGCTCGTGTCGGGGGTGGCCGTGCTGCTCAGCCTGATCGGCATGGCGCTCTGCTGGAGCAATCCCCGCATCGGCGCCCCGCTGCGACCGGGGCTCGACTTCACCGGTGGCACCCAGGTGCAGATCGAGCGCAGCTGTGAGCCCGCCGCCTGCGCGGACCTCACGGCGGCTGCGGTGCAGCAGCGGCTGGCCACCATCACCCTGCCGGTACCCGACGGTGCCGAGGCGCCACGGCTCAGCTCCGCAGCGGTGCAGGTGCTCGATGGCGGCCGCTCGCTCGAGCTGCGTCTGCCGGATCTTGAGCCGGAGCAGACCCAGGCCCTGATCGATCAGCTCAGCCCGCTGATCGGTGCGGTGAACCCCCAGCAGCTCTCGGTGAACACCATCGGCCCCACCCTCGGCAGCCAGCTGCTGCGGGGCAGCGTGGTGTCGTTGCTGGTGAGCTTCGCGCTGATCGCCGCCTACATCAGCTTCCGCTACGACGGCATCTATGCCGGCCTGGCCCTGCTCTGCCTGGCCCACGATGTGTTGATCACCTGCGGTGTGTTCGCCTGGCTGGGGCTGCTGCGTGGGGTGGAGGTGGATTCGCTCTTCGCCGTGGCCCTGATCACCGTGGCCGGCTATTCGGTGAACGACACCGTGGTGGTGTTCGACCGCATCCGCGAGCAGCGCCGCCAATGCCGCGATCTGAGCCTGATGGATCAGGTGGACAGCGCTGTGGACGCCACGATCACCCGCTCGCTCTACACCTCCCTCACCACGCTGCTGCCCCTGATCGCGTTGCTGCTGTTCGGCGGCAGCAGCCTGTTCTGGTTTGCCGTGGCGCTCACGGTGGGCATCGGCGTGGGCAGCTGGTCGAGCATCGGCATCGCCCCCACGCTGCTGCCGCTGCTGGCGCGGCGATGAAGCCCCGCACCAGCCGCCTGGTGCCCCTGCTGCTGGCGGCCTTGGCCCTGCTGGATCTGCGGCCCGAGCTGCTCTTGCTCGCCGATCACTTCACCATCACCAGCTTGCTGGCGATCCCCCGCCACCATCCGCTGGCGGTGGCGGTGTTGTTCAGCACGCCCTGGCTGCTGCGGCGCTGCCGTTAGGTCCAGC
>CAJXSQ010000081.1 GCA_913061215.1 uncultured Synechococcus sp. | reverse complement strand
GGCCGGCCCCACCCCCTGTTCCGCGGCCTGGTGGCGGCTGCCCAGCAGCGGCTGCCGGGCAGCCCCAGCGAGGTGCACGCCACCGCTGTGGCATGAGCGAAGCGGTGGCAGCTGAGGCCGCCGCCCTGCCGGTGGTGGAAACCTTCCACTCGCTGCAGGGCGAAGGGCTGCATGCCGGCCGCAGCGCCTTCTTCATCCGCCTGGGCGGCTGCAGCGTGGGGTGCAGCTGGTGCGACACCAAACACTCCTGGCCGCAGGACGTGCACCCCCGCCAATCGCTGAGGGAGCTGGCCGGGTTGGCCGCGGAAGCCGCTTCAGAAGGTGCAGCCTTCGTGGTGATCACCGGCGGCGAACCGCTGGAGCACGATCTGACGGACCTGTGCACGGCCCTCGATCCGCTGGGGCTGCCGCTGCATCTGGAAACCAGCGGGGTGGGTGTGCTGAGCGGCCGTTTCAGCTGGATCACCCTCTCGCCCAAACCGCATCGTCCGCCCAGCGCCGCGGTGCTGGCCGCCTGTCAGGAGCTGAAGGTGGTGGTGCACCACAAGGCCGACCTGGCCTTCGCCGAAGCCATGGCAACGGCCGCACGCGCAGGCCGAGGGCCGGACGCGCAGGAACCGGCGCTGCTGCTCCAACCCGGCTGGGACAGCGCTGAAGGGCAGGAGCTGGCGATCAGCTACGTGCGGCGCCATCCCGCCTGGCGCCTCAGCCTGCAGAGCCATAAATGGCTGGGGGTCCGCTGAGGGGTCGGGCGGCTCGGCATCATGGAACCGGTGCCCGCATCTGAGTCTTTGCCCACCGCCATCGCCCTGCTCTCCGGCGGGCTCGATTCCGCCACCGCCGCCGCCCTGGCCCAGGAAGCAGGCGATCGGGTGATTGGCCTCTCCTTCGACTACGGCCAGCGCCACCGCCGCGAACTGGAGGCCGCCGCCGCCGTGGCCAACGCCCTGGGCCTGGCCGAACACCACACGATCAGCGTGAACCTGGCGGCCTGGGGAGGCTCCGCGCTCACCGACAACCGCATCGCCGTGCCCAGCGACGGCGTGCAAACCGATGTGATCCCCTCCACCTATGTGCCGGGGCGCAACACGGTGTTCATCGCCATCGGCCTGAGCCTGGCGGAGGCCCGAGCTGCGGAGCGGCTGGTGCTGGGCGTGAACGCCGTGGACTACTCCGGCTATCCCGACTGCCGGCCGGACTATCTCGCCGCCTTCCAGCAGCTGGCCGACCTGGCCAGCAAGGCCGGCCGCGAAGGCCATGGCAGCCGGCTCTGGGCCCCGCTGGTGGAGTGGAGCAAAACCCGGATCGTGCAGGAAGCGCTGCGGCTGGGCGTGCCGATCGAGGCCACCTGGAGCTGCTACAGCGGTGGCAACACACCCTGTGGCGTGTGCGACAGCTGCCGCATCCGCGACGCGGCCCTGATCGAAGCCGGCCGGCCCGATCTGGCCAGCCAGGCCGCCAAGCGCTGATGCCATTCACCCGCCTGCCGGTGGCCTGGCGCACCCCGCACAGCCTGGCGCCGCACCTGGCCGCCGCCTGGGGGGCCGAGGGGCTGATCTGGCTCGACGGGGATGGCAGTGCGCTGGGACGCCGGGTGACCCTGGCCGTGGATCCCGTGGAGCAACGCTGCTGCCGCGGGCTGCCGGGAGAGCCCGCTGCCAGCGATCCCTTCGCTGTGCTGGCCAACCTCGGCGAAGGGCATTGGTGCGGCTGGCTCAGCTACGAAGCCGCGGCCTGGGTGGAGCCGGCCAACCCCTGGAAGGCCGATGCGATGGCCAGCCTCTGGATCGCGCGCCACGATCCGGTGCTGCAGTTCGATCTGATCGATCGCACGCTCTGGCTGGAAGGGGAGGATCCGCAGCGCCTGGCCGCCATGGCCGCCTGGCTCGAGCACCTGTCTCCCGCCGCGGAAACAGAGCAGCCATCCGAGGGCAACCTCAACCTGCCACTGGCCCAATGGCACTGGCACACCAGCCTGGCCGGCTATGCCAGCGGGGTGCAGCGGATCCGGGAGCTGATCGCCAGCGGCGACCTGTTCCAGGCGAATCTCACCGCCTGCTGCAGCACGGAACTAGCGGCGGCGGGGCCCACCGGTGCGGCAGCAGCGCTGCCCCTGTTTCAGCGCCTGCGGCAGCGCTGCCCGGCCCCCTTCGCCGGCCTGGTGGTGGCAGGCGGCGCGGCCCGCGGTGAAGCCGTGATCTCGGCCTCGCCGGAGCGGTTTCTGCAGGTGAGCGCCACGGGCCTGGTGGAAACACGGCCGATCAAGGGCACCCGACCGCGGGATCCGGATCCAGAGCGCGATGCAGATCTCGCGGTGGACCTGGTGTGCAGCAGCAAGGACCGGGCCGAGAACGTGATGATCGTGGACCTGCTGCGCAACGACCTCGGCCGGGTGTGCGTGCCGGGTTCGATTCACGTGCCGCAGCTGGTGGGACTGGAGAGCTACCCCCAGGTGCATCACCTCACCTCGGTGGTGTGCGGCCAGCTGCAGCCGGGCCGCAACTGGGTGGACCTGCTGCGAGCCTGCTGGCCGGGGGGCTCGATCAGCGGCGCCCCGAAGCTGCGGGCCTGCCAGCGGCTGGCGGAACTCGAACCGGTGGCGCGCGGCCCCTACTGCGGCTCGCTGATCCGCCGCGATTTCGAGGGCAGTTTCGACAGCAGCATCCTGATCCGCAGCCTGCTGCTGCACCACGATCAGCTGCGCTGCCATGCCGGCTGCGGGATCGTGGCCGACTCCGATCCCGAGGCGGAAGCGCGGGAACTGGGCTGGAAGCTCAACCCACTGCTGGAGGCCCTGGTGTGAGGGCAGGTGCCATCGCCTGGATCGCGGGACGCTGGGGGGCGCCGGAGGAGCTCGCACTGCCACTGAACGACCGCGGCCTGCTGCTGGCCGACGGCCTGTTTGAAACGGTGCTGGTGCTGCAGGGCCGGCCGCAGTTGCTGGAGGCCCACCTGCAGCGCTGGCAGCGCAGCGCCCAACTGCTGGCGATGGCGCCACCGCCGGAGGCCAACCAGCTGCAGCCCCTGATCGATGAGGCGATCGAACGGGCCGGGCTCCAGCAAGCCAATGGAGCGCTGCGGCTCAACTGGAGCCGTGGCAGCGGCAGCGGGCGCGGTATCGATCTGCCCGCCGCAGCCGACGACCACCGCTTCTGGCTGCAGCTCACGGCTCACACACCACGGTTCACAGCGGTGACGGCGATCGTGAGTTGCCATGAGCGGCGCAACAGCGCCAGCCGCCTGAGCCAATGCAAGAGCTTCGCCTACGGCCAGGCGATTCAGGCCCGCCGCGAAGCGCGGGACGCCGGTGCCGACGACGCCCTGCTGCTCAGCAGCGCAGGATCGCTCTGCTGCGGCAGCGCGGCGAACCTGTTGATCCGGCGGGACCACCGCTGGCTCACGCCCCCGCTGAGCAGTGGCTGCCTGCCGGGCGTGATGCGGGGCCGCGCCCTGAAGCTCGGCCTGGCCGCGGAAGCGGATCTACGGCCCGAACCGGAGCGGGAGGATCACTGGCTGCTGATCAACAGCCTGGGCTGCCGGCCGATCCGCCGCCTGGATGGTGTGGAGCTGGAGGTCCACCCGAACGCCGAGGCGCTCTGGCGGAGCCTCCTGTGAGCCGGCTCAGCAGCCGCGAGGCTCAGTTGCAGCCCTGCACGGAGATGCGATAGGTGAAGCCAGTGGCGGCCTGGTCGGCGGTGGCACCGATCTTGAAGTTCACCTGGCTCACGGTCTTGCCGGGAACGGCCTGCACATCCCACTGGCGCCCCGTGCCCGTCTGCGGCGCGTACGACTCGTTGACCACCTGCAGGTTCGATCCATCGGCGAACTTGAGGTAAGCCTGGATGGGATAGGTGGCGCTCACCGAGGAGTTGGCGGTGAAGAACAGTTTGTAGGAGCTGTAAGGCTGGGTCACGAAGAAATCCGTGTTCCAGTTCGGCCGACTGAAGGGCAGAGGATTACCCGGGCTGATGGTTTTGGTGACGATATCGGTGACACCATTGCCCCCCACAGGCGCCAGGAACTGACAGGACTGGGCGGAAGCCGGAGCAGCAGTGGTGAGCAGGCAGACGCCGGCGCAGGCAAGAGCGGACAGGCGCATCAGCAGAGTTCGTGAACCTCAACACCGATTGTGCACGACATCTCACAACATGGCTTCAATGCCCGGAGCTGATGTCGTCCACACCCGAAACCCTGCGCCGCAGCCTGGGACTGCGCAGCCTCACGCTGGCGGTGATCACCAGCACGATCGGCTCCGGCTGGCTGTTCGCCCCGCTCTATGCGGCGCGCTTCGCGGGGCCCGCCAGCCTGCTGGCCTGGCTGGCGGGTGGCGTGATGGCCTTCGCCCTGGCCCTGGTGTTCGCCGAGCTGGGGTCCCTGGTGCCCAGCTCCGGTGCCCTGGCCCAGATCCCACTGCTGAGCCATGGCCGCTGGGCCGGGTTCATCGGCGGCTGGTGCGCCTGGATCGCCTACCTCACCCTGCCCACGATCGAGGTGCTGGCGATGGTGGAGTACGTGGCCAGCAGCCTGCCCTGGCTCACCGCTGATGGCGGCCAGGGCCAGGTGCTCAGCGCTGCGGGGCTGGGCATCGCCGGCGTGCTGCTGGTGCTGATGGCCTGGGTGAATCTGGCGGGCATCACCTGGCTGGCCCGCTGGATCGATGGGCTCACCAGCTGGAAGCTGGTGGTGCCGCTGCTGGTGTCGCTCAGCCTGATGCTCGCGGCGGGGCACTGGAGCAATCTCAGCAGCGGCGATCCGTCGCAACTCAAGGGGCTGGTGAGCGCGATCGGCGGCGGCGGCATCCTGTTCAGCCTGCTGGGCTTCCGCACCGCCATGGACCTGGCCGGCGAAGCCCGCAACCCCCAGCGCAATGTGCCCCTGGCGATGGCCCTGGGCCTCGGCCTCTCGCTCGGCATCTATCTGCTGCTGCAGCTCAGCTTCCTGGTGGCGGTGCCGCCGGAGGCCCTGCAGAAGGGCTGGAGCGCCCTGACGCTCACCGCCCACGGCGGCCCGTTGGTGGCGATCGCCATGGGGCTGGGCATGGGCTGGGTGGTGGTGCTGCTGCTCAGCGATGCGGTGATCTCACCGGGTGCCACCGCCATGACCTACATGGGCGTTTCGGCGCGGGTGGCCTGGATGATGGGCCGCCTCGGGCTGCTGCCGGCGGCGATGGCACGGCTGAACCGCCAGGCGGTGCCGGCGGTGGCCCTGCTCTGGAGCCTGCTGATCGGCGTGGTGATGCTGCTGGGGGGACCGAGCTGGCAGCGGGTGGTGAGCTTCCTCACGGCCACGCTGGTGCTCGCGCTGGCCGTGGGGCCGGTGAGCCTGCTGGCGCTGCGGCGGCAGCTGCCGCAGACGCCGCGGGCCTTCCGGCTGCCCTGGGCTCCCGTGCTCTGCCCGCTCACCTTTGTGGCAGCGAGCTGGGCCGTGGTGTGGTGCGGCCGCAGCGCCCTGGAGGGCGCCGTGACGCTCGTGGTGGTGCCATCCCTGCTGTTCGGACTGTTGCAGCGGCAGCGGGGAGCAGACCTCGATGCCGCTGCAGGTTGCTGGTGGTTCCTCTATCTGGGAGGACTGCTGCTCCTGGCTGAACTGGGTGGCACCACCGGCGAGCCAGGGCAACTGCTGCTGGTGGCAGCCTTCGCCCTGGCGATCTTTCCCCTGGCGGTGCGCTCGCGCCTGCCACGGGCGTCAGACGCGGCGCAGGTGGCCGTGGACGTCAGACCGTGAGGAAGCGGTCGACGACGTCCTTGCTGAGCTCGCTGGTGGGACCGCTGGCCACGATGCCGCCGCGCTGCATCGCGTAGTAGCGATCGGCCTGGCGCACGAAATGGAGATGCTGCTCCACCAGCAACACGCTGATCCCGGTGGCGGCGATGATGCGCCGCACCGCCCGTTCGATATCGAGCACCACAGAAGGCTGAATGCCCTCGGTGGGCTCATCGAGCAGCAGCAGTTTGGGCTTGCCGAGCAGCGCCCGGGCGATCGCCAGCTGTTGCTGCTGACCACCCGAGAGATCACCACCGCGGCGGGCGAGGAACTTCTCCAGGATCGGGAAGAGCTCGAACACCACCGGATCGATATGGCGGTTGCGGGCCATCCCTCCCGGGAGCGCCTCCAGGCCGAGCAGCAGGTTCTCGCGCACCGTGAGCTGGGGAATGATCTCCCGGCCCTGGGGCACATAACCCACGCCCGCCCGCGCGCGGGCATGGGGCGGCAGGCCAGCCAGATCGCGGCCCTGCAGCTGCAGGCCGCCACTGCGCTGCGCCAGCAGGCCGATCACCGTCTTGAGCAGGGTTGTTTTGCCCACGCCGTTGCGGCCGATCAGGCAGACCATCTCCCCGGGGGCCACGCTCAGATCAACATCCCGCAGGATGTGACTTTCGCCGTAATAGACGTTCAGCCCACGAATATCCAACAGAGTCATGACTCATCCTCCGGAGTTTCACTGCCGAGATACACCTCGATCACACGGGGATCACTCTGCACCTGATCCATCGAGCCTTCGCAGAGAACATGCCCCTCGTGCAGCACCGTCACCGGTGCCTGCAGGTCGCGGATGAATTCCATGTCGTGCTCGATCACCAGCACGGTGTGATCACCCGCCAACTGTTTGAGCAGATCCGCGGTGCGCGCAGTTTCCTCATCGGTGAGGCCCGCCACCGGCTCATCCACCAGCAGCAGCTCAGGATCCTGGGCCACGAGCATGGCGATCTCGAGCCACTGCTTCTGGCCGTGGGAGAGGCCACCGGCTGGTTGATGGGCCTGTTGCTCCAGACCCACCACGCCGAGCAGATGCTGCACACGGTCGCGCTGGGCAGCCGTGAGCGAGCCGAACAGCAGCGCCGCCGGGCCATGGGGACCGCGCACCGCCAGCTCCAGATTGCGGCGCGGCGACAGGTTCTGATAGACGCGCGGCGTCTGGAACTTGCGCCCGATCCCCAGCCTGGAGATGTGATGTTCACTGCGGCCCACGATCGAGCGGCCGCGGAACACCACATCACCGCGGGTGGGCTTCACCTTGCCGGTGATCACATCGAGGAAGGTGGTCTTGCCGGCCCCATTGGGGCCGATCACAGCACGCAGCTCACCAGGGGCCAGCTGCAGATTGAGATCGTTGAGGGCGAGAAAACCGTCGAAGCTCACGGTCACGCCCTGCAGTTCGAGCAGATTCATCGAAGCGGCATTGGTCATCGGTGGCCACCTCCGCTGCGGCGCTCAATCTGGTCCTGTTCGGCCGCCACCTGGGGATCCAGCTCCAGGGCGGGATAGGTGGCACTGCGGGGAGGCCAGCCCACCATCGCGATCAGGCGACCAGGACCGCCCTGACGCCACCAACCCACCAGGCCATCGGGCAACGCCAGCACCACCAGCAGGAACAGACCACCCTGAATGAACAGCCAGGTTTCCGGCAATGCTTCACTCACCAGGCTCTTGGCGTAGTTGATCAGCACAGCGCCCAACAGCGCACCGATCAGGGTGCCGCGGCCGCCCACCGCCACCCAGATCACCATCTCAATTGAGAAGGGCACCGCCATGAACTGCGGCGACACGATGCCGGACTGCACGGTGTACAGCGCACCGCTCACACCGGCCAGGGCGCCGGCAACGGCAAACACCACGGTTTTGTAGGCGGTGGTGTTGTAACCGGTGAAACGCAGCCGCGGCTCATCGTCGCGGATGGCGATCAGGGCATCACCGAAGCGGCCGGCGGTGAGCCAGCGGCAGAGCAGAAACGCCGCCACAGCGAACACCACCGTGAGCCAGAACAGATTGCGTTGCATCACCTCACTGCCCGCCAGCTCACCAAAAATGCGGGCTGTGGAGGTCTTCAGACCATTGGTGCCATTGATCAGCTTCTGCTGGCCATTGAAGAAGTTGAAGAACACCAGCAGGGCCGCCTGGGTGAGGATCGAGAAGTAGACCCCCTTGATCCGGTTGCGGAACACCAGGTAGCCGAGCACACCGGCCACCAACG
>CAJXSQ010000080.1 GCA_913061215.1 uncultured Synechococcus sp. | reverse complement strand
GGCCGCCGGGCATGCGGGTTTCCAGCATCGCCGTGGCGTGCAGGGGGATGTCCGGCCGCGTGGTGGCGTGGGTGGCCGGCGACAGATCGTCGGTGTTGGTTTCGCCTTCCACCTTGAACACCGTCACGGTGATCTCGGCCGGCAGCTCGGGTTTGGCGGTGAACCACTCGGCGGAGGCCCAGCTGTCGATCACCCGCTTGGCGTAGGGGTTGCTCGCCGCCAGCTCCAGCACGTCGTTGTAGGCGTCGTACACCAGCAGGGTGCGGCTCAGGCCCGTGGCGGCGGCTTCGGCAATGGCGCTATCGCTGCTGGAGAGCAGCTCGATCAGCGCGCCCACGTTGTAGCCGCCGATCATCGTGGCCAGCAGGTTCACGGCCTCCACGGGATTCACCAGCGGGCTGCTGGTTTTGCCCTGGGCCACGGCACTCAGCCAGTCGGCCTTCACGTAGGCGGCCTCATCCACGCCGGGGGGGATGCGCTCGGAGAGCAGGTGCAGCAGGAAGGCCTCTTCACCGGCGGGCGGAGCCTGCAGCAGTTCCGTGAGCGCCTGGGCCTGGGGGGCGGTGAGGGGCAGGGCGGGAATGCCCAGGGCCTCGCGCTCCGCAGCGGCGGCGCGGTAGTCGGCAAGGAAGCTGCTGGCAACCATCGGCGCTAAGGGTCCGGCGGACCTGACGAACTGTGACGTGACACCCATTGTTCTTTGCCGCCCCGCCCGCCTCCGGTGGCAACGGCTGCAATCGGGCTTTTAGGCTTCCTTATTCCCCTTGCCCGTGGGCGGCTGAAGGCATGATTCCCACCTCTGATCTCCACGTGGTGGAAACGCGCCCGCTGGTGGCACCAGCGCTGCTGCACGGAGAACTGCCGCTGAGCGATCGGGCGGCCGCCACCGTGCGCGAAGCCCGGGATCGGATCAAGGCGATCCTGCGGGGAGAGGATCAGCGCCTGCTGGTGATCGTGGGTCCCTGCTCGGTGCACGATGTGGAGGCGGCGAAGGAGTATGCAGCCGCCATCGCCGAGGAGCACCAGCGCCACCGCGATCAGCTGGAGGTGGTGATGCGGGTGTACTTCGAGAAGCCGCGCACCACCGTGGGCTGGAAGGGGTTGATCAACGACCCGCACCTCGATGGCAGCTACGACATCAACACCGGCCTGAAGCTGGCGCGCGGCCTGCTGCTGCACCTGGCGGAGATGGGCCTGCCCGCCGCCACCGAGCTGCTGGATCCGGTGGTGCCCCAGTACATCGCCGATCTGATCAGCTGGACCGCCATCGGCGCCCGCACCACCGAGAGCCAGACCCACCGCGAGATGGCCTCCGGCCTCTCGATGCCGATCGGCTTCAAGAACGGCACCGACGGCAGTGCCAGCACGGCGATCAACGCCATGGAGGCGGCGGCACGTCCGCACCATTTCCTCGGCATCAACAAGGAGGGGCACGCGGCGATCGTCACCACCACGGGCAACCCCGATGGGCACCTGGTGCTGCGCGGCGGCAAGCAGGGCACCAACTTCCATGCCGAGGCGATCGAAGCGGCCGCGGCGGCCCTGGAGAAGGACGGGCTGCCGGCGCGGGTGATGGTGGATTGCAGCCACGGCAACTCCAACAAGGACTATCGCCGTCAGGGCGAGGTGGCAACGGCGGTGGCCGATCAGCTGCGCCAGGGATCGCGCCATGTGATGGGCGTGATGATCGAGAGCCACCTCAAGGCCGGCAACCAGAAGATCCCTGCTGATCTCTCCCAGCTCACCTACGGCCAGAGCATCACGGATGCCTGCATTGATCTGAGTGCCACGCGCGAACTGCTCGCCCAGCTCTCGGAAGCTGTGCAGCAGGCCAGTGAATTAGCACTCGCAACTTCTGAGTGCTAATTCACTGCTTGGTTGCAAACTGTTTGATGTGAACAGCGTGCAGGCTGGGCCTGGTTAGCTTCGCTGCAGCAGTGATCAGGAGGTCTGTTGATGATCTATCTCCTGCAGTTCTGTGGCGTTTCCGATCCGCTGCAGCTCTTCTATCTCGAGCAGAGTTCTGGCCAGGGGCCGGCCTTTGCCGGTTTCCGCCCCTTTCAGCTCGATGATCTGCTGGGCTGGGCCCTGGAGGCGGCCGGCGGCCGCGGCTGGGATCGCGAAGCGATTCAGGCCACGGTGGTGGATGCCTGGCTTGAGCGCGCCGAAGCGATCCGTCAGTGGCAGCTGCGGCTGCAGAGCGAGCCGGAGGATCGGCGGCTCGTGGCCGGTCTGGGCACGCAGCGCGACTGGGAGCGACGCTGTGAAGCGATGCTGCTGGCCTGAGCTCCGCTTCAGCTGCTCCAGCTCTGCCAGAGCCAGCCCGTGGTGATCGGCACGCTGAGGTTGTCGATGCCGTAGCCGCTCAGCTGCTCCAGCCCTGTGGCGATCAGGGCCAGCAGCATCAGGGTGGGCAGGGCCGGAGTGCTGATGCCTGCCCGTTGGCCGATCAGCTGCAGCAGCACCAGCACCAGGGCGGAACCGATCGCCATGGCTGCAGTGCCGCCCAGGGATTTGTTCTGGCCGAACAGGCGCCAGCGCGGCGAGCGGATCTGGGGTCCCAGCAGTCCGGCCATGCCGTCGCCGATCGCCATCACCAGCACGCCCGCTGCCACCGCCAGCGGTTGCTGCGGCCAGAACAGGGCGAGCAGGATGGCAATCGAGCCGCCGTAGGCGATGGTGCCGTAGCTGTGGCGGCCCACATCCTCAACCGCAGGCAGCAGCCGGAAGCGGTGGTTCAGGGCTGTCGCCAGGGTCACCACGAGGGCAGCAGGCAGTGCCACCTCACGGGCGATGCCGAGCCACCAGGCCAGCAGCACCACAGGGCCCGTGCCGATGTGCACCACTTTGCGACTCCATTCGCGTTGATCGGGCCAGCGACGGCGCACACCGAGTGCCGTTGCCACCACAACGGCGAGCCAGGCCAGCACCAGGGCAACGCCGAGGAGCTGTTGGATCAGGGCAGGGGTCAAGGCAGCGGGCTCAGGCGGCCTGCTGATAATTGGTCATCATGCGCAGTTTGAGAATGGCTTTGGCCTCCAGCTGGCGCACCCGCTCCCGCGACACGTTGATCTGACGACCGATCTCGGCCAGGGTGAGCGGCTCGTTGCCCGACAGGCCGAAGCGCAGCTCGATGATGCGACGCTCCCGTTCGTTCAGCTGCGCCAGCCAGGTGCCGAGGTGCTCCTTCTGCAGGCTGCGATCCATGGAGTCCATGGATTCGTTGCTGCTCGGATCGGCGATCAGTTCGCCCAGGGTGCTGCGATCGTCGTCGCCGCGGGCATGGGCATCGAGGGAGGCGCACGGTGCGCTCTGGGAGATCAGGTCTTCCAGTTCGTCCGGGGAGAGGCCCATGGCATGGGCCAGCTCCAGCCGGTTGGGCTGGCGGCCGAAGCGATGGGAGAGCTCCCGCGTGATGCGGCGCATCTTCGAGAGCTTCTCGCTCACATGGATCGGCAGACGGATGGTGCGGGCGCTGTTGTCGATCGCGCGCGTCATGCCCTGGCGGATCCACCAGTAGGCATAGGTGGAGAACTTGTAGCCCATGGCGGGATCGAACTTGTCGACGGCGCGCTCCAGGCCGATCGCCCCTTCCTGCACAAGATCGAGCAGCTCCAGGCCCTGGTTCTGATATTTCTTCGCCACACTCACCACCAGGCGCAGGTTGGCGGCCATCATGCGGTCGCGGGCGCGGCAACCCATGCGGATCTGATGCTTCTGCCGCGCTGTGAGCTGCTCGCTCGGTAGATCCTGCAGCCGCTTCATCAACTGCACATGGTGGGCCAGTTCAATCTCTTCGGCCGGTGTGAGCAGTGGCACACGGCCGATGTTGCTCAGATACCAGCCGATGGAATCGGCGCTGAGGCGGCCGCCCTGGCGAGCGGTGGTGCCGGTGCGTGATGGGGCTCTCTTGTTCGATGGCCCGTAAGCAGCCGCACTGTTGTTAGGCATGGCAAAAGAATCCAGCACCAACGGGCTGGGGAGCAGTGGCCGATTGAGGAGTTGAGGTGCGTGGAGGCGAGCTCCGCGCCCTGTCCTCAATTTGATTTGGCCGGAATGTAGCACCGCTGCACAGTTGAAAGTGCAACGAATTGGAAGACATACCGCAGCATTTTCGTCCGATTTTCTTCCTGTTTGTAGCCGCCGTAACTGCCGGTGGCGACGGCTACAAGCCGCGATGCCAGTTCTGCATCAGGGTGGCCTGTGCGGCGACGCTCTCCTCCTCGGGGATCCGGCGGACGAAGCTGCCATCGGGCTGCATGTCCCAGGCGGTGCAGTTGTCGGCCAGGTAGGTATCGACGAGCCGCAGGAGTCGTTGATGCAGGGCCGGGTCTTCGACTGGCACAACGGCTTCCACGCGGCGATCCAGGTTGCGGCCCATCCAGTCGGCGCTGCCGATGTACACCTCATCGTCGCCGCCGTTGGCAAACCAGAAGAGGCGTGAGTGCTCGAGGAAGCGCCCGATCACGCTCGACACATGGATGTTGTCGCTGATGCCTTCGATCCCTGGCCTCAGGCTGCACATGCCTCGCACCACCAGGTCGATCCGCACGCCTGCCTGGGATGCGGCGTAGAGCCGCGCGATGATCGCCGGGTCCACCAGGGCATTCATTTTTGCTTTGATCGCAGCGGGTTTTCCGGCCCGGGCGTGCGCCGTTTCCCGTTCGATCAGCTCCTGCATGCGACGCCGCAAGGTCACCGGCGCCACCAGCAGCCGGCGGAATTGCTGTTGTTTGGAGAAGCCGGTGAGGTAATTGAACAGTTCAGCCAGGTCCTGTCCCAGTTCCGGCCGGGCGCTGAGCAGGCCCAGGTCGGTGTAGAGGGAGGAGGTGCGCGAGTTGTAGTTGCCGGTGGCGATGTGGCAGTAGCTGCGCAGCCTCTCCTTTTCCTTGCGCACCACCAGTGTGATTTTGGTGTGCGTCTTCAGGCCGATCACGCCGTACACCACGTGCACGCCTGAACGCTCCAGCTGGCGGGCCCACTGGATGTTGTTGTCCTCATCGAAGCGGGCCTTCAGCTCCACCAGGGCCATCACCTGCTTGCCATTCTCGGCGGCGCGGATCAGGGCGGCGATGATCGGCGAATCCTTCGACACGCGATAGAGCGTCATCTTGATCGCCAGCACCGAGGGATCGTCGGCGGCCTGGTTGATGAACTCCTCCACGGAGGTGGAGAACAGATCGAAGGGATGCTGCAGCAACACATCACCGCGGCGCAGCACGGAGAAGATGCTCTCGAATTCCTCGGCCTTGATCGAGCCGTCCTCCAGCAGGCTTTTCTGAGCTCGTGCCAGCACCGCTGGAGTGCGGCCGCGATGGGGCTTGTCCTTGAGCTGGGGCAGCGGGACCGCCGTCAGGCTCATCAGATCGTCGAGGCCGAGCGGTCCGTTGATCCGATACAGATCGGCCGGCTCAACGCCGGTGCCCTCCAGCAGCAGATCCACCACGGCATCAGGCATCTCATCGGCCACTTCCAGGCGCACCACCTCGCCGCCCATGCGCCGCTTGCGCAGCCCCTGCTGCAGCGCCTCCATCAGGTCGTCGGCTTCCAGGTCCCGCAGTTCCAGGTCGGCGTCGCGGGTGACGCGGAAGAAGTAGTGCCCTTCCACCGTCATGCCGGGGAAGAGCAGTTGCAGGTTGAACGCCACCACCTGCTCCAGCGGCACGGCCGTGTACACGGGGCTGGGTGCGTGATCGCTCAGCTCCACCGGCAGCTGCACGAAGCGCGGCAGATTCTTCTGCGGCACTTTCACCCTGGCGAACTGCTGCTGGCCTGATTCCGGGTCGCGAATCAACGCAGCGATGTTCAGGCTGAGGTTGCTGATGAAGGGAAACGGGTGGGCCGGGTCAACCGCCAGCGGTGTGAGAACCGGAAAGATCGCCTCCTGGAAGTAGGTGTTGATCCATTGCTTCTGCTGCTTGTTCAGCCTGGCGTAGTCGATCAGGTGAACCCCTGCTTCGGCCAGCTGATGCTTGAGATAGTGCCGGTAGTGAGCCTGCTGCTGGCTCAGCAATGGGGCCAGGGCCTCGCGCACCCGGGCCAGCTGCTGCATCGGTGTGAGCCCGTCATCGCTGAGGGTCTGCACGCCGGCTTCCACCTGTGACTTCAGCGAAGCCACACGCACCATGAAGAATTCGTCGAGATTGTTGCTGAAAATGGCGCTGAATTTCGCCTGCTCCAGCAGCGGGGTGTGCTCGCTGAGAGCCTGAGCGAGCACCCGCTGGTTGAAGGCGATCCAGCTCAGCTCACGGTTGATGTAAAGCTCCGGAGCAACTGTATCCAGATCAGTTGTGTCCAGATCAATCGTGCCCAGAGCCACCGCGGCCTCAGCCATGCATCGCCTGCCCTGATGTGGAGCACAAACTAGCAATCAGCCTCAGCTGTTCTGCGTGCTCTGGCCGCTTGACGGCAGGCCTCCGGCCACCAGTGTTGCCACCCCCGCCAGCACAGCGATGCCCAGCCAGAACGGGCTGCGCTGGCCGAGCAGGTCGTAGCTCAGCCCGGCGAGCGGCGGACCGATGAAGCTGCCGAGGCTCTGCAGACCCTGCAGGCTGCCCAGGGCAGCACCCTGGCCGCCATCGCCCAGTCGCCGCGACACCAAGGCCCGCAGACAGGGCGTGACCAGGCCGGTGCCGAGGGCCAGGATGGCCACGGCGCTGAACACCACCGACGTGGCGTTGTTGCTGTTGGCCAGTGGGATCAGCAGGCAGCCGGTGATCACAAAGCCCAGGCCGGCCAGGGTGAGCCGCCATTCGCCGAAGCGCTTCACCAGTGGGCCGATCAGGCCGCCCTGCACCACGGTGGCCACCACGCCCACCACCAGGAAGGCCAGGGTCGCCAGGCCCGGACCCCAGTTGAACGCCTGCTTGAAATAGAGCACCAGCACGGCGGTGAAGCCGTTGAAGGCCAGAAAGAAGAGGAAGAAGGCGGCGCAGAGACGGCGCACCTGGGGATTGGTGAACACCCGCTTCAGGGCTGTGAGCGGATTGAGGTCGCGCTTGCGCGGCATGGCCTGGCGCGCTTCAGGCGGATGGGTTTCCGGCAGCAGCACCAGCACCAGCAGCAGGTTCATCAGCGCGAACCCGGTGGCCACCCACACCGGCAGGGTGACGTTGAAGCCCGCCAGCACACCCCCGAAGGCGGGCCCCAGGATGAAGCCGAGGCCGAAGGCCACGCCGATCAGGCCGAAGGCCCGGGCCCGGTTCTCCGGTGTGGAGATGTCCGCCAGCACGGCACCGGCGGTGGCGGCGGTGCCGCCGCTCACTCCATCCACCAGACGGCCGGCAAACAGCAGCGCCAGCGGAATCAGCCCGCCGGCGGCCCAGGGGATTGAGCCCCAGTTGATGCTCAGGGTGATGGCAAACAGGCCCAGCCCCAGCACCGATCCCGCCACGCACACGGCGATCACCGGTTTGCGGCCATGGCGGTCGCTCAGGGCACCGATCAGCGGCGTGAAGGCGAACTGGGCCAGGGCGTAGCTGCCCGCCAGCAGGCCGAGGGTGCGGCCGTTGCTGGTGAAGCTGGCCAGCAGAAACGGCAACAGCGGAAACACGATGCTCTCCCCCAGCCGATCGTTCAGCAGGGTGATGAAGGCACAGAGGGAGGTGGAGGGGCGTCTCCAGCTCATGGGGTGGGCCTCGCAGTGGCCTCACGATCCCATGGGACAGTGCAGCGGGCGTGATCCCGATCGGCTGCGGAAAACCCGATCAGCGCGACCAGTGCAGCAGCTGTTGCAGCAGATGCTGGAGGGGATTCGAGGCGTTCGCGCGGGTGGGTTGAGGCCGGGGTGCACTCAGAACGAACCCTCCCACCATGGAGAAGGAGCCGGCGCCGCTTTTGATCAGCACGACTGGACCAGCACAGAGTTTGAAAACTAGGCAGGTTGCGTGGCGATCGTTCCCTGCTGCGGAATCATTTCCGTTTTCCGTCAGCCCTGAGAGGCGTGTTGCTGCAGTCGGTTCAGCAGCTGCAACACAGCGCCGCTGTGGAGCAGTTCACGGCAGTGCTCCAGGCCCGCCGCTTGATCGGTGTCCAGTCCTGATTGCCAGAGGTAAGTGCCGGCGTTCC
>CAJXSQ010000079.1 GCA_913061215.1 uncultured Synechococcus sp. | reverse complement strand
TACACATCAGCCAGGCTGGCCAGCTGCTTGGCGAAGTCGCCCTCGTTCTTCTCTTCCTCGGCGAAGAAGCGCACGTTCTCCAGCAGCACCACATCGCCATCGGCCATGGCGGCCACCTTGGCTTCGGCGTCGGGGCCGATGCAGCTGTCGGTCTTCACCACGGGCTTGCCCAGCAGCTCGCTCAGGCGGGCGGCCACGGGGGTGAGGCGCATGCCTTCGTTCACCTGGCCCTTGGGACGGCCGAAGTGGGCCGAGAGGATCACCTTGGCGGCCTTGTCCATCAGGTGCTTGATGGTGGGCAGGGCGGCGCGGATGCGGGTGTCATCGGTGATGGCGCCGGCATCGTTGAGGGGCACGTTGAAGTCAACCCGGACCAGCACGCGCTTGCCGCGCAGTTCATCAGCGCTGAGGCTGGTCAGGGAGCGCTTCGCCATGGTGGAGGGCAAGGGGAAAGGTCGGGCGAATTTAGCGGGCCGGTCAAGGGGGCAACCACAACAGCGGCCCTGCTGGTGCCGGCCGCATCTGGCGCTAAACAGAGGAGGCACCGGCCAATCGGCCATGTTCGAGACCGTTCTCTTCCCGATCGACCGCAGCCGTCAGGCCGCCGAAACCGCTGCCACCGCCCTGCAGCTGGCGCAGCAGCACAACAGCAAGCTGGTGTTGCTTTCGGTGGTGGAGCCTGGGCAGGACGATCCCGCCGCCGTGGAGGCGCTGCTGGAGCAGGCCCGCAGCCGCTTTCAGGAGCAGGGTGTGAGCTGCGAGGTGATCGAGCGCGAGGGCAAGCCCGCCTTCGTGATCTGCGATGTGGCCGATGAAATCAATGCCGATGTGATCGTGATGGGCACGCGTGGGCTCACGCTGGAGGCTGATGAAGCGCCCAGCACCGCCTCGCGCGTGATCCAGCTGGCGCCCTGCCCTGTGATGGTGGTTCCGTGAGTGCGTTGTTGAGCTCCGCCGCGCCGGCGATCCAGTGGTACCCGGGCCATATCGCCAAGGCGGAGCGCTCGCTCACCGAAAACCTGGCCAAGGTGGATCTGGTGATCGAGGTGCGTGATGCCCGCATCCCCACCGCCACCGGCCACCCGCGCCTGCAGCGCTGGATCTCAGGCAAACAGCACCTGCTGGTGCTCAACCGGCGCGACATGATCCCCACCGCGGCGCGCGAGGCCTGGGATGCCTGGTTCCGCAGCCAGGGGCAGACGCCATGGTGGAGCGATGCCAAGGCCGGCACCGGCGTGAAGCAGCTGCAGCAGGCGGCGATCCGCGCCGGCGATGCCCTGAATGAACGCCGCCGCTCGCGGGGGATGCGCCCCCGGCCGGTGCGCGCCCTGATGCTCGGCTTCCCCAATGTGGGCAAATCCGCCCTGATCAATCGCCTGGTGCGCCAGAAGGTGGTGGACAGCGCCCGCCGTGCCGGCGTGACCCGCAGCCTGCGCTGGGTGCGGCTGGGGCAGGACATCGACCTGCTCGATGCACCGGGCGTGTTGCCGCCCCGGCTCGACGACCAGCTGGCGGCGTTGCGCCTCGCCCTCTGCGACGACATCGGCCAGGCCGCCTACGACGGCGAGGCGGTGGCGATGGCGTTCGTGCAGATGCTGGCGGGGCTGGAGGGCGTGGCCGCCTCCGGTGTGAAGCCGGGGCTGCTGCAGAACCGCTACGGCGTGCCGGTTCAGGCCATGGATCCCGCAATCGCCACTGTCCCTGATTCCGTGCAGTCTGTACAGAATCAGGGACAGTCTTCGGCGGGCGCGTCTTCGCTGGATGGTGCGCCAGTGGCGTTGTGCCCGGATGCGGATGGTTGGCTGCGGGCTGCGGCCGATCGCCACACCAGCGGCGACACCGCCCGCATGGCCCAGCGTTTCCTCGATGATTTCCGCCGGGGCATGCTGGGCCCCTTGGCCCTGGAGTTGCCGTGAGCGGTTTCGGCGAAGGCGAAGGCGAGCTGCTCACGCTCACCTACCCCAAGCCCCTGCCGATGCGGCTGGATCGCTGGCTGGTGGCCCAGCGGCCGGAGCAGAGCCGCGCCCGCATCCAGAAGTTCATCGATGCCGGCTATGTGCGGGTGAACGGTGTCACCGGCCGGGCCAAAACGCCCCTGCGCCAGAGCGACACGGTGGAGCTGTGGATGCCGCCGCCGGAGCCGCTGCCCTATCTGGTGGCGCAGGACATCCCTCTGGATGTGCTGTTTGAAGACGAGCACCTGATCGTGCTCAACAAGCCCGCCGGCCTCACGGTGCACCCGGCCCCCGGCAACAAGGACGGCACCCTGGTGAATGGGCTGCTGCACCACTGCCCGGATCTGCCGGGGATCGGCGGTGAGCTGCGCCCCGGCATCGTGCACCGCCTCGATAAGGACACCACCGGTTGCATCGTGGTGGCCAAGAGCCAGGAGGCGCTGGTGAAGCTGCAGGTGCAGATCCAGAAGCGCATCGCTTCCCGCGAATACCTGGCGGTGGTGCACGGGGTGCCCGCCGCCGACCACGGCACGATCGTGGGGGCCATCGGCCGCCATCCCGCCGATCGCAAGAAATACGCGGTGGTGCACGACGACACCGGCCGCCACGCCTGCACCCACTGGACCCTGCTGGAGCGCCTCGGCGATTACTCCCTGCTGCGCTTCAAGCTCGACACCGGCCGCACCCACCAGATCCGGGTGCACTGCGCTCACATCGGCCATCCGATCGTGGGCGATCCGGTGTATTCCCGCTGCCGCAAGTTGCCGATGGCCCTGCCCGGCCAGGCGTTGCATGCGTTCCAGCTGGGGTTGGATCACCCGATCAGCCGTGAGCGGCTGCTGTTTGAAGCGCCGCTGCCGCCGGTGATGGAGAAGCTGCTCAGGCTGCTGCGGCTGCGGGCAGGCGTGGACACGCCTCCACCAGCGTGCGCGTGATCGCCGCTTGCGGCTGGCTGAGCAGCTGATCGCCGGGGCCCTGCTCCACGATCCGGCCGCCATCGAGCACGATCACCCGCTGGCAGAAACCGCTGGCCACGGCCAGGTCGTGCGTCACGAAGATCAGGCCGAGCCCGAGGCGTTGCTGCAGATCCCGCAGCAGCTGCAGCACCTCGGCCTGGATCTCGGCATCGAGCATGCTCACGCTCTCATCGCAGAGCAGCACCTGCGGCTCGAGCACCAGGGCGCGGGCGATGGCCACCCGTTGCTGCTGGCCGCCCGAGAGCTGGCGGGGCAGGCGATCGGCGAAGGCCTCGGGTGGGTTGAGCCCAACCGCGCTGAGCAGCTCGCGCGCCCGCTCGCGGGCCGCGGCCGGGCTGGCCAGGCCATGGATCAACAGCGGATCGGCGATGGCGTCAGCCACGCGCATCACGGGGTTGAGGCAGGCCAGCGGGTCCTGAAACACCATCTGGATCCGCCTGCGCGCCCGCCGCAGCGGCTCGCCCCGCAGCCGGCGCAGATCCTGCCCCTGCAGCCGCACGGCACCGCCCCGCACCGGCACCAGCCCCATCAGGGCGCGGCAGAGGGTGCTCTTGCCGCAGCCCGAGGCGCCCACCACCCCCACGGTTTCGCCCTGGTGCAGCTGCAGGCTCACCCCGTCCACGGCCCGGTACCAACGCCGCTGCCAGGGCAGGCCCGGCAGGGGATGCCAGCAGCGCAGATCCTCCAGCTCCAGCAGCAGTGGCGCGGCTTGCGGGGCCTCGGGGGTGTGGCTGCCTTCGCGGGCGCGGGCGGCGCCCACCAGCCGTTGGGCCAGGGTTGAGCTGGGTTGTGTGAGCAGCAGCTGCGCCGGCGCCTCCTCCACCAGGCGGCCCTGATCGAGCACGGCGATGCGCTGGCACCAGCGGCCGGCCATCGCCAGGTCGTGGCTGATCAGCAGCAGGGCGCTGCCCGATTCCTCACACAGCCGGCAGAGTTCGCCCATCACCTGGGCGGCCACCGCCACATCCAGGCTGGTGGTGGGTTCATCTGCGATCACCAGCGCCGGCTCGAGCGCCATGGCCAGGGCGATCGCCAGCCGTTGGCGCATGCCACCGCTGAACTCATGCGGATAGCTGCTGAAGCGGTTGCAGCTGATGCCCACCCGCTCCAGCAGCATCTCCGCCCGCAGCCGCACCTGGTGACGTTTCCAGGCCGGCCGGTGCTGGGCCAGGGTGTCGGCCAGGTGTTCGCCGATGCTCAGCAGCGGGTTGAGCCGCGTCATCGGGTCCTGAAACACCAGCCCCACGGCTTCGCCCCGCAGCCGCCGCAGGGCGCTGCGGCGCAGCCGGCGGGGATCCTGCCCGCAGAGGTTCAGGCCACCACTGCACCGGCTTCCCTGGGGCAGCAGTTGCAGCACCGCCCGCGCCACGGTGCTCTTGCCGCAGCCGGAGGGGCCCACCAGGGCCAGCCGCTCCCCCGGGTGCAGGGCCAGATCCAGGCCGTCCAGGGTGCTGGTGCTGGCGCCGGGGTAGTGCACCACCAGCTGCTCCAGGGCCAGCACCGGCCCGGCGTTGTGGTGTGCGGCCATGGGTGGGGCAGCGGCAGCAGGCCCTCAGCGTGGCAGTTGTTGCGCCTGCAAACCCGCACCTGCGGCCGGTTTGTTTCAGCTGCTGCATACGATGGAGCCAGCGGCAGGGCGACATGCTCCAGGCGGTGACCGGCACGGCGGAAGCGAGTGCTTCCGAGGAGCCTGCGGTTGCCGCTGGCGCTCCGCCCTCAACCCTTGCGCTGCGCGAGATCCACGGGCCCGCTGACTACGGCATCGAGCTGCCCGAGTGGCTCTGCCGTTGCATCGAGCATGTGCCACCCGGCGCCGGCGACAGTTGCCCCACGGATGCGGAGGGCTTGCTGGCGTCTGCCTTCCACTTCGCCTTCCAGCTGCACGATGGCCAGGTGCGGGCCAGCGGCGAGCCCTACATCTGCCACCCGGTGGCGGTGGCCGACCTGCTGCGCGACATCGGTGCCAGCGCCGGTGTGATCGCTGCCGGCTTCCTGCACGACGTTGTGGAAGACACCGACGTCACCCCCGAGGAGATCGAGCAGCACTTCGGCGCTGAGGTGCGCGGCCTGGTGGAGGGGGTGACCAAGCTCGGCGGCATTCACTTCACCAACAAAACCGAAGCCCAGGCCGAGAACCTGCGGCGGATGTTTCTGGCCATGGCCAGCGACATCCGGGTGGTGCTGGTGAAGCTGGCCGACCGGCTGCACAACATGCGCACCCTCGGCGCGCTCAAACCCGAGAAGCAACAGCGCATCGCCCGCGAAACCCGCGAGATCTACGGGCCGCTGGCCAACCGCCTCGGCATCGGTCGCTTCAAGTGGGAACTGGAGGATCTGGCCTTCAAGATCCTCGAGCCCGAGGCCTTCCGCGATGTGCAGTCGCAGGTGGCCAGCAAGCGCAGCGAACGGGAGGAGCGCCTGGGCGTCACCGTGCAGCTGCTGCGCGACCGCTTGGCCTGCGTGGGCCTCGCCGATTGCGAGGTGAGCGGCCGGCCCAAGCACCTCTACGGCATCTGGAACAAGATGGAGCGCCAGCAGAAGGCGTTCCACGAGATCTACGACGTGGCCGCCCTGCGGATCATCTGCCCCAACCTCGAGAGTTGTTATCGCGCCCTGGCGGTGGTGCACGACACCTTCCGCCCGATTCCCGGACGCTTCAAGGACTACATCGGCCTGCCCAAGCCCAACGGTTATCAGTCGCTGCACACCGCGGTGATCGGCCGGCACCGGCCGATCGAGGTGCAGATCCGCACAGCCGAAATGCACCGCGTGGCCGAGTTCGGCATCGCGGCCCACTGGAAATACAAGGAGGGGGGCTCGCCGGCGGCTCTCGGGGCTGATGCCGAGCGCTTCAACTGGCTGCGCCAGCTGGTGGATTGGCAGAAGGATGGCGTTGGCGAGGACAGCAACGACTTTCTGCGCTCAATCAAGGAAGACCTCTTTGATGAGGAGGTGTTCGTGTTCACCCCCAAGGGTGATGTGGTGGGGCTGCGCAAGGGCTCCACGGCGGTGGATTTTGCCTATCGCATTCACTCGGAGGTGGGGAATCACTGCCAGGGCGTGCGCATCAACGATCGCCTCTGCCCGCTCGCCACGCCGCTGCAGAACGGTGATTTCGTGCAGGTGGTCACCTCCAAGTCGGCCCACCCCAGCCTCGACTGGCTCAATTTTGTGGCCACACCCACGGCGCGCAATCGCATCCGCCAGTGGTACAAGAAGAGCCACCGCGAGGAGAACATTCAGCGCGGCACGGCGATGCTGGAGCGGGAGCTCGGGCGCGACGGCTTCGATGCCCTGCTCAATGGCGAGGCGATGGCCAAGGTGGCGCGCCGCTGCAACCTGGTTGCCACGGAAGACCTGCTGGCTGCCCTCGGCTTCGGCGGCGTCACCCTGCACCAGGTGCTCAACCGCCTGCGTGAGGAGCTGCGCCTCGCCAGCGCCGAGAGCGAGCCCGAGCTCAGTAATGAGGAACTGGCCCGCAAGGTGGAGGCCCAGGCGCCGGTGGCCTCGCCGCCGCCGGCGGCCACCCACGGCGAGGCCAGCCCGATCCTGGGGCTGGAGGGTCTCGAATACCGCATGGGCGGCTGCTGCAGCCCCCTGCCCGGCGAAGCGATCGTGGGCAGCGTCGCCCTGGGCAACCACGGCATCACCATTCACCGGCAGGACTGCTCCAACCTCGGTTCGGTGCCGGCGGAGCGGCGACTGCCGGTGCAGTGGAACCCTGCGGCGGCCGAGGCGATGCCGCGCCGCTACCCGGTGCAGCTGCGCATCGAGGTGCTCGATCGCGTGGGTGTGCTCAAGGACATCCTCACCCGCCTCTCCGATCACCGCATCAACGTGAGCGATGCGCGGGTGCGCACCAACCCCGGCAAGCCGGCCCGCATCGATCTGCGCGTGGAGCTGCAGAGCGCCGGCCAGCTGCGCAACACCATGGATCAGATCCGCTCGATGGCGGATGTGCTCGACATCGCCCGCACCGGCATCGGTTCGTGAGCGTGCGCGCCAATGCCCTCGGGGCCCTGCTGATCTGGCTCGGCCTGGGGGCGTTGCTCGGTTTGCTGGAGCGGCCTTACCAGTGGCTGTCGCAGCTTGGCTTTGAACTGCAACGCCGCCTCTGGCTCGAGGCCGATGGCGTGCCCTGGCAGGGAGCGGCGTTGGTGTTCGTGGGGGCCACGCTGCTGATCGGCCTGGCCTGGGGGCCGCTCGCTGCCGGCCGCGGCGGTGGGCTCACCCCGGCGCTGGCCCTGCAGCAGGGGGCGCCCGAGCCGGCGATGGAGGCCCGCCTGAACCTGCGCACGCAGCTGCGCCGCCTGCCCCTGATGCTGCTCACCCACCTGGCCGGCATGAGTGTGGGGGTGGAATCGCCCTCCGCCAGCCTCGGTGCGGCGTTCCTGCTGGCGCTGCGCCGCCGTTGGCCCCGCTGCAACGCCTGGGCCGGCATCCCCCTGCCGCTGTTCACCGCCATCGGTGCCGGTGCCGGCCTCGGGGCCGCCTTCCGTTCGCCGCTGCTGGGCGTCACCTATGGCATCGAGGAACTCAGCCGCGAGAAAGGGTTGCCCCTGGTGCTGCCCACCCTGCTGCTCGCCGGCAGCGGTGCGCTGCTCTCCTCCCGCCTCGGGCAGCCGGCGCGCCTGGTGGGCCTGGAGCTGGGGATGCTGCCCGGCCATCTCTGGGGCTGGGCGTTGCTGCTCACCGTGCTGGGTGCCCTGTTGGGTGCGCTGTTTGTGCGCCTGCTGATTCCCCTGGCTGGTTGGTTGGGGCGACGGCTGCGGGCCCAGCGGTGGCCCGCTGCGCTGGCCGTGGCGGCGTTGCTCACCCTGCTGGCCCTGCTCAGCGGCGGCCTCAGCCTCAACGATGGCTCTCTGTCCCTGGCGGCGGAGCTGCAGGGCGAGCCGGGCGGCACGGCGGCAACGCTGCTCTGGCGCTATGGCTCCTCGCTGCTCAGCATTGCGGTGGGTTCACCGGGCGGCCTGATGCACGACAGCATGAGCCTCGGATCGCTGCTGGCGGCACCGCTGCGCTTCCTGCCGCCTGATGCCCAGGCTCAGCTGGCGGCCATCGGCGCCACGGCCCTGTTCGCCGCCGCCAACCGCACCCCACTGTTCTGCGGCCTGTTCGTGTTCACGCTGCAGGGTGATCCGCAGCTGCTGGTGCCGTTGCTGCTCGCCAGCGCGATCAGCGCCGCCCTGGCCGAGCCCCTGCGCGGCATCACCTGGAATGAGGCCCAGGTTGAGATGTCCATGGCTC
>CAJXSQ010000078.1 GCA_913061215.1 uncultured Synechococcus sp. | reverse complement strand
GTTCACCGTGTAGGGCCGGGTGGGGTTGGTGCTGCTGGGCAGCACGTTGGCCTCAGCGCAGATCTTGATGATGTCGGGGGCATGGCCGCCGCCGGCTCCTTCGGTGTGGAAGGTGTGGATGGTGCGGCCGCCGATGGCGCGGATCGTGTCCTCCACGAAGCCGGCTTCGTTGAGCGTGTCGCTGTGGATGCACACCTGCACATCGAAGCGGTCGGCCACCGTGAGGCAGCAGTCGATCGCCGCCGGGGTGGTGCCCCAGTCTTCGTGGAGCTTGAGGCCGCAGGCACCGGCGCGGATCTGCTCCTCGATCGCCTCGGGGGTGGAGGCGTTGCCCTTGCCGTAGAAGCCCAGGTTCACCGGCAGTCCTTCGGCCGCCTGGAGCATGCGGCTGATGTGGAAGGCGCCGGGGGTGCAGGTGGTGGCGTTGGTGCCGGTGGCCGGGCCGGTGCCGCCGCCCAGCAGCGTGGTCACGCCGCTGGCCAGGGCCGTTTCGATCTGCTGAGGGCAGATGAAGTGCACGTGGGTGTCGATCGAGCCGGCGGTGAGGATGTGGCCCTCGCCGGCGATCGCCTCGGTGCCGGGGCCCACCACGATGTCCACGCCGGCCTGGGTATCGGGATTGCCCGCCTTGCCGATCGCCACGATGCGGCCCTCGCGCAGGCCGATGTCGGCCTTCACGATCCCCCACCAATCCAGGATCAGTGCGTTGGTGATCACCGTGTCCACGGCGCCATCGGCGCGGGTGGTCTGGGCCTGACCCATGCCATCGCGGATCACCTTGCCGCCGCCGAACTTCACCTCATCGCCGTAAACGGTGAAATCCTTCTCCACCTCCAGGATCAGCTCGGTGTCCGCCAGCCGCAGTCGATCGCCGGTGGTGGGGCCGTAGGTCTCGGCGTAGGCGCGGCGGGAGATGCGGTAGGGCATGGGGAGGAAGGCGGCTGGTGAGGGATGGGGCGGGCGTTAGTCGAGCGGGCCGTTCACCAGGCCGTTGAAGCCGAAGATGCGCCGATCGCCGGCGAAGGGCACCAGCTGCACCTCGCGGCTGTCGCCGGGTTCAAAGCGCACCGCCGTGCCGGCCGGGATGTCGAGCCGCAGGCCGCGGGCGGCTTCCCGATCGAACTCCAGGGCCGCGTTGGCTTCGAAGAAGTGGAAGTGGGAGCCCACCTGCACGGGCCGATCGCCGCTGTTGGCCACCAGCAGGGTGGTGACGGGGCGGCCGGCGTTGAGCTCCAGCTCGCCGGGTTCGGGGATCAGTTCGCCGGGGATCAGTGGGGCCATGGCGGTCAGCGGATGGGGTCGTGCAGGGTCACGAGCTTGGTGCCATCGGGGAACACCGCCTCGATCTGCACCTCATGGATCAGCTCCGGCACCCCCTCCATCACCTGATCGCGGCTCAGCCAGGTGGTGCCCTCCTGCATCAGCGCAGCCACGCTCTTGCCATCGCGGGCGCCCTCCAGCACCTGAAAGCTGAGCCAGGCCACGGCCTCCGGGTGGTTCAGCTTCAGGCCGCGGTTGAGGCGCCGTTCCGCCAGCAGGGCTGCGGTCACGATCAGGAGTTTGTCCTTCTCCTGAGGAGTCAGATGCATGGCAGGGGGAGAGCCTGAGCGCGCAACCCAGTTGTAGATCGCACTCTGTCGGCCGCCAGGGCCGCACCATGTTCAGCCTGAACAGTGGTGCGGCCCCCGGGCATCAGGCCGCCAGCCAGGCGAGGGCTTCCTCGCGGTTTTCGAAGCTGCGCAGTTCACCGCCATAGAGGTGGAGGCTGTTGGCCACCCGGCAGGACAGCTCCATCCACTTGCCGCTGGAGAGCACCGCCACCTTGCCGATGCCCTTGCGGTGCTTCAGGCCGAAGCTGATGTCGTCGAGGGCGGCGCGCAGGTCCCAGCCCTCCAGTTCGGTGGTGTCGAACAGCATGCGGTTCTGCTCGCCGGGGTGCTCCGCCAGCAGGGCCTCCACCCGGGGCGTGAACGCTTCGTAGTCGGCATGGGTGAGGTGGCCGATGGCTTTGCACTCCAGCAGCGGTTGCCCCTGAACGGTGCTGGCTTCGAGCTGGAGGCCGTGGCGTGAGGTTGTGGTCATGGCGATACCGGTGTGAAACGGTGCTGTTGTTTCGCTTTCACCCTGGCCATGGCTGCGATCGCGCGCAGCCCAGCTTCATCACTCTTCAAGCCAACGCTTTAGCCATGCCGTGCGGAGGCGTCAGCTCAGCAGCGGCTGCTCCTGAAACGGCCACACCCGCGGCAGCTGCGGCGGTGGCAGGCCCCGCTCCTGGCGGATCAGTGCCCAGAGCCGGCAGAACCAGAAGCGGGCCGCCTGGCTGGAGGGTCCGCGGTAGCGAGCCACCAGCCCCTGTTCCAGGGCGCCGCAGGCCATGGTTCCCTCCAGGCCGTTGCGGGCCAGGCGGGCCTGCTCCAGCAAGGCGCTGAGAGCATCGGCCGCGAGCGGCTGCGGCGCTGCCCACACCAGGGAACCCAGCACCGGTTCGTCGGCCATGCCGTGGTCGCCGCTCAGGGCCTCGCCCCCCAGCTCCAGCCGATCCACCAGCTCCCAGCGCGCTGCGCCATCCGCCTCTCCCCTGCGGCGGATGCTGAGGCTGGAGCGCCAGCGTCCAGCGCCCAGCTTCTCGCCGGCGGCGGTGCGTCCCAGGCGCACCACGTCCATCGCCAGAAAGCTGGCGCCCTCCGCCAGCTCCACCTCCTGATGCTGCTGATAGAGCGCATCGGCGTAGAGCACCAGCTCCTGCGGCAGCCACTCCAGGTCGCTCCCCGCTGCCAGCCGCAGCTGCAGGTGCTGCTCGGCCCAGCGCCCCTCAGGGTGGCTGCGGGAGCGGCGCACGCTGCCATACACCTTCTGGGCCGCCACCGTGGTGATCAGGGCGCGGCTGCCCGGCTCCAGGTCGGCACGGAGCTTGAGAACGTCGCCACCCACCAGGCCGCCGGCGGTGTGCAGCAGGGGCAGTTCGCAGTGGCCACTGCTCTGGGTGTAGGCGCGCAGCAGTTTCAGGGGAGCGCTGGCACCGCCCTGGTGGTGCGTGCGTCCCTGCCGCTGGCGGAAGCGCAGCGTGGCCGAGGCGTGCCAGGCGGGGGTTGCAGGCATGGGCGCATGCTCCGCGGGGCTGGCCCCCTGTTTGGTAGCGCCTGTTACGCAATGGCGCCCGGTCGCCCGTCAGGGTGCGGGGAGGTGAAGTTAGGAGGACATGCCGCAGCAAGCCGCGATCGTGCTGGTGGAGCGCCAGGCGAGCGAGCCTCCCTCGGCG
This sequence comes from uncultured Synechococcus sp., assembly GCA_913061215.1. GTDB lineage: Bacteria > Cyanobacteriota > Cyanobacteriia > PCC-6307 > Cyanobiaceae > Vulcanococcus. Next base: position 4,939 of record CAJXSQ010000078.1, on the reverse strand, counting down.
GCCACGGCGCTGGAGTTGCCCCTGGCGGCGGATCAGCGCACCAGCCTGCGCGGTCACCGGCGCTCGGCCTGCGGCCGGGATCTGCTGCTGCAGCTCCCCCGTGGCGGCCCCCTTCTGCCCGGTGAGTGGTTGTGCAGTGCCAACGGCCAGGTGCAGGTGCGGGTGCAGGCCGCGGCGGAGCCGGTGATGCAGGTGCGCAGCGCCGATCCACTGGCGTTGCTGCAGGCTGCGTATCACCTGGGCAACCGGCATGTGGCCATGGAGCTGCATGCCGATCGCCTGCTGCTCCTGCAGGACAGCGTGCTGGCGGATCTGTTGCGCCAGCGTGGGCTGGAGGTGGAGCTGCTTGAGCTGCCGTTTCAACCGGAGGCCGGCGCCTACGCGGGCAGCGGCCACCATCACCACCACAGCCCATCGGCCTGAGCGATGAGCATCGGCCCCGACGCCCGCCTGCGCCTCTATCAACTGGTGAGCCCGGCGCTGCCGGTGGGAGCCTTCAGCTATTCAGAGGGCCTGGAGGTGCTGGTGCAGGCCGGCCGCCTGCAGGGGGTCGAGCCGCTCTCGGCCTGGCTGCGGGCTGAGCTCAGCCGTGGCGCCGTGGCGATCGAGGCCGCGGCGCTGGCGTCGCTGCGTCAGGGCCTGGAAGCAGCCTCGCCGGATGTGCTCGATCTGGATGGCTGGTTGCTGGCCCAGCGGGAGGCACCGGAGCTGCGCGCTCAGCAGCGCCAGATGGGGCGTTCGCTGCTGCAGCTGCTGGCCGATCTGGGTTGGCCGTTGCCCCAGGCGTTCAGCCCGCTGGCCTGGCCCGGTGCCTTTGCCTGGGCTGCGGTGTGCCTGGAGATCGCCTCCCCGGCGCTGGAAGAGGCCTATCTCTATGGCTGGGTGGCCAATCAGATCAGCGCAGCGGTGCGGCTCATCCCGCTGGGGCCCACCCAGGGGCAGCGCCTGCAGCTGCAGCTGGCGCCGCTGATCGCTGAGCGTGCGGCGGCACTGGCTGCGGCAGAGCCCAGGCAGCTCTGGAACAGCGGTGTCGGTGCCGGGCTGGCGCAGCTGCAGCACGCCGAGCTCTATTCCCGTCTGTTCCGCAGCTGAGCAACGGCCGCATTGGCGGCTGATGATCAGCGATGCAACGTTGGTGCAGCTGCGGCGGATGAGCAGTCGTTTACGCGTGGGCGTGGCCGGCCCGGTGGGGTCGGGTAAAACCGCGCTGGTGGAGGCCTTGTGCCGGCGGTTGCGGCAGCGGCTGCAGCTGGCCGTGGTCACCAACGACATCTACACCCAGGAAGACGCCCAGTTCCTCACCCGCGCCGGTGCCCTGGAGCCGGGCCGCATCCGTGGCGTGGAAACCGGGGGCTGTCCGCACACCGCCATCCGTGAGGACTGTTCGATCAACCGGGCGGCGGTGGCGGAGCTGGAGGCGGCCTATCCCGGCCTGGATCTGGTGCTGGTGGAGAGCGGCGGCGACAACCTGGCCGCCAGTTTCAGCCCGGAGCTGGTGGATCTGTGCATCTATGTGATCGATGTGGCCGCCGGCGACAAGATTCCGCGCAAAGGTGGCCCCGGCATCACGCGATCCGATCTGCTGGTGATCAACAAGATCGATCTGGCGCCGCTGGTGGGCGCCAGCCTGGAGGTGATGGAGCGCGACACCGAGCGGATGCGCGCTGGCAGGCCGTGGTGTTTCACCAATCTCCACTCCGGCGAGGGGCTGGAACAGGTGGAGGCCTTTCTGTTGCGCCAGTTGCCCGGCCAAGGCTGATTGCGTAACAACCGACACAGCCGATGCTTCGCTGGGTGATCGTTGAAATCCCTTGCGAGCAGCTGCTTCTCAGTGTTTCGCAAAAGTGTTCCAATCGCTACCAAGCCAGGGGGTGTCGCGCCGATACGTTCCGGCCACCGCTGATCAGCGGCAGCTCTTTTGTGACATTCCTTTCATGACATCCCCTTTGATGCGGAAGACTTCGCTGCGTCTGCTCGGCGGTGCCACGGCTCTCGCCACGTCGCTCACCCTGGTGGCCTGTGGTGGCGGCGGTGAGCAGGCCGGCGGTGAGTTCGATGGTGAAGTGAAGGTGGGCATCCTTCACAGCCGCTCCGGCACCATGGCCATCTCCGAGAACACGGTGGCCGAAGCCGAGCTGATGGCCATCGATGAGCTCAACGCCAAGGGCGGAATCACGATCGATGGCAAGAAGCTGAAGATCGTTCCGATCGAAGAGGATGGTGCCTCCGATTGGCCCACCTTCGCGGAGAAGGCCACCAAGCTGATCGATCAGGACAAGGTTGCTGTTGTCTTCGGTGGCTGGACCTCCGCCAGCCGCAAGGCGATGCTGCCGGTGTTCGAGGCCAAGGATCACTTCCTCTTCTACCCGATTCAGTACGAAGGGCAGGAGTGCTCCAAGAACATCTTCTACAGCGGTGCTGCCCCCAACCAGCAGGCAGAGCCCGCTGTGGATTGGCTGCTGCAGAACAAGGGCAAGGAATTCTTCCTGGTTGGTTCGGACTACGTGTACCCACGTACCGCCAACACCATCATGAAGGAGCAGCTGAAAGCCAACGGCGCCAAGGTGGTGGGCGAAGACTATCTGCCCCTCGGTAATACCGAAGTGGCGCCGATCATCGCCAAGATCAAGCAGGCGATGCCCAACGGTGGTGTGATCGTCAACACCCTCAACGGCGACAGCAATGTGGCCTTCTTCAAGCAGATGAAGGCTGCCGGCATCACCCCGGCGAACGGCTACTCGATCATGAGCTTCTCGATCGCCGAGGAGGAGATCGCCGCCATCGGTCCTGAGTATCTGGAAGGCACCTACGCCGCCTGGAACTTCTTCCAGAGCCTCGATACCCCCGCTGCCAAGGAATTCACCAAGAACTTCAAGGCCAAGTACGGCGACAACCGGGTCACCAGCGATCCGGCTGAAGCCGCCTACATGATGGTGTATCTCTGGGCCGCCGCTGCAGAGAAGGCCAACAGCATCGACGACAACAAGGTGCGCGAAGCGCTGATTGGTGTGAGCTTCGATGCTCCTGAGGGCACGGTGACGGTGATGCCCAACCACCACGTTGAGAAGCGCGTGCTGATCGGCGAGGTGCAGAAGGATGGCATGTTCAAGATCGTGCAGGACAAGGGCTTCGTGAAGCCCGTGGCCTGGAACCAGTACGTGCCGGAAACCAAGGGCTACACCTGCGACTGGACGCAGGATCGTCCCGACGCCGGTAAGTACAAGATGTGATCCGCTGGCGCCTCATGCCGGCGCCATCACAGTCCATTCGTTCAGGGATTGGGGGAGAGCGATCTCCCCCTTTTTTATCCCTGCCATCTTTCTCCCCTCTGCCTCAGGTCCCTGCAGGTTGCGATGGATCTTCTTTACGACACATTGTTCAACGGCCTGGCCATCGGCTCGGTTCTGGTGCTGGCAGCACTGGGGCTGGCTGTGGTCTTCGGTCTGATGGGCGTCATCAACATGGCCCATGGCGAGTTGATGATGCTCGGCTCTTACACCACGTTTGTGGTGCAGAACATCTTCAAGGCTGTGTTGCCGGATGCCCTGTTTCCCATCTACATCCTGGTGGCGCTGCCCTGCGCCTTTCTGGTGAGCGGGCTTGCTGGTCTGCTGCTGGAGAAAACGGTGATTCGGCGTCTTTATGGCCGGCCGCTGGAAACCCTGCTGGCCACCTGGGGCGTGAGCCTGATTCTGCAGCAGTTTGTGCGCTCCGTGTCCAGCGCCTTTGCCATCGGTCTGGTGGTGGCTGTGGTCGCCGGTCTGCTCGTGCCACGCCTCACGCCGCGCCGTTGGTGGCAGCAGCGCTGGACGCCGCTGCTGGGCAGTGGCAGCTGGATCGTCACCGCTCTGGTGGGCGTGGTGCTTGCCTCCGTGCTGGGTGGTGTGCGCGTTCTGGATCAGCCCTGGTTCAGCGCCCGCAACATCGATGTCACGGCACCGGTGTGGCTGCGGGGCTCCATTGATGTGGGCGCAGTGAATATGCCGGCCGCGCGTCTGTTCATCATCGCGCTCACGATCGTGGCGCTGTTGCTGGTGAACTGGTTCCTGCAGAAGAGCGTCTGGGGCATGCGCATCCGCGCCGTGACCCAGAACCGCACGATGAGCGATTGCCTGGGTATTCCCACCGAGAAGGTGGATGCGCTCACCTTTCTGATCGGTTCCGGCCTGGCCGGCGTGGCTGGCGTGGCCGTGACCCTGCTCGGTTCGGTGGGCCCCAACCTCGGCGGCAACTACATCGTGGATTGCTTCATGGTGGTGGTGCTCGGTGGTGTGGGCAAGCTGGCCGGCACCGTGCTGGCGGCCCTGGGGATCGGCGTTCTCAGCTATGTGGTGGGTTCCGGCTCGCTGCTGCTGGTGTGGCCGGCGATGCCTGAGGCTCTCAATGTGGTGATCACCTTCTTCGCCACCACGTCGATGGCGAAGGTGCTGGTGTTCGCCCTGATCGTGGTGTTCCTGCAGATCAGACCGGCCGGTCTGTTTCCGCAGAAGGGCCGGATGGTGGAGGCCTGAGCGATGGCGGATCTGTTCTCTCCCCGCCAGCTGCGGCGCTGGCTCCCCTGGCTGCTGATCGTGGTGGCGGCGTTGGTGCTGCCGGTGCTGTTGCCGCCCTTCCGGCTCAACCTGCTGGGCCGCTTTCTCTCCCTCGGCATTGTGGCTCTGGGCGTGGATCTGATCTGGGGTTACACCGGGCTGCTCAGCCTCGGGCAGGGCATCTTTTTCGCCCTGGGTGGTTATGCCCTGGCGATGTATCTGCAGCTCAAGCAGCTGGAGCCTGGCGCCCTGCCTGAGTTCTTCTCGCTCTATGGCGTGAAAACGCTCCCGGCGTTCTGGCAACCGTTCAGCTCGCCGCTGTTCACGCTGTTCGCGATCTGGGTGATTCCGGCGTTGGTGGCCGGTGTGCTCGGCTACCTGGTGTTCCGCAACCGGATCAAGGGGGT
>CAJXSQ010000077.1 GCA_913061215.1 uncultured Synechococcus sp. | reverse complement strand
GATGCAGGTGTCGCTGGCGCAGTCTCCCGAGCAGCGGGAGGCGATCTATGCGCTGCGCTACGCCATTTATGTGGAGGAGATGGGCAAATCGCCTCCAGCGGCGGATCACCAGCGCCGCTGGATCCGCGATGCCCTCGATGCCACGGCGCAGCTCTATGCCCTGCACGATGCCGATGGGACGCTGCTGGGCAGCCTGCGGGTGAATCGCTTCTCCGATCTGGAGGACCCGGAGGCGTTGCTGGCGCCGCTGCCGATCGCACCGCTGCTGCAGCGTTTTCCCCTGGAGGCGCTGTCTCACACCTCACGCCTGATGCTGCGGCCGGCCTGGCGCGGTGGTGCGGCACTGGGACTGCTGTTCAACCGCGGCTATGGCGATGCGGCGGCGGCCGGCGTGCGGGTGGATCTGTGCCATGCCAAGCCGGGCCTGGTGGAGCTCTACGAGCAGCTGGGCTATCGCCGCTTCTGCCCCGGCCTTGAGCTGCCGGGGGTGGGCTACCAGGTGCCGATGCTGCTGGCCCTGCACGACCGTGAGCATCTGCGCCGCAGCCGTTCGCCGCTCACCCGTCACCCCGCCAGCCGCGAGGGGGAGGACCTCTGGGGCGATGCCGCCTGGATGGCGTCGCTGGGGGAGAGCTACCGGGGGCTCAATCACCGGCTCGTGGAGCCTGATGCCTTCTGGGCGGCGGTGGGCGATGCCCTGTGCGAGGGCGAGCAGGAGCTGCCGATGTTCCGGGGCCTGAGCGAGGAGCAGGCGCGCTCGCTGCTCAAAACCGGCACCGTGCTCAGCTGTGCACCTGGCGATCGCCTCGTGCGGGAGGGCGAGCCGCAGCAGGAGCTGTTCGTGGTGCTGGAGGGTGTGGCGGAGGTGTGGCGTCAGCAGGAGGGGCACCGGCTGTCCCTGGCCCTGCTGGAGCGGGGTGCAGTGTTCGGTGAGATGGGCTTTCTCGGCCGTCCGCGCCGCAGTGCCGATGTGATCGCGGTGACCGCAATGCAGGTGCTGGTGCTCACCCAGGCCTTCCTCAATCGTTCCATTCGGCATCAACCCGATGCAGCGGCGTTGTTGCTCCGTAACCTCTCGATGGTGCTGGCGGAGCGGTTGACGCAGACCACCGATCGCCTCTGGCAGTTGAGCCAATCCACCTGAATTCCGTGCTTCCGATGGCCGCTTCCTCCGCCGCCGGCTCTTACGACTTCGCCGCCCTCGGCACAGACAGCGGCGAGCTGGATCGCCTGCAGCTGCAGGCCAGTCGCTCCGCCCGGCTCGAGCTGGCGCTGCTGGAGCGGTTCGGCCTGCGCGATGGCCAGACCGTGCTCGATCTGGCCTGCGGGCCTGGTGTGATCAGCCGCCTCATCGCCGAAACCCATCCCGCCTGCCCGGTGACGGCCATGGATCTCAGCCCCGAGCTGCTGGATGCCGCTCGCGCGGAAGCCGCAGGCGCGGGCCTGGAGCGCATTCGCTTTGTGCAGGGGGATGTTTACGCACCGCCCCTGGAGCCGGGGCAGTTCGATTTCATCTACGCGCGCCTGCTCTTCCAGCATCTCGAGGATCCGCTGCGGGCCTTGCAGGCCGTGCGGCCGCTGCTGCGGCCCGGGGGCCGGCTCTGCATCATGGACATCGACGACGACTGGCTCACCCTGGTGCCGGAGCCCCAGGGCTTCCAGGCCTTCACCGAAGCCGCTGCCAGGGCGCAGGCTCAGCGGGGCGGCAACCGGCGGATCGGGCGCCAGCTGGGCCGGTTGCTGGAGGCTGCCGGCTACAGCGATGTGGCGCTGCATGTGGAAACCGTGTCGTCCAGGCAGCTGGGGATGCGGGCTTTCCTCGACATCACGCTGGGGTTCAAGCGTTTGCTGCTCAGCGGCGCTGAGCTGGAAGCTGCCGCCGGCACCCTCGCCGCGGCTGAGGCCCTGGTGGACGATCCGCAGGCCTGGGCCCTGGTGGGTGTGTTCCTGGCCAGCGGTTCCTGACACGCACCGCCGGGGGTGGCGTGCACTACAGCTGCGCCGGCTCGGTCTGATTACGACGGAGCGACGCTGCCGTCTCTGCCATGACCTCCGAACAGGCCGCTCAGTTGATCGACGACACCCTCGATCTGGTGCATCAGCGTCTGCAGTCGTTGGAGCAGGCGAAACAGATCCGGGCCCATCGCGCCCTCACCGAGGAATTCCGCGAGTGGCGCCATCCCAGCGGCGGCCACATCGATCTGATGGTGTGCCCGGGCTTCCCAGCGACCTGAGCAGCCCAACCGCAGCCGGGGGACACTGGAGCCAGTTCCTGATCCCCCTTGCCGGACGACACCATCGCCGCTGTGGCCACGGCCATCGCCCCAGGTGCGGGCAGCGTGGCGATCGTGCGGCTGTCCGGCCCCGAGGCTGAGGCGATCGGGCGGCGTTTGTTTGTGGCGCCCGGCGATCAGCCCTGGGAGAGCCACCGCGTGCTCTACGGCCACGTGTGCGATCCGGCCAGCGGCGAACGGGTGGATGAAGCCCTGCTGCTGCTGATGCGGGCGCCGCGCAGCTTCACCCGTGAAACGGTGGTGGAGTTCCACTGCCATGGCGGCCTGATCTGCGTGCAGCGGGTGCTCGAGCTGGTGCTGGCCAGCGGTGCCCGGCGTGCTCTCCCGGGTGAGTTCAGCCAGCGGGCCTTTCTCAATGGTCGCCTGGATCTCACCCGCGCCGAGGCGATCAGCGAATTGGTGACGGCTCGCAGCCGCCGCGCCGCCCAGTTGGCCATGGCCGGACTCGACGGCGGCCTGCAGGCCCGCATCGGTGCCCTGCGTGAGCGCTTGCTGGATCAATTGGCCGAACTCGAGGCCCGGGTGGATTTCGAGGAGGATCTGCCGCCCCTCGATGCCGGGGCCGTGGCCCAGGAGCTGCAGGCGGTGCGGCTTGAGCTTGAGCAGCTGGTGGCCGACGGCCAGCGCGGCCAGCTGCTGCGCGATGGCCTGAAGGTGGCGATCGTGGGCCGGCCCAACGTGGGCAAATCGAGCCTGCTCAACCTGCTCAGCCGCAGCGAGCGGGCGATCGTGACCGACCTGCCCGGCACCACCCGCGATCTGGTGGAGAGCGAGCTGGTGCTGCAGGGCGTGCCGCTCACCCTGCTCGACACCGCCGGCATCCGCACCACCAGCGATCGGGTGGAGCAGATCGGGATCGAGCGCAGCCGCGCCGCCCTCGCCTCCGCTGATGCCGTGCTGCTGCTCTTTGATCTGAGCCGCGGCTGGTGCGGGGAGGATGAGCAGCTGCGGGCGCAGGTGCCGGCTGGTGTGCCGCTGCTGCTGGTGGGCAACAAGGCCGATTGCCTGCCGGATGCCGCTGCGGCGCCGGCCCCGGCGGATGTGTGCATCAGTGCCCTCACCGGCGCCGGCCAGGAGCGGCTGGTGGAGCTGCTGCTGGCCCGCTGCGGCCACACCGATCCCGAGGGGGTGCAGCTGGCGCTGAACCGCCGGCAGCAGGATCTGGCCGCCGCCGCTGCTGCCGGCCTGGCGGCCAGCCTCGAGGCGGCGCAGCAGCAGCTGCCCTGGGATTTCTGGACGATCGATCTACGGGCGGCCGTGCGCAGCCTCGGTGAGATCACCGGTGAGGAGGTGAGTGAGGCGGTGCTGGATCGCGTCTTCTCCCGTTTCTGCATCGGCAAGTAGGCGGGGCTGCCCCACCACACAATGAGGAGGCCTCACTGCGCCGCCCATGGCCGATCCCCTGGCCATCACCCCCCAGCTGCGCGCGCAGCTCGAGGCCTGGTTGATGGAGGACATCGGCCGCGGCGATCTCACGGCGCCGGCGCTGCAGGGGATCACCGCCCGGGCCCATTGGCTGGCCAAGGCGGAAGGGGTGTTCTGCGGCGGGGTGTTGCTGGAGCCGCTGCTGCGCGCGCTCGATCCCGCTGGGCAGGTGCGCCTGCTGGTGGCGGAGGGCGAGGCGGTGCGCCCGGGGCAGCGGCTGCTGGAGCTGGAGGGGCAGGCCGCGGCGCTGGTGGCGGTGGAGCGAACAGCCCTGAACCTGGCCATGCGCCTCAGCGGGATCGCCACCGCCACCGCCGAGCTGGTGAGCACGCTGGCGGGAACCGGTGTGCGCCTGGCGGACACGCGCAAAACCACCCCCGGCCTGCGCAGCCTGGAGAAATACGCCGTGCGCTGCGGCGGCGGTGTGAACCACCGCCTGGGCCTGGATGATGCCGCCATGCTCAAGGAGAACCACCTGGCCTGGGCGGGCGGCGTGGCCCAGGCCGTGGCGGCCGTGCGTGCCGCGGCTCCCTGGCCGGCACGGCTGATCGTGGAAGCCGAAACGGCGCAGCAGGCCCAGGAGGCCGTGGCGGCCGGAGCCGATGGGGTGTTGCTGGATGAATTCAGCCCGGAGCAGCTGCGCAGCCTGGTGCCCCGGTTGCGGCAGCAGGCCCTGGAGCGTTCCTGCCCCGGTGCGGTGGTGCTGGAGGCGTCCGGCATCCAGCCTGCTGATCTTCGCGCCTATGCGGCCACGGGCATCGATCTGATCTCCACCAGTGCGCCGGTCACCCGTAGCCGGTGGCTCGATCTGAGCATGCGGTTTGAGGATTGCCCCTTACCTTGTGGGGGCGAATCACGGCTCTGACATGAGGTTTCCGGTGCTCCAGGGCTGGATGGTGGGCTCCGGACAGCGGCCGCTTCGCAAGCAGCTGGCGATCACGTTGTCGGCGATCTTCGCCCTCTCGATCCTGGTGGCGGTGCTGCTGCTCAACCAGTTGTTCGGCCTGCAGGCACGCGATCTGATTGATCAGCGCTCCAGCTTCTTCATGGACGCCATGTTGGCCGTGCGCGAGTACACCAGCAAGGATGTGAATCCGATCGTGGCGCCGCTGAACGAGGGGCCTGGTGTGTTCCGGCCTGAGGCGGTGCCGAGCTATTCGGCGCAAACGGTGTTCTCCTACCTCAAGGCCAAGCCTGAATACCGCGACTACTCCTATCGCGAGGCGGCGCTCAATCCCACCAATCTGCGCGACAAGGCCGACAGCTTCGAAACCGGTGTGATCGAGCGCTTCCGCAATGATCCCTCCCTCAAGGTGATCGCTGGCGAGAAAGCGACGCCGCTGGGGCCGATGCATTTTGTGGCCCGTCCGATCAAGATCACCAAGGAGAGCTGCCTGGTCTGCCACTCCACGCCGGATCGCGCTCCGGCCAGTCAGCTGCTCACCTACGGCGACAGCAGCGGGTTCGGCTGGAAGCTGAATGAGATCGTCGGCACGCAGATCGTGACCGTGCCGCAGAAGGCGGTGTTCGAGGCCAAGGATCGCTCGCTGTTCACCACGGCACTGTTGTTCGTGATCGCCTTCGTGGCGGTGGGTCTGATCACCAACACCGTGCTCAATCAGCTGATCCTGCGCCCGATGCGCGAGATCAGCCGCAAGGCGGAGGAGGCCAGCGTCACACCGGCCACCGTGTCGTTCGATGAGCGCAACCGCAATGATGAGATCGGCCTGCTGGCCCGCAGCTTCGAGCGGATGAAGCAGAGCCTCGCCATCTCGATGCAGATGCTCAAGGATCGACAGGGTCGCTCATGAGGTGGCGAGCGGCGGTGGCACTGCTGCTGGCGGTGCTCAGTCTCAGCGCCTGTCGCCGTGATCAGGCGTCCCAGGTGCGGCTGTGCGGCTCCGCCGGTCAGTTGCGGGTGGGCTACGTGGGCGCCGAGGAGGGGCGCGCCCGCGGCGGCCAGGCGGTTCTCTCCGACCAGGACCTCGCCCGCATGCGCGATCTGCTCACCGTGGCCAGCCGCTGTGAGGTGTTGCTCGAGCCGGTGGCCAGTCCTGAGCAGGCGCGGCAGCGGCTGGGGGGCGGCGAATGGGATGCGGCCTTCCTGCCGGCCGGGCTTGCGGCCCTGGCCCTGGAGGGCTCCGGCAGTGGCGGTTACAACCTGGTGAGGCCGCTCGGGCAGCGCAGCCAGTCGCGCTCGCAGCTGCTCGTTCCTGCCGCCAGCACCCGGCGCACCCCGCAGCAGCTGCAGGGCGCCCGCCTCGGCCTGCTGCCGCGCGGTTCGCTCACCGGCTTCTATCTGCCCCTCTACAACCTGCATGGCCTCAGCCTGCGATCGGTGCATTACGCCCTGAGCTACGGCGAGCTGCTGGAGCAGTTGCGCGCCGGCAAGCTGGATGTGATCGCCTGGGATGCCGCCCTGCCGGATCCGGGCGCTGATGTGCGCCTGCTCTCCGAGGATCGCAATGCGATTCCCGTGGGGGCCCTGGTGCTCAGCCAGGCGCTGGTGGCGGCGGATCACCAGCCCTTCCTGCAGGTGCTGGATCAGAGCGCGGCCCAGCTGCCGCCCGGGCTGGGGTATGTGGCCGGGGTGCTGCCGGAAGCCCAGCGCCTGCAGCGTCTCCGGGCGGTGGTCAACAACGTGGAGAGCTGGGATCTGCCGCTGGAGGGCCAGCCCTACGCCGTGTACGGCCGCAAGCTGCAACTCACACCGGAGGACCAACGCTGATGGCAGGCCGTGAACGGCAGCTCAAGGCCATCGTGTTCAGCGATGTGGTGGATTCATCGGTGAAGATCTTTGCCGATGAGCTGATTGCGATTCAGCGCATCAAGGAAGACCTCACCCTGATCCGTGAGGAGCTGCAACGCCACGGCGGTTTGCTGGTGAAATCCCTGGGGGATGGCCTGCTCGCCACCTTTGATGGCCCCACCCAGGCCCTGGAATTCATCCAGGCGGCGGTGCAGAAGCTCTCAGCCCGGGGGCGGCAGTCGCTCGCCCATCGCTTCGGGTTGCACACCGGTGAGATCTATGCCGATGGCGACGACATCCTGGGCCAGGGTGTGCATCTGGCTTCGCGCCTGCAGACGGTGAGCCCGGCCAACGGTGTGGCCTTCGTGCGTTCCACCTACGACCTGATCGACCCGCGCTTCCGCCGCCTGGCCCTGGCGTTGGGGGAGATCGAGCTCAAGGGGCTGCCGGAGCCGATGCAGGTGTTCAGCCTGGAGGCCGAGCAGCTGCTGCACGATGGCCAGGCGGATGCCGCCGGGGCCGTGCAGCTGGACGCTCTGCTGGCGGACACCCCCTTTGAGCTGGTGCGTCCGCTGGGCCGCTCCACCGCCCAGCAGACGCTGCTGCTGCAGGAGCGCCAGCGGGCGCGGCAGGCGGTGATGAAGCTGATCCCGGCTGGGCCCGCCCTGGTGGAGGCTCTGCAGGTGGAGGCGGCCTGCCTGGATCGCCTGCGCCATCCCCGCATTCCTCGGGTGCTCGATGGCTTTGCCCGCTCGGGCCTGTTCTGCTTCATCCAGGAATACATCCCCGGCCCCTCCCTGCAGGGGTCCCTGGATCTGCTGCGGCGGAAGCAACGGCTGGCGGAGCTGCTGCGCCAGGTGTTGCAGGTGCTGGAGGTGGTTCATGCCGCCGGGCTGGTGCATGGCGACCTCCATCCCGCCAACCTGATTCCCGCCCAGGAGGGCGGGCCGCTGTTCCTGGTGGATTTCTCGCTGCTCAAGGCCCGCGTGGAGGCGCGCCGGGATCAGGGTGAAGGCGTGTCCGCTGGCGTGTCGGAAGGGGGGCGCCCGTTCTTCTCGGCGCCGGAGCGGGCCCGGTTCGGCCGGCTCACTCCGGCGGCGGATCTCTATGCCCTCGGGGTTTCGGCCCTGGCCCTCTACACCGGTCAGGATCCGGCCGGCCTCTACGACGAGGCCCGGGGGCGCTGGTCGCTGGAGGGCCTGGATGCCGAGGTGGCCGGCTGGCTGGCTCCCCTGCTGGAAGACCTGCCGGCCCAACGCGTGCAGCAGGCAGCGGATGCCCTCTGTTTGCTGGATCAGCCCTGTTCCCCTGCCCCCGCAGCGGCGGCGGCCCCAACAGCCCCCGCTGCAGCCGTGCCCGCCGGCGGTGCCGTGAGCAAACAGGTGCTGCACAACCGCCTGGTGAGCACCTACGGCCCGATGGTGGAGTTGCTGCTCGATGGGCAGCCCAGCCAGATCCTGCCGCCGCAGCTGGCTGGGCTGCAGGAACGGTTGGTCGCGGCCGGCCTGGCGCTGGCGGATGTGCAGGAGGCGATCCGCCAGGCACGGGTGGAACCGGTGGCCCCTGCTGTGGCCGTTCCGCAGGCGTCAAAAGCGGCAGACCCACCGGCCGTGGCCGCGGTGGCTGAGGCTCCCCTGCTGCAGGCCCTGCGCCTGGCCATCGGTCCGATCGCGGATCTGCTCTGGACGGCGGAGATGGCGGCGGCGGCGAGCGATCCACTGCGCCTGCAGACCTTGCTCCAGCAGGCTGGTGTGCCCGAGGCGGCTGCGCGCAGCGTGGCTGAGCAGGCGGGGGTGTCTGAGG
>CAJXSQ010000076.1 GCA_913061215.1 uncultured Synechococcus sp. | reverse complement strand
TGGGTGTCTGCAACACCGCCAAGAACTGGGAGCGGCGCTGGCTGAGCGTCGCCTGGATCTGCCAGGGGCGTTCACACAGCTGCTGGGCTTGGACCGCGATCGGATCCCGATGGCGCCGCAGCAGTCCCCAGCTGAGCAGTCCGCTCAGGCCGAGCAGCGCTGCGGTCCCGGCGGCGGCCAGCGGGATGTGTTTCAGCCGGAGTGCCGGCCTGCGGCTGGGGAGGCCGAGGTTCCGTACCGCGATCGCCAGCGACACATCGTCGCCGCTGCCCTCGGCCGTGATCCGGGCCAGACCCTGCTCCAGTTCCGCCGGGTCGTGGAGCTCCGCCACGCCGGCACAGAGCTGCAGGTAGTCCGCATCGGTGGCGCACGACTTGCGCACCCCATCGGTGCTCAGCATCAGGGCCCGCAGGGGATCGCCCGCGTGCAGCGGCTGCAGCTGGGCCCGCGCCCACCAGCGCTGCTGCTCCACGGGCTGGCAGAGGCTGGCGGTGGCTTCGCCCGCGGCCAGGTCGGGATCGTTTTCCTGGCTGAGCAGCCGGGCCCGTCCGCCCTCCTCCACGCCGGCCAGGTCCCAGTCGCCCAGCCCCGTGCAGCCCCACCAGCGCGGTGCCAGCAGCACCAGGCCGAGGGTGCAGCCGTAGGTGAGCGGCGAGAAGGGTTGCTCCCGTTCCGGCTGTTGCTGCCAGTGGGCTTCGATCGCCTGCAGCCAGCCGCTGTGAATCGCCGCCGGCAGCTCGTGCTGCAGCAGTTGCAGCCAGCGCTCTGTGGCGTTCAGGGGCGTGTGCCGCAGCAGCTCCGCCACCGCCAGCCGTGCCTGCTCGCAGGCCAGGGCACTGCCCACCTGGCTGAGCCAGTAGCGGCTGCCGCCATGGCCGTCGGCCACGGCCATCAGCTGCAGCTGTTCGCGGCCCGCCGGCAGGCTGCAGCAGAGGGAAGCGTCCTGGCAGGGTTTGCCCTGCCGCCGGTGCGCCGCACCGATCACGCTGCAGGCCCGCGCCGGCAGCCAGCTGCCGCTCACCACACCAGGGGCCCCACATCGTCGATCGGATCGAGCAGCGTTGGCGGCAGATCCGGCAGGGGGATGTTGCTGCCGCTTGGCGGTGTGGTCGCGGCCGGGCGCTCACCTGGCATCACCACCCGGCTGGCGGGCATGGAGGCGGCGCCCACCACGGCGGTGGAGGCCCACTGGATGTATTGAGCCAGGGTGGTGGCGTTGCTGGCCTGCAGCGGCCTGCGGGGTGAGCGGCCGCGGCCGGCTGGTTCAGGCCCGATGAACTGCTGCAGCACATCCAGGTCGGCGTCATGCCCCATGGCGATCGCCAGGCGCACGGCCTTCTGGGCCCAGGGCAGCCGCATCAGCTGCGCCAGGCCGGCTTCGAAGTCGTCGGTGGGCTGGCCATCGGAGATCAGCACCAGCACCGGCGGCAGCGCCCGCTCCTCCATCGGTGGCGACTGCAGGGCGCCGGCCACCAGCTCCAGGGCAGCGCCCATGGCGGTGATCCCACCGGCCTCCAGGTCGCGCCAGTGCAGCTGCTGCACCGGTGTGGGCTCCGCCAGGTGCCAGGCCGCCTGATCGGCGAAGCGCACGGCCCGCACCAGCACCCGCGCTTCCGGGTTCTGGCGTGCCACCTCGGCCATCCCCGGCAGCGACTGGCGGATCGCCTGGTTGAGCGCCTGCATCTTGCCCTGAGCTGCCATCGAGCCCGAGCAGTCGCAGAGGTAGATGAAATGCAGCGGCCGGTTGCTCAGCCGCACGTTGGGGAAGGGCATGGCTTAAGGGCGGATCACCAGGATCGCTCCGGCGTGGCTGTCGAGCCGCTGCAGGGGCGCGAGATTACAGGTTCTGCCGGGCTCCAGCGCGATCTGCTGTCCGTTGCTCAGCTGGCCCTGCCAGGTGTGCTGGCTGAGGTTGCGCAGGCCCAGCAGGCTGGGGTCGCTGGGATGGGGCACCAGGAGCGCCAGGGGCTGATCGATCGCCTCTCCCGCCAGTGCATCGACGTGATGGGGCTGCAGTTCATTGCCCGCGGCAGCCACCACCCGTCCATGCGGCAGCTGCAGTTGGATCGGTTTGGGCAACGCGCCGCCGCAGCTCCAGCAGTGCCGTTCGGCATCGGGATCGAGGAAGGTTTCCTGGCCGCAGTGGGGGCAGAGCTGGCGTTGATCGAGGCAGCGGGCGAGGGCCTGCTTCCACTGGCCGGTGAGCGTGCGGCGCTCCGGCTGGCGCAGCCCGATCCCGAAGCTCTGCTCGAACAGCTGTTGCAGGCTGCGGGGGTAGATCGGCCAGGTGATCAGCGCGGCGCTGTGCTCCACAGGGTCCGGCCGGTTGCCGGCATCCACCGGATCAAAGATGAACAGCGCCTCCTCGCCGTAGAGGCGGCGACGGGCTGGTTCATCCAGGCAGCGGATCGCCAGCTCGCGGGCGCCGCGGAACGGGTCGTGGCGGCTGAGCAGGCGGAACAGCAGCACGGCCAGGGAGAACAGATCGCTGGCGGCTCCTGGCCGGGCCTGTCCCAGCAGCACCTCGGGTGCCATGAATCCCGGTGTGCCCAGCACGCTCCCTTGCCCCTGGCCGTCGATGTCGACGTTGTCGTTGTCGCAGATCAGGATCCGCCCGCTGCCGGGTTCGAGGAACAGGTTGCCCAGGGAGATGTCCTTGTAACAGAGGCCCTTGAGGTGCAGCTGGTGGAAGCCTTCCGCCAGGTGGAAACAGGCCTTGAGCACGTTCTGCAGGCTGATCTCCAGGCTGCCGCCGGCGTGCAGATGGGCACCCACGAAGCCGTCCGGGCGCAGCGCCATCAGGTAGCCGAAGCCGGCGGGCTGCGCCTCCTGCGGCTCCAGCAGTGCCAGGGGCCAGAGGAAATCGCCGTTGGGTGCTCCCAGGCCGATGCTCTGGCGCAGGCGTGCCCGCAGCTCCGGGTCCCTGGCGATGCAGCTGGGGAAATACCACTTCAGGGCCAGCTGTTCGCCGCTGCCCGGTGCCCCCAGCTCCACGGCAAACACCTGCCCCTGGGTGCCGCCACCGAGTCCCCGCAGGATCCGCAGGGGCTGATCCAGACCCTTGAACTGCAGGGTCCCGCCCTCGGGGAGCAACCAGGTCATGGGCGCTCCGGCTCCTGGCCGATCGCCCGCCGGATGCCGTTGCGGTGGGCCAGGGCGGTGCGCCGGTTGGCGAAGCCGTGGCGCAGGGCCCGGCCGTCGTGGAGCACCACGCACAGCTGGTGCTGCTTGCGTGATCCCAGCAGGATCCAGCCCGCCAGGGCAGCTGCTTCCAGCGGCCAGAACAGCAGCGGGAATGGCAGCAGCAGCAGCCCCCCCAGGCAGAGCAGCAACCACCAGCTGAAGATGTGGGGATGGCGCGGCAGGCTCTGCACCGCCGCGGAGCGGATCTCGGCCACCGCCACGTTGCTCTCGCCCACCGGGATGCTGCGGGGTGCGGCCGGAGCCGCCGGCGCTGCAGCCGCCGGCCTGGGAGATTCCACCTGTTCAAACACCAGCACCGGGCCGTTCAGGCCCAGGCGGATTTCATCGCCGTCCTCCAGGCGACGGCAGCGCTGCACCGGGCGACCCTCGAGAAAGGTGCCGTCGCTGCTCTGCCAGTTGCACACCAGCCAGCCCTGGCTGCGGGAGAAGCGCACCACGGCGTGATGCTCGGACACCCCGTCCTGGCTGGCCAGGCAGAGGCGATTGGCCGCGGCGCGGCCGATGGTGAGTGGCTGACCCGGATCCAGGGGAGCCACCTTGCTGCGATCGCTGGCCAGCACCAGCCGGGCACTGCCGCTCATGGTTCACCCCGCCGGCGCCGCCACCACAGCCGCCAGTCGTCGCGCAGATCGTTCCACCAGCCGCCATCGCCCTCGCGCCAGGGCACCACCCGGCCGGGAAAGAGCAGGGCCGAGCTGGCCAGGGCCAGGGCGATCAGCACCATCACCAGCAGCACCCAGCCCGGGATCGCACCCACCCAGGTGGCGGCGAAGAAGGCGCGAATCGCATACAGCCCGAGTGTGAACGCCAGCCACAGCCGGAAGGGTTCCCACGGGTCCCGCTGGCGCTGCAACGCTTGGCTGAAAAGGCTGGTCGTAGCCTATGGCCGGGCCGCAACACACGCCTGGCAACCCAGCCCCAGCTCGAACTCTGGCGCCAACTGGCGCGGGCCGCGCTGCGTGGCCCCCTGCAGCAGCGGCCGGCTGCCATCGCTGAGGCGCTCAGGCCGCTGCGGCGCCATCAGGCCAGCGTTGAGCTCTGGGCCGGCGGCCGCCGGCTGAGCGCCTTCGATCTGGAGCAGCGCCGCTATCGCCTGGGCCGCGATCCGGCCTGTGAGCTTCCCCTGGCGGAGCCGGGCCTGAGCCGGGTGCACGCCATCCTGGAGAAGCAGCGCCCCAGCGACCGGGAGTTCGCGCTCGAGGATTTCAATTCCGCCAACGGGCTGTTCCACCGCGACCGCCGCATCCGCTGGATTCAGCTGCGCGATGGCGATGCGGTGCGGCTCGGCTCACCGCTGAAGGGCGAGGCTCCGGAGCTGCGTTACAGCCATCCGCGCAGCCCGCTGGAGCAGGCGGTGCACTGGCTCGGCCTGGGAGCCCTGGCCGGCTCGGCGTTGCTGGTGAGCGGCATGCTCGTGGCCGCCAGCATCGGCGGCGGCTCGAAGATCCGCTCCATCTCCGGTCCGGTGAAGATCTTCTCCGCCGATGGCCGCCAGATCGATGCGCGGGAGGGCTCGTCCACAGCGCTGCCTTCGCTGCAGAGCTACCCGCTGCATCTGCGTCAGGCCCTGATGGCTTCGGAGGAGGCGCGCTTCGGCTGGAACAGTGGCATCGACCTGTTCGGCACGCTGCGCTCCGCTGTGCTGGGCACCGGTGGTGGCAGTGGCCTCACCCAGCAGGTGGCGCGGATGGTGTATCCGGAGGTGGGCCGGGATCTGAGCCTCACCCGCAAGCTGCGGGAGCTGTGGGTGGCGCTGCAGCTGGAGGTGGGCTTCAGCAAGAACCGCATCCTCAAGCTCTATCTCGATCGGGCTTACCTCGGCCTGGGCACGGAGGGTTTTGAGCAGGCCTCCCAGCTCTACTTCCGCAAGTCGGCCAGCGAGCTGGATGTGAGCCAGGCGGCCTTCCTGGTGGGCCTGCTGCCCAGCCCCAATGGCTACAGCCCCTGCAACAGCGAGGATCCCGGCGCCGGCCTCGAGCGGCGCAACCTGGTGCTCAAGCTGATGCACGAGCAGGGTTGGCTCACGGATCAGGGCCTGATCGATGCGCAGCGGCGCCCGCTCAACATCGATCCCTCCGCCTGCCGCGACTCCAGCTTCAGCAGCTACCCCTTCTTCAGCGACTACGTACTCGGCGAGCTGGAGGGCACCCGCTTCGGCCTGGATCTGAGCAGTGAGGACGCTGCCGGCAACTACGCGGTGATCAGCACGATCAATCCCCGCCTGCAGCAGCTCGCTCAGGATCAGCTCAAGCGTTTTCTGGAGGGCCCGGCCGCAGCGGCAGGGCTCAGCCAGGGCGCTCTGATCACGGTGAATGTGCGCAGTGGCGAGATCCTGGCCTACGTGGGCGGCGGCGACTACAGCCGCTCGAGCTTCGATCGCGTGCAGGCGCTGCGGCAGCCCGGCTCCACCTTCAAGCTGTTTCCGTTCCTGGCGGCTTTAGCGGCCGGTGTGAGCCCGGCTGAGGCGATCTCCTGCGCACCGCTGGCCTATGTGGCCGGCTGCCGGCATGGCAGCGGCAGCACCTCTGTGGCTGATGGCTTCGCCTTCTCGGAGAACGTGGTGGCGCTGCGGCTGGCGGAGCGGGCCGGCCTGGCCAACGTGCTGAAGCTGGCCCGCCGGCTCGGCCTCTCCACACCGCTCGATGCCGACTACAACACCATGCTGGGCGGCCGGGAAACCTATCTCTACGAGCTGGCCCGCGCCTATGCGGTGGTGGCCAACGGTGGCCGCTCCGTGCCGATGCACGGCGTCAGCCGCATCTACGACCTCGGCATCTGCGGTTCGATCAAGAGCCTGGAGCAGTGTCCGCAGCGGGGTGTCACCGTGCCGATCGGTGAGCTGCCCCGCCAGCTGATCAAGCCGGAGCAGGCCGCGGCGATGGATCAGCTGCTGGCCGGCGTGGTGCAACGCGGCACCGGCCGGGCCGCTTCGGCGGTGGCCGATGCCCGCGGCAAAACCGGCACCACCAACAACGGCGTGGATGTGCTGTTCATCGGCTACTCCCCTTCGAGCCAGCTGCTCACGGCGATCTGGATGGGCAACGACGACAACACCCCGGCCGAGGCGGCCAGCGGAGCGCTGGTGGCTGAGCTGTGGGGCCGCTACATGCAGCAGGCCGCTAAAGCAGTTCCTTCACGCGGGTGATCACGGCCCAGAGCAGGCCCAGCAGCAGACCCCAGCCCCAGCTGCTGCTCAGCAGGCGCTGCCAGGGTTCACTGCGTTCCTGCTGGTTCTGCCGCGGCAGCTGCCAGCCGAGTTGCAAGGCTCCGTACACCAGCAGCAGCACCCAGGCCGGGATCACGAGCGCGCCGTTGCTGAAGCTGAACACGCGCCAGTGCAGCAGGCTCAGGCCTGCGGCCAGGGCCACCATGGCGCTGATCGCGCCGGCGGCCCCGCTCCACCGGCGCGTCACCCCCCAGTGCGAGGCACAGAGAGCGGCCAGAGCCAGGCAGGCCAGGGATGTGAGGGAGTAGCGCAGGATCACATCGCCCAGTTGCAGCGGCGAATTGCCCAGCAGGATCAGCAGCAGCAGCAGATTCAGGCCGGCTTCCAGCCCATCGCTGTGGATCCAGGTCTGCGTGAGCCAGCGCCAGGCCTGGCGCGGCTGATCGGCGGTGGTGGACTCCAGCGACCAGCGTCGCCGCAGACCGGGGAATGGACCGCTGGCCAGGGCCTGGATCAGGCCGAGCACCAGCACGAGCACCACGCCGCCGCTCCAGCCCCAGCCGTCGAACAGGGCGCGATCCAGCTCGGCCCCCAACCAGGCGAACACCAGCGCTCCGCTGGCGGCCAGGGCCAGCCCGGGCCCGAACGACTCCAGGTTCTGCTGCAGCTGGGGCTGCGGTGCTGCCGCCGCGACCGGCACGGCCGGCTGAGCTGGCGCTGCTTCGGCTTCGCCCGTGGCCGCCTGGATCAGATCCAGCAACTCCTGCAGCACCGCTGGCGCATAGGTGCTGCTCAGCTCAGCGGTGAGGCTGGCCACCGCTGAGCTGCGGCGTGCTCCCTGGCTGTGCAGGGCCTCCAGCAACAGCGGCCGGCTGGTCAGGTCGCGGATGGGGCCCTTGAGCTGGTCCTCGGCGCCGAGCGCATCGATCAGCCGGTTGGTGAGCGCCCGCGACTGGCGCAGGCTGCCGGGATCGGTCGCCAGCCATTGGCGCAGCTGTTCCCCGAGATCGTGGCCGACGCCCATCCGTGAGAGTCCTCAGGCAGAGACGAAAAAAGCGCCCCAGCGGGGCGCTCAGGACTGATTGAGCGATCAGCGCGCTCAGGCTTTGCTGGCCTGCACGCGGGCCCGTGCCCGGGACAGCTCCTGCTGCGCCTTGATCTTCTCGGTGCTGGCGGGCTTGCCTTCGTACTGGGCCAGAGCTTTGGTGGCAGCTTCCAGCTCCTGGCTGGCGGCTTCGGCGTTGATGGCGCTGCCGAGTTCGGCGGCGTTCACCAGCACGGTGACTTCATCAGCGTCCACCTCAGCGAAACCGCCCTGAAGGGCGATGGCCTTCCAGCCATTGCCCTCACGCACCCGCAGCACACCGAAATCAAGGGCGGTGAGCAGCGACACGTGGCCGGGGAGGATGCCGAGCTGACCGGTGGTGCTGGGCAGGATCACTTCGTCGGCGGTGCCGTCGAAGACGCTCTGGTCGGGTGCCAGAACGCGAAGGGTGAGGGTCATCAGTTATGCCTCCGGATCAGCCTTTGGCGTCAGCCTGGATCTTGGCGGCCTTGGCCTTCGCTTCGTCGATGTTGCCCACCAGGTAGAAGGCAGCCTCGGGCAGGTGATCGAGCTCACCGGCGAGGATCATGTTGAAGCCCTTGATGGTGTCCTCCAGCTTCACGTACTTGCCGGGCATGCCGGTGAAGATCTCAGCCACGAAGAAGGGCTGGGAGAGGAACTTCTCGATCTTGCGGGCGCGGTCCACGGTGCGGCGGTCGTCCTCGGACAGTTCGTCCAGACCCAGAATCGCGATGATGTCCTGGAGCTCCTTGTAGCGCTGCAGGGTGGACTGCACGGCACGGGCGGTGCGGTAGTGCTCGTCGCCCACAACGGCGGGCTGGAGCATGGTGCTGGTGGAGTCCAGGGGATCCACAGCGG
>CAJXSQ010000075.1 GCA_913061215.1 uncultured Synechococcus sp. | reverse complement strand
CAGCAAGACACGAGCAAGCCACCACCGCCTCACGCCGGCAGCTGCTGCGACACGATGCCGCTCCACTGCACCGCCTTCACCTGATCGCGGCGCCAGGAGTGGAACAGCAATGCCTCGTCCACGGTGCAGAGCGGGCAGACACTGATCTGCCCGGCCGGAACACCGGCCAGCTCGAGCTGGCGGCGGGTGGCGGCGCGGAGATCGAGCCGGCAGCGCCCCGGTTCCGGATCCGCGCTCACAGCCCCGCAGTCCTGCAGCTCCCTCAGGGCCACCGCCGCATCGGCCTGAGCCGGCAATGCGGCAGCCACCTGCTGCGCCACGGCCTGCTCCACCTGATAGTTCGCTCCGCTCACGGCGGGCCCGAGGGCCACCAGCAGCTCCTCGCGCCGGCAGCCGGCCTGCTCCAGCAGAGCGATCGCCTCCAGCAGGATGCCTGCCGCCACGCCGCGCCAGCCGGCATGGCATGCGGCCACCCGGCCGCTGGCCGGATCGGCGATCAGCACGGGTGTGCAGTCGGCACCGCACACCCACAGGCTCTGCCCACCGGCATCGCTCACCAGACCATCGGCCTCAGGCCAGGGTTCCTGGCAAGCCGCACGGGCCGGCAACACCGTGGCGCTGTGCACCTGCTTGGGGCGATGCACACTCACGCCGGCACTCACATAGCCGGCCAGCACCTCCGGGGTGCGCCCCTGCCACTGACGGGTGAAGAAGCCGTGTTCAAAACCGCTGAGCAGATCGGCCTGGAGGTAGTAGCCGCCGTAGCAGCCCACCCAGGTCCAACCCTCCAGCCGGTTGAACCCGGCATCGGGACGGTTGAACGGGGGATCAACGGCTTCAGCCATGGCAACGCAGCCCCGGCTCAGGCATCCGGCAGATCGCGCAGCACCCAGAAGCCATCGAAGCCGGCCTGGGTTTCACTGCTCTGCACCGCGAGGAACTGCACGCCACCGGCCTGCTCGCGGGCAGCACTGAAGGCCTGGGCGGCCGCTTCCGCCTCCTCAGCCGCGAGATTGCCCAGCAGCCAGCGATCCTCCAGGCCCGCCTCCAGCACCAGCTGCCGCTCGCACACCTCCAGGCGCACGGGCTCCAAGCCGGCGATCAGGCCGGCGATGGCCAGGGAGCGGCCGGCGCTGAACAGTCGCAGACCGCTCACCATGGCCTCGTCATCACCGAAGCCCTCCAGCGGCACCAGGCCGGCGAAGCTCACATCCCACTCAGCCGCCTCGCGCAGGGCGCCGAGCGGCAGGGAGGCCCAACTCCAGCTGTCACCCCGGGCCGCCTCCGGCAGCGGCACAGCCACGGGCTGGATCGGCAGGGGGGCCGGGGCCAGCGGACCGGCCATGTAGCCCTCCTGCTTCGGATACACCTGGAGCTGACGCTCCTGCAGCCACTCCACCAGGGCGTAGCAGCGGCGGCTGGGAATCAGTTCAAGCCCGAGTTGCTCGGAGGCCCGCTGCACCATCGTGCGCATCGAAGCCCGCCAGCAGCGCAGCTTGCGGGGCGGGGCAAAGCCCTCGCGCCCGGCCTGCTCGAGCGCCTGCTCCAGCGCCTGCTTCAGCCACTGGGAATTGACGCTGGAGGCCGGGCAGTTGAGGGCGAAACGGAAGCGGGCCTGGGATGAGCCCACCAGCGGCGTGCTGCAGATCAGCAGCTCCCAGCGCTTCTTGCCATCGGGCTCGAGGATCGGGCGGGAGTAGTAGTCGAGCTCCCAGTCGGCCTGCAGCAGAGGCTGAACGGCGGCGCCGGCGTTGGATCGCGCTTCCTCGGTGGCCTGACTCATCCGGCGCTCTGTTCCTGCTGACGCAGCACGCTACGAGCGCGGTTGGCCCGATCGGCGGCTTCCGCCATCACCTTGTCGCGATCGATCAGCAGTTCGCCGGGCTGACCCTCCAGCAGGGCGGTGTTGAGAGCGATGCGGCCGCGACCGGGATCGAGCTCGGTGATCAGTGCCTTCACGCGATCACCCTGGCCGAACACCTCGCGCAGGTCGCGCAGTTGGCCGCCCGTGATCGCCGACTGATGCAGCAGGCCGCTGATGCCGCCCAGATCCACGAACAGGCCGTAGGGCTTGATCGACACCACCTGACCCTCCACCAGCTGGCCCACCTCCAGGTTCTGGAACAGGGCAGCGGTGGCGGCCTTCTTCTCCGAGAGCACCAGCTTGCGGGTGTCGGGATTCACCTCCAGGAAAGCCACACCGAGGGTCTTGCCCACCAGCGCCTCGTGGTTCTCGCCCTCCTGCAGCTGCGAGCGGGGGATGAAGCCGCGCAGGCCCTCCACATCGCAGGTGACGCCGCCGCGGTTGAAGCCGTTCACCTTCACCTGCAGCAGCTTGCCCTCCTTCTCCAGCACGCGCACCTTCTCCCAGCTCTGGCGCAGGGCCAGGGCGCGGGCGCTCACCGTCACCATGCCATCGGCGTTCTGCTCGCGGGTGACGAGCACCTCCACCTCGGTGCCGCGGGGGAAGCGCTCCTTGAGGTTGGTGATCACCCCCAGGCCGCACTCCTTCTTGGGCATGAAGCCGGGAGCCTTGCCGCCGATATCCACATACACGCCATCGCTCTCGAGGCCCACCACGGTGCCGGTGGCCACCTCGCCGGTGGTGCCCACGAACTCCTGCTCATCGAGGGCCGCCAGGAAAGCGTCGGCATCGAAATCGAAGTCGTCCACCGTGCGCGTGGGCACGGCAGCACGCTCGGGCTGGGGGGGCGCCATGCGCGAACCGCCGCTGCCAGCACCGGTGCGGCGCTTGCCCTTGTCGTCCGGGCCGAGCAGATCGGCCATGGAGAGGCCTTCGAAGCCGCTCATGTCGAACAGCTCGTCGTCGCCGGTGGCAGGACGGGATGGGGCTGCGGGAGCACTGGGGCGCTGGGGGGCCACGGGCGCTTCACCGCGGGAGGCGCGCACAGCGTTCTCGAGTTCGGTGGCCCGCTGGGCAGCCGCCTCAGCGGCCGCACGGGCTTCGGCGGCCTCGCGCTCGAGCCGGATCTGCTCCTCCTTCTTATTGATCTGCAGCACCTGGGGCGGCTTGCGCGCCGGGGCCGCTCCCGCCGGCGGCCGCGGTGAGGCCGGGGGAACAGGGCGCGGCGACTGGCTTTGCTTGGCCGAAGGCTGGGAGGGCTGCTGGTTGCCGGTACCGGCCATGAACAAGCAAGAGCGCACGACTCCACACTGTAGGGAGGCCCCCTGCAGCCCCTCAGCCGATGGCGCCCCGCGATGGATCAGACCAGCGCCGGCTGGAGCAGCTCAGCTGGCCCCAGCTGCAGAACGCGGCCGCGCAACGCGGCAGCACGGTGGTCTGGCCCTTCGGGGCGTTCGAGCAACACGGCCCTCAGCTCCCCCTGGGAACCGACGCCCTGTTTGCCGATCGCCTGCTCGATCGGGTGCTGGCCGGGCTGGCCCCCCAGCTGCCGATCTGGCGGCTGCCGGTGCAGCACCTGGGCTTCTCGCCCGAGCATCTGAGCTTTCCCGGCAGCCTCAGCCTGCCGGCGGAGCTGCTGATCAGCCAGATCAGCGCCATCGGGGGCCAGCTGGCCGATGCGGGCTTCCAGCGGCTGGTGCTGTTCAACGCCCACGGCGGCCAGATCGCGCTGCTGCAGGTGGCGGCCCGGCAGCTGCGGGCCAGCAGGCCTGCGCTGGCGGTGCTGCCCTGCTTCCTCTGGAGCGGCCCGGAGGGTGTGGCGGAGCTGCTGCCGGAACCGGAACGCAGCCAGGGCCTGCATGCCGGCCTGGCGGAAACGAGCCTGATGCTGCAGCTGGCGCCGGAGCTGGTGGGGCCGGAGCGGCCGGTGGATGGTCTGCTCAACGCAGCGCCGCCGGCGGGGTGGAGTCTCGAGGGAGCCGTTCCGGAGGCCTGGCTCACCGGGGATCTCTCGGCAACGGGCGTGGTGGGCGACAGCCGCGGAGCGAGTGTGGAACTGGGTTCTGCCCTGGAACAACGCCTGGTGGAGGGCTGGCAGAGCTTGCTCACAGCCCTGCTGCACAGTTCCTGGCCACCCCGTGGAGCTGCCGGGGGCTGAGAGCAGGGCGGCCGGGCCGGTGCTCAAAAGCTTTCAAAGGTCCGACTGAAACGGCGGGAGATGGTTACAGTCGATCCCATTGCGATGCGTACCAGGTAGCCATGGCCACCCTTGAAGCCCCGGAACTCTCCGCAGCAACAGGCAACCTTCCGGACTTCAGCACCGAGGCTTACAAAGACGCCTACAGCCGCATCAACGCGATCGTGATCGAGGGCGAACAGGAAGCCCACGACAACTACATCGCGATCGGCACGCTGCTGCCCGAGCAGGCCGATGAGCTCACCAAACTCGCCCGCATGGAGCTCAAGCACATGCGGGGCTTCACCGCCTGCGCCAACAACCTCGGCGTGGTGGCCGACATGGCCTTTGCCAAGGAGTTCTTCGCTCCCCTGCACAACAACTTCAAAACGGCTCTCGCGGCAGGCAAAGTGCCCACCTGCCTGTTGATCCAGGCCCTGCTGATCGAAGCCTTCGCCATCTCGGCCTATCACATCTACATCCCGGTTGCTGATCCCTTCGCCCGCAAGATCACCGAAGGGGTTGTGAAGGACGAATACACCCACCTGAACTACGGCCAGGAATGGCTGAAAGCCAACCTCGACAGCTGCCGTGAGGAGCTGGAGCAGGCCAACCGCGACAACCTCCCCCTGATCCGCCGCATGCTCGATCAGGTGGCCGGCGACGCCGCGGTGCTGCACATGGACAAGGAGGACCTGATCGAGGACTTCCTGATCGCCTACCAGGAGGCTCTCACCGAGATCGGCTTCAGCACCCGCGAGATCGCACGCATGGCGGCCGCCGCCCTGGTGGGCTGATCGGAGCTGGGCCGAAGGGCCTCAACCGGCGTTGCCCTTTAATCGGGTGACTTCATGCCGGTGTGTCACCAGGAGCATCTGCACGCATGTTTGGTCTGATCGGTCACTCCAGCAGCTTTGCCCAGGCGCAGGCCAAGGCACGGGAGCTGGGTCTCGAGGAGATGGCCGAGGCCGACATGCTGGCCTGGTGCTCCGCCCCGCCACAGCTGCTGGAAACCTTCCAGGTGACCAGCCGCACCGGCAAAACCATCGAGGGCACCTACATCGACTCCTGCTTCGTGCCGGAGATGCTCAGCCGGTTCAAGACGGCCACACGCAAGGTGCAGAACGCCATGGAGATGGCGCAGAAGAACGGCATCAACGTGACCGCTCTGGGTGGCTTCACCTCGATCATCTTCGAGAATTACGACCTCTCGAAGTTTCAGCAGATCCGCAACACCACCCTGGAGTGGGAGCGGTTCACCACCGGCAACACCCACACCGCCTGGGTGATCTGCCAGCAGGTGGAGCGCAACGCACCGCTGCTGGGCATCGACCTGAGCCAGGCCAAGGTGGCCGTGGTGGGTGCCACCGGCGACATCGGCAGCGCCGTGTGCCGCTGGCTCACCCAGAAAACCAACGTGGGTGAGCTGCTGCTGGTGGCGAGGCAGCAGCAGCGCCTCAACGATCTGCAGGCTTCCCTCGGCGGCGGCCGGATCCTCAGCCTTGAGGAGGCCCTGCCCCAGGCCGATGTGGTGGTGTGGGTGGCCAGCCTGCCGCAGACCCTGAGCATCGATCACGCCAGCCTGCGCAAGCCCTGCCTGATGATCGACGGCGGTTACCCCAAGAATCTGGACGCCAAGGTGGCCGGCGACGGCGTGCACGTGCTCAAGGGCGGCATCGTGGAGTTCTGGCAGGACATCGGCTGGCAGATGATGGAAGTGGCCGAGATGGAGAAGCCGAAACGCCAGCTGTTCGCCTGCTTTGCCGAGGCGATGCTGCTGGAGTTCGAAGGGATCCACACCAACTTCAGCTGGGGTCGCAACAACATCAGCGTGGCCAATATGGAGTTGATCGGTGAGGCCTCGCTGCGCCACGGCTTCCAGGCCATCGGCCTGAGCCCTGCCCAGAACCGGGCAGCCCAGGGCGGCCTCGAGCTGGCGGCCGCCTGACCAGCCTCCAGTTCCCGGATCAGCTCCAGCCCTCTCTCTGCTGCCATGGCCCGCCGTCCCCTGCTTGATTTCGAAAAACCTCTGGTGGAGCTGGAGGAGCAGATCGAGCAGATCCGGCAGCTGGCCAAGGATTCCGAAGTGGATGTGAGCCAGCAGCTGCTGCAGCTCGAAACCCTGGCGGCCCGCAGGCGCGATGAGATCTTCTCGAATCTGAGTCCGGCCCAGAAGATTCAGGTGGCGCGCCATCCGCAGCGCCCCAGCACGCTGGATTACATCCAGGTGATCACCGATGAGTTCATCGAGCTGCACGGCGACCGCCGCGGCAGCGATGATCAGGCCCTGGTGGGCGGTGTGGGCCGCATCGGCGACCAGGGCGTGGTGCTGCTGGGGCACCAGAAGGGACGCGACACCAAAGAGAATGTGGCCCGCAATTTCGGCATGGCCTCACCGGGGGGCTACCGCAAGGCGATGCGCCTGATGGAGCACGCCGATCGGTTTCGCCTGCCGATCCTCAGCTTCATCGACACGCCGGGTGCCTATGCCGGCCTCACGGCCGAAGAGCAGGGCCAGGGCGAGGCGATCGCCGTGAATCTGCGCGAGATGTTCCGGCTGCGGGTGCCGATCATCGCCACCGTGATCGGCGAAGGCGGATCGGGCGGTGCCCTGGGGATCGGCGTGGCCGATCGCCTGCTGATGTTCCAGCACAGTGTTTACACCGTGGCCAGCCCCGAGGCCTGTGCCTCGATTCTCTGGCGCGATGCGGGCAAGGCGCCGGTGGCGGCTGAAGCCCTGAAGATCACCGCCACCGATCTGCTGAAGCTGGGCATCATCGATGATGTGATCAGCGAACCGGCGGGCGGCAACCACTGGGCTCCCCGCCAGGCAGCGGAAACCCTCAAGGCGGCTCTGCTGCGCCACCTGGGCGAGCTGAAGGCCCTGGGCGAATCCGAACTCACCGAGCAGCGCTACGCCAAGTTCCGCCGGATGGGGCGCTTCCTGGAGGCCGGCCAACAGGACGCCAGCCTCAGCTCTTAAGGTTTCCTTTCGTTTCCTGGACGGCCGGCCGGTGGTCCTTCCCGCTTGAGCACGTCCCCCGCCGCACCTGTCGCCCTGATCACCGGTGCCTCCCGCGGCATCGGTGCGGCAACGGCCAGGACCTTCGCCGCAGCGGGCTACGACCTGCTGCTGCTGGCCCGCTCCAGCGACGCCCTGGAGGCCCTGGCGGCGGAGCTGCGCCAGGGCGGACGGCGCGTGGAAACCTGCAGCGTCGACCTCGCACAAGCACAGCATGTGGCGCCGGCGCTGCAGGATCTGCTGGGCCGCGGCCTGGAGCCCAGCGTGGTGATCAACAACGCCGGTGCCGCCTACACCGGCGGCCTGGCCGAGATGCCGCTCGAGCGCTGGCAGTGGCTGCTGCAGCTCAACCTCACCAGCGTGTTCCAGGTGTGCCAGGCCGTGCTGCCGGCCCTGCGCCAGCAGCGTGGTCTGATCATCAACGTGAGCAGCCACGCCGCCCGCAACGCCTTTCCCGATTGGGGCGCGTACTGCACCAGCAAGGCGGCCCTGGCCTCGTTCAGCCGCTGCCTGGCCGAGGAGGAGCGCCAGCACGGCATCCGTGTGTCAACGCTCACTCTCGGTGCGGTGAATACACCGCTCTGGGACAGCGAAACAGTCCACAGTTCCTTTGACCGGCGTGCCATGCTTTCTCCAGAGCGCGTGGCCGAGGCTCTGTTGTCTCTGGCCCAGCAACCTTCCTCCCAGACCGTGGAGGATGCCACCCTGATGCCCGCCGCCGGCGTTCTCTGATCGCCATGCGGGACCGATCCATGACTTCCACTCTTCCTTCAAGCGTTTCCGGCCAGCTGGCTCCCGTGAGCCGCCGCATTCGCGATCGGCTTGAAGCAGCAGGCGTGCCCTATCTCGCCAACGACAACATCTCCGAACATCTCCAGGAAGGAGAGCTCGACCAACTCGAGATCGAGGTGGCCGGCAAGGTTCGCGAGCTGCTGCGCAGCCTGGTGATCGATATCGACAACGACCACAACACCGAGGAGACAGCGGAGCGTGTGGCCCGCATGTATCTCCACGAGGTGTTCAAGGGTCGCTATCACCAGCAACCCAAGATCGCCAGCTTCCCCAACGTGAAGAAGCTGGATGAGATTTACACCGTAGGCCCGATCACCGTGCGATCGGCCTGCTCCCACCACCTGGTTCCGATCCTTGGCAATTGCTGGATCGGCATCAAGCCGGGCGATCGCGTGATCGGCCTGTCCAAGTTCTCCCGCGTTGCCGACTGGGTGTTCTCCCGGCCCCACATTCAGGAAGAGGCGGTGATGATCCTGGCCGACGAAATCGAGCGCCTCTGCGAGCCCCAGGGCCTGGCGATTCTGGTGAAGGCGCAGCACTACTGCATGAAGTGGCGCGGCGTGAA
>CAJXSQ010000074.1 GCA_913061215.1 uncultured Synechococcus sp. | reverse complement strand
TCCCTGGCTGCACTGCTGCTGCTGGCGGGCTGCCAGCAGGGCCCCGGCGCCGATGCCAAACGCTCCGCCGAACGTCTGGATCGCCTGGAGCTGCGCCTGCAACAGCTGGAGCAGCGCCAGGCCCGTCCTGGGGCCAGCAACACAGCCGATCAGGCCGGAAAGCCACCGGCGGGGCCGGTGAAGTCGCTCACGTTCCGCATGGGCACCAGCGACGACCGGCTTCGGATTTACTGGGCCGACGGCACCAGCAGTGACCTGCCCTGCACCAAGGAGCAGAGCACCTGGGCCTGCGGTTGACCCCCATTCACCTCTCCACCATGCGTCGTTTCACGCTCCTCACCGCCGCACTGGCCGCGCTGGCCGCCCCTGCCCCGGGCCTCAGCCAGAGCGTTCAGCAGACCTTCGAGCAGATCGATCAGCTCCAGGAAACGGCTCCCGCCCTGCAGCGGGCCATGAATCTGGCTCGCAACACCGCCGTGACCCTCAATGGCGGCCTCACCAAGTGGAGCCCGGCCTCCTGCATGTTCAGCTCCGGCGCCAGCGGCGGCAGCTGCCTGGTGCAGAGCGACAGCCAGGGCTTCCTGTTCCGCTTCAACGGCGGCACTCCCGGCTGGCAGCAGCTGGGCAATCCCCCCACCACCACCACGGAGATCCTGATCAGCCCCGACGGGCGCACCGTGAGCGAGCTCGTTTACAACGGCCCCGTGCTCTGAATCAGGGCAGCAGCAGCTCGGCCAGGGCTTCGGCCCAACCGGGAGAGCACACCCAGCTCTCCCGGCGGCAGAGGCTGAGGGCGATCCCCTTCTCGCCATAGGCCGCTTCGTTGATGAACACCGGCCAGCAGGCCTCAGGATCGTCTGGGCTGAAGCCGAGGGCGCTGCCATCGGCGTGCCAGAAGAGCGCATCCCCAGCCTGCAGGGGTCGCCAGTCCTGATGTTGTCGCGCCGGGTGAAGCGTGGCCAGTGGTGTTCCATCCGCTGCGCGCGGAAGGTCCACGCTGGCTTGATGCCGATGCACCTGCAAGCGCTGCGGCAGGCACAACCGGCCTGAAGCCGCCGCCGCAAGCGTGTCGAGAGCAGCCTCCAGGGCCAGCTGGGTCTGCCGGCAGATCGTGGCCGTCACCAGCCCCTGGGGCACCGGCCCCACCTCGATCACCAGCCCAGCCGGCCAGCGCTCCACCAGGAAGCCGGTCTGCGCTGGATCGGCCTCATGCAGATACACCGGCAGGCCAAGCCGCGCCTGGATCCCGGCCGCCAGGGCCAGATCGGCCGGCCGGCGGCCGTACACCACCAGGGAATTGCCCATGGCGCTGGTGGTGCTGTGCAGGTCGATCGCCACGGCGCAGGGCTGGCGGCCATCGGGCCCGTACTCAGCCAGAAGCATCCGGGCCCGCTGCACCTCCCGCTCCTGATGGCTGGCATCGGTGAGCAGATCCGGCCTGAAGCAGCGGTTGAGATCACGGTCGAGATAACGGCGGTTCGCCGCGAAGGCCTCGGGGTTGCCGATCTCCAGCTGCAGCTCCAGCCCCGCCGCCGCCAGCAGCTGCGGCGAGCGCCGCCACTGCTCCAGCAGCCAGGGGGCATTGCGTTCATTGCCGTGGGTGGCCGCCACCACCAGCACTCGCCCCTGGGCCATCCGCTGTTCCGCCGCTGCCATCTGCGCCAGCCTGGCAGCGATGCGGCGCACACGGCGATGACCCTTCCTGCAGCAGTGGTGACGGCGGCCCGGGCCGGTTGGCACTGGCAGTGGCAGCAGCTGATGGGTGGCCTGGGCCCGGCGGACGCCGAGGGGAACTACCGGCGCCCAGCGGCCGCGTTCACCGATCTACCGCCCCTACCGTCCAATGCCGGCGAGCCAGGCCGGCACGTGTTGATCGTGGGGCGCAGCTGCCCCTGGGCCCACCGGGCCTGGCTGGTGTGGCAGCTGCGCCGGCTGCAGGCCTCGATCGAACTGCTGGTGGTGGAACCGGATCCCAGGGCAGGCCGCTGGCGCTTCAGCACACCGTTTCTGGGTTGCCACACGCTGCAGGAGCTCTATCGGCGCGCGGGAGCGGATCCGGCGCAGCGAGCCACGGTGCCGGTGCTGGTGGAGCAGGGGAGCGGCGCGGTGGTGCTCGGGGAGAGCGCCCGGCTGATCGAGCTGCTCAACCGCTGGCCGGCCCCTGCGCAGGCGCCGGATCTGGCGCCGGAGGGCCTGGCCAGCGCCGTGGGGCAGTGGCGCGACCTGTTTCAGAACGCCGTGAACGACGGCGTGTACCGCTGCGGCTTCGCCCGCAACCAGGCCGCCTACGACCGGGCCGAAACGGCGCTGTTCAACGCGCTCGAGCAGGCGGAGCGCAGCCTCGCCGCAGCGGAAACGGAGCCGGGTGCGGCACCGTGGCTCTGCGGCACGGCCCTCACCCTGGCGGATGTGCAGCTCTTCCCCACGCTGATCCGGCTGGAGCTGGTGTACGCGCCGCTGTTCGGTGTTTCGCGCCGCCCCCTGTGGCAGCTGCCAGCTCTCTGGCGCTGGCGGCAGCGCTTCTTTGCCCTGCCCGGCGTGGCCGAAACCTGCTGCGATCAGGCCTGGCGCCGCGACTACTTCGGTGCCCTGTTTCCGCTGCACCCCTCCGGCATCGTGCCCGCCGGGCCGGAGCTGGCCACACTGGTGCAAGCCCCGCTGCTGCCATGACCAGCTTCGAGGGGGTCTACGGGCCCTACAGCATCACGGCCGAGGACGAACGGGAGGTGCTGGGCTACCGGCTGGCGCTGTTCATCGCCGCCCTAGCCCAGGCCGGCCTGCTGCTGCAGTGGCGCCAGCTGGGCGAAACCTGGCTGTGGCCCTGGCTGCTGCCGCTGCTGCTGGGGGTGGGCCTGGCCCTGCGTTGGATTCACATTTATCTGCGGCCACTGCACCGCGCCCTGCAGCTGTTCTGGCTGCTGGGCTGCGCCGGCTTCGCGCTGCTGGCCTGGCGGGCGGGCCCCGCTGGCATGGCGGCGGCCGTGGCCACAGACAGTCGCTGGATCTGGGCGATCGGCCCCTTCTTCGCCGCCCTGGCGGGCATCGGCTTCAAGGAGTTCTTCTGCTTCCGCCGGCCGGAAGCGATCGGGGTGACGCTGCTGCTGCCCCTGGCCCTGCTGGGCCGGCTGAGCGGCCTGCTGCCGGCCGCCGCCTGCGCCGCACTGCTGGGCCTGGAGGCCGGACTGCTGCTGGTGCTCACCCTGCGCAAGTTCCCGATGCCGGCGGCCGCGGATGTGGGGGATAAGAGCGTGTTTGCTTATCTGGAGGCGCAGCGGCAGCAACCCGGAACTTGAGCCTGATCAGCCTGGTGGATGTCCGCAAGGACTTCGGCATCCGCACCCTGTTTGAGGGCTTGAGCCTGCACGTGGGCGAGCGGGAGCGGCTGGGGCTGATCGGCCCCAACGGGGCCGGCAAATCCACCCTGCTGCGCGTGTTGGCGGGCAGCGAGCCGCCGGGGGCCGGCGAGCGGCGGGTGCTGCCCAAAACCCGCGTGGTGCTGGTGAACCAGGAGCCGGAGATGGATCCGGAGCGCACCGTGCTCGAGCAGGTGTTTGCCGACAGCGGCGAAAAGATGGAGCTGCTGCGCCGCTACACCGTGGTGAGCGAGGCGCTGGCGGCCGCCCACAGCCGCGGCGACGACGACGCCGACCTGCTGGCGGAACTGGGGCAGCTGAATGCCCGCATGGATCAGCACCAGGCCTGGGATCTGGAACAGCAGATCCGCGAGGTGCTGCAGCGCCTCGGCATCGGCGACACCCAGCGGCGTGTGGGTGATCTCTCCGGCGGCTACCGCAAGCGCCTGGCCCTGGCCGCCGCCCTGGTGGCCGATCCGGACGTGCTGCTGCTCGATGAGCCCACCAACCACCTCGATGCCGACTGCATCCAGTGGCTGCAGGGCTACCTGCAGCGTTTCCGCGGCGCCCTGGTGCTCGTCACCCACGACCGCTACGTGCTCGATCAGGTGACCAACCGGATCGTGGAGGTGGACCGGGGCGAGGCCCGCAGCTACAGCGGCAACTACGCCTATTACCTGGCCCGCAAGGGTGAAGAAGATGCGGCCGAAGCCGCCAGCGAAGCCAAGCTGCGCAACGTGCTGCGCCGTGAACTGGAGTGGCTCAAGCGCGGCCCCAAGGCCCGCAGCACCAAACAGAAGGCCCGCATCCAACGGATCGAGGCGATGCAGGAGCTGCCCAAGCGGCAGCAGAAGGGCCAGCTGAGCCTGGCCACCAACCAGCGGCGGCTGGGCAAGCGCGCCATCGAAGCCGAGGAGCTGGGCGTGTGGGCCAGCGATGAGGCCCGCAGCGGCGGCGCCAGCCCACTGCTGCAGGAGTTCAGCTACGACTTCAGCCCCGAGGACCGGGTGGGGATCATCGGCCCCAACGGCTCGGGCAAATCCACGCTGCTGGATCTGATCGCCGGCCGCCGCCAGCCCCACAGCGGCCGGATCGAGCTGGGCAGCACCGTGAAGCTGGCCTACTTCGATCAGCACAGCCATCAGGTGCTGGAGGGCACCGATGCGGCCGGGCGGCAGCGCAAGGTGATCGATGTGGTGAAGGAGGCCGCCAGCAGCGTGGAGCTGGAGGGCTCCAGCCTCAGCGCTTCTCAGCTGCTGGAGCGATTTCTGTTTCCACCGGCCCAGCAACATCAGCCGGTGAGCAAGCTCTCCGGCGGTGAGCGCCGGCGGCTGCACCTCTGCCGGCTGCTGATCGAAGCGCCGAACGTGCTGCTGCTCGATGAGCCCACCAACGATCTCGACGTGCAGACCCTCACCGTGCTCGAGGACTTCCTGGAGGACTTCCGCGGCTGCGTGGTGGTGGTGTCGCACGACCGCTATTTCCTCGATCGCACGGTGGATCGGCTGTTCTGCTTCGAGCAGGGCCGGCTGCAGCGCTTCGAGGGCAACTACAGCAGCTACCTGGAGCGGCAGGCGAGCAGTGCTGGCGGCAACGGCAACGCCGCTGCCAGTGCCGCTCCCGTGGCGGACACCCCAGCGCCAACCCCGGCCGCCCCGCCGGCCCGCGCCCGCAAGCGCAGCTTCAAGGAAACGCGGGAGCTGAAGCAGCTCGATACCGACCTGCCGCGCTGGGAGGAGCGACGCGGTGAGCTGGAAGCGCAACTGGCGGCCGGCGGCAGCGATTACGCCGCACTGGAGGCGCTGAGCGAGGAGCTCTCGCAGCTGCTGGAGCGCATCGCCCGCGGCGAGGAGCGCTGGCTGGAGCTCAGCGAACTGGCGGGCTAGCGGCGCTGCTGCGGCGCCGGCGGCGCTGATGGGGCAGCTCGGCCTGGGCAGCGCGACAGCCGGCAGGCCGGGCACTGATCTCACAGCGCGGCGCCGGCAGTGGTGCGGCACCGAGCCAGGGTTGACGCCGCGGCCGGCCGGTGCGCAACTCCTCCTCCTTCAGGGCCGTGGGTTTGTAGTCGTCCACGCCGCGCTGCAGCGCCATCTCATCGCCCATGCGCCGCAGGTAGAGGTCGAGCGACCACTGCACCTGGCGATGCTCGAACGCCTCGCAGGCAGCCTGGAGCGACGGGAATCGCTGGCTCACCAGGCCGCTGGGGGCACACTGTTTCCACTCGAGCGTCTCCTCGAAGCTGAGGCCGGAGCGCCACTGCCGCTGCTCCGAGAGATAGCAGTGATGCTCCGGACCATTGATCCAGAAGAGCTGACCCTGGTCGTCGATGAAGTGACGATCACGGCGTTGGCGGATGCGTGTCATGGCCCAAGGAGCCTCATATTCCCTGCCTAGCCATGGGAGCGCGTTGGCGCATCAGAAGGCGACCACAAACCCCGTCCACCCGGGCTCACAGCCCGTATGGTGTGCTCGACGTCGAGCGGCCTGAGCACTTCCGGCCTCCTCCATGACCACCATCGACGAGCACATCGCCAAGGACAAGACCGAGATCGAAGCGGCCCGCGCTGCCGGCGATCAGGGCAAGGTCCGCCACCTCGAAGAGGAAGTGAAGGATCTCGAGGAGTACAAGACGCATCACCCCGAGGACAAGCACGACCCCACCCCTCTGGAGGTGTTCTGCGACCTCAACCCCGACGCACCGGAGTGCCTCGTCTACGACGACTGAGTCGTTGGACACCGATCAGCACTGACCCAACGCGTTCGCTTGGGAAGAGCCCGGCTCAGATGCCCAGCTCTTTCCAGGTGGCCGCCAAGAGCTGATCAAGATTCTTCGAGGTGGCAGCTGAGATCGCCAACACCGGCCGGCCGCAGTGGGCGCTGGCCTGGGCGATCCGCTCCTCCAGTTCTTCATCCAGCAGAAGCTCGGTTTTGTTGAGCGCCACCAGGCAGGGGCGCTCCTCCAGACCATTGCCGTAGGCCTGCAGCTCCTGCTGCACCACCTGCAGATCACGCACCACGTCATCGGAGCTGGCATCCACCAGGTGGATCAGCAGGCGTGTGCGCTGGATATGGCGCAGGAAATCATGGCCGAGGCCCGCACCCTGGGCAGCGCCAGCGATCAGCCCTGGAATATCGGCAAACACGGTGCCATCGCCGGTGGGACGACGCACCACACCGAGATTGGGCACCAGGGTGGTGAACGGATAGTCGGCAATCTTGGGCCGCGCTGCGGACAACACGGAGATCAGCGTGCTCTTGCCGGCGTTGGGCAAACCGATGATCCCCACTTCCGCCAGCAGCTTGAGCTCCAGCTGCAGGTCCCAGGCCTCACCGTCGCGGCCCTCGGTGCACTTTTCCGGGGCGCGGTTGCGATTGCTCAGATAGTGGGCGTTGCCGAGGCCGGCGCGGCCACCCACAGCCACCAGCAACCGCTGACCCTGCTCCGTGAGATCACCCAGCAGGATGCCGGTGCGCAGGTCGCGCACCTCCGTGCCGCAGGGCACCTTGATCGTGAGGGCATTGCCGCTGGCACCGGTGCTCTTGTTCGGGCCGCCGCGCCGGCCGTCCTCCGCCCCGAACAACCGCTTGTATTTGAAGTCGAGCAGGGTCTGGAGGTTGGGATCAGCCTCCAGCCACACGTCTCCCCCACGGCCTCCATCGCCACCGGAGGGGCCGCCGGCTGGCACGTATTTTTCCCGGCGAAAGGCCACGATGCCGTCGCCGCCACGGCCGGCCTGCACCGCAATGCGGGCCTGATCAATGAACTGCATTTGACCAACCCTAAGATCGGGCCGCCGTGTGGCCTGGGTTTGGCAGAGGTTCGCTTCCAGCAGGTCAGCAAGACCTACCCCCCGCGGCGCGGCAGTGCACCCGTGCAGGTGCTGCGCGAACTGGATCTACAGATCGCCGACGGCGAGTTCCTGGTGCTGGTGGGGCCCTCCGGTTGCGGCAAGAGCACGCTGCTGCGCCTGCTGGCGGGGCTGGAGGCCCCCAGCGGCGGTGAGATCTTCGTGGGCGATCGCTGCGTCACTGATCTGCGGCCAGCGCAGCGGGATGTGGCGATGGTGTTCCAGAGCTACGCGCTCTACCCCCACCTCACCGTTGCAGGCAACATCGGCTTCGGGCTGCGCCGTCAGCGCCGGCGCAGCGCACTGCAGCAACTGCAGGACGGACTGCATCGCGCCAGCCGCGGCCTACCGGCACCGCTGCGCTTCCCCTCAGGCCGCGAGGCGCGGATCGAAGCGCGCATCCAGGAGGTGGCCGCAACGCTTGAGCTCG
Source organism: uncultured Synechococcus sp. (assembly GCA_913061215.1). GTDB lineage: Bacteria > Cyanobacteriota > Cyanobacteriia > PCC-6307 > Cyanobiaceae > Vulcanococcus. The sequence goes on along the minus strand of CAJXSQ010000074.1, from coordinate 790 downwards.
ACCATCTGCTCGATCGCCTGCCCAAGGAGCTCTCCGGCGGCCAGAAACAGCGGGTTGCCCTGGGCCGCGCCATCGCCCGCCAACCCGCGGTGTTCCTGATGGATGAACCGCTGAGCAATCTCGATGCCAAGCTGCGCGCCGGCACGCGCACCCAGATCGTGGAGCTGCAGCGGCGCCTGGGCACCACCACCGTGTACGTGACCCACGATCAGGTGGAGGCGATGACGATGGGGCACCGCATCGCCGTGCTCAACCGCGGCCGGCTGCAGCAGCTGGGCACACCCACTGAGCTCTACCAATGGCCGAGCAATCTGTTCGTGGCTCAGTTCATCGGCAGCCCTCCGATGAATCTGCTGCCGGTGCGCAGTGTGAGTCCCGGCCAGCTGCAACTCGGTGGTCGCCGCTTCGTGCCGGAGGGGCCGATCGCCGAGGCGCTGCTCCAATGGCAGAGCAAGGGCGGCGCCGAAGAACTCAACGGCGGCCTGAGAGCCGAACACATCAAGCTGGCACCCGCCACCAACCGCAACCTGCCAGCTGAGGTGTGCCACGTGGAAGGGCTGGGCAACGAGCAACTGCTCACCGCCCGCCTGCAGGAGGGCGATCACCTGGTGCAGCTGCGCGCCGAACCCGATCAGCAGCTGGTGCCGGGCCAGACCATCCACCTGGAGGTGGAAGCCAGCGGCTGGCGCCTGTTCGATCAGAGCGGCGAGGCGATCCCCCGCCCTGAACCGATCGCTCCCCCCGGCCGCGAGCCGGTGCTGCCGGAGCTGAGCTAACCCGCCAGGCCGGC
>CAJXSQ010000073.1 GCA_913061215.1 uncultured Synechococcus sp. | reverse complement strand
CCCGCTCAACACGCCGCCAACTGCTGCAGGCCGCCCACCAGGCGTGTCAGCGCTTCGCTCAGTGCCTCTCCCTCCAGCATCCCGTAGCTGAGCCGCAGGCAGCAGCCCGCCAAGCCGAAGCTGCTGCCGCTCACCAGGGCCACGCGATGCTCGCGGATCAGCAGCTCCATGGCCGCGTCAGCGCTGAGCCTGGAGTCGAGCTGCAGCAGGCCATAGAACGCCCCATCCGGCCGGCTCAGCAACCGCCAGGGTGCTCCCGGCCGCTCCAGCGCCTCGAGCATCTGCTGCCGGCGCGCCGCCAGGCCGGCGATCCGGGCTCGGCACCAGGCGCTGCCTGCGTTCAGCGCCCCGATGGCCGCTGCCTGGTTGAGCTGGGGCGGGTGAATCAGGATCGTGTCCTGCACCTTGGCCAGCGCCGCCATCAGTTCGCGCGGCACCACGGCCCAGCCGAGCCGCCAGCCCGCCATGCCGTGGCTCTTGGAGAGCGAGCCGAGCGTGATGGTGTGGGTGCCGCTGCCGCTGGCGCTGCCTGGGCTCCACACGGCAGCGCCGCCATGGCTGAACAGGGCGTAGGCCTCATCGCTGATGTGCAGCAGCCCCCGCGTGGCGCACAACTGATTGATCGCCTCCAGCACCGCCGGTGGAAACACGGCGCCGCTGGGGTTGTTGGGGGAGATGGTCACGATGCCGCGGGTGCGGGGGGTGATCGCTGCCGCCAGCTGCTCCGGATCGGGCACCACGCCAGCGGCCACCGGCACGGGGATTCCGCCCGCCAGGCGGATCGCCATTGCGTGGTTGAAGTAGTAGGGAACCGGCAGGAGCAGTTCATCGCCGGGATCGAGCAGCACCTGCGCGATCGCGTTGAACGCCATGTTGCTGCCGGCGGTGATCAACAGCTCACTGCTGCTCAGATCGAGGTTGTGTTCCGTTTCCAGCCATTGGCTCAGGCGCTCACGCAGCGCCGGATCACCCGCCACGGGCCCGTAGCGATCACGCTCCGCCGCGCCCTCCGCCAGGCAGGCGTGCGCGGCCTCCAACGCTGATGCCGGCGGCCCCCAGTGCACCATGCCCTGGCCGAGGGACAGGGTGCCGGGGCTCTGGCGGATCAGCTCCCCCATCACCGGAATCACCGGCTCCTGCACCTGGCTCAGCCGCCGGGCTGCTGCTCCCTTCATTCCTGGGGGCTGGGCAGGGGGGGTAACGCTGGCAGGCGGCCGCTGGCGGGCGGCGTGATGGCATCCGGCGTGAACTGCGGCTGGCGCGCCTGGCTGCGGATCTGGGCCCGCAGGCCGGCCTGTTCACTGCGCAGGCTCTGCACCGATTGCTCCAGTCTCTCCAGGCTCTGCAGTCGGGCGGCTGTGGAGCGCACCTGCTCTTCCAGCGCGTTGGTGCGGTCCAGATCCTTGTCATTTTCCAAGGTCTGAACCTTGTCCTGCAGCGTCTGGATCCGCTCGCTCTGTTGCCGCACCTGCAGCAGCAGCACCACAAACAGCACCGCCACCAGAGCCGTGAGTGCTGCGCCGGTGCGTCGCATCCAGGTGGGCAGCGCGGCGGGCGGTTCGTTGGAGCTGACGCTACGGCTCATGGAGGCTGCTCAGATCGCACAAGTCTGGAATGCGCGGCCTCCCTTGGCGAGGGTTTTGGCTAGGACAGCGCCAGCTCATGCCGATCGCTTGTCGCTCGAACAGCTCGATTCCTTTCTCACCCATGCCCGCAGCCAGCCTCAGCTGGCGGCCCGTTTGCAGCAGCCGCTGGAGCTTGAGGACCTGCTGCTGCTGGCCCGCGCTGAAGGTTTCGCTGTGGAGGAACAGGATGTGATTGCCGCCCAGGTGCGCGAGGAGGAACGCCTCAGCGATCAGGAGCTGCAGCGTCGCGCCGGGGAGGAAGCGCGGCGGTTGCGCAGCTTCATTCCCGGTTGATTCCGATGACCCTGCAACCTGAACGGGTGGCCGATTTCCCCCGTCCACCGGCGCTTGTGGCCAGCGATCAGTTGATTGAGGTGCGTGCCCTCGGGGAAATCCTGGTGCAGACGCGCCGCAGTCTGCGGGTGCTGGAAACCTTCCATCCACCCACCTATTACCTGCCGCCGGAGGCGATGCGCCTCGACCTGCTGCAGCCGGCCGCCGGCCGCAGTTTCTGTGAATGGAAAGGCATCGCCAGCTACTTCTCGGTGGTGGTGGGGGAGCGGCGTCTGGAGCGGGCGGTGTGGTGTTATCCGGATCCCACTGAGGCCTATGCGGCCCTGGCTGGTTGGTATGCCCTCTATCCCGCCCGGATGGATGGTTGCTGGGTGGATGGTGAGCGTGTGCAGCCGCAGCCGGGAGGTTTTTACGGGGGGTGGATCACCTCGGCCGTGCAGGGGCCCTTCAAAGGTGATCCGGCCCACCCGGAGTTGATCTGATCCAGCGTTAGGGTCTGGAGATGGCCACCTTCTATGAGCTGATCTGGCGGGGCGATGGTTGCGGTGATGCCGCCGACCTGGAGGAGGCCCTGCTCAACTTTCAGGAGATCAAGCCCAAGGAGCTGAGCTGGCAGGAGGTGTTCGCCGACACCGCCCATGAGCCGCCCTGCATCCGGCGTTATCGCTCGTTTGAGGCCTTCCTCGATAACGAGGATGAGCTGGAAACGATCCATCCCAGCCAGGCGATGCTGGAGCGTTTCGCACCAGACGCTCCATAGAGGTACCAGCTCTATGGATGCCTTCCCACCGGATCTCACGCCTAACCCGCAGGTCTGGGGTGCGGAGGTGATGGTGATGCAACCCGCCACGTTTGAGGGTGTGCAGGAGGCGGTGCAGGCGTTGCGTGATCACGCCACGGTGGTGCTCAATCTCTCCAGCCTTCCCCACGATCAGATGCAGCGTGCCGCCGATTTCATGGCCGGCGGCGCCTATGCCCTCGATGCCCAGCAGGAGCGCCTGGGGGAGCGGGTGCTGTTGTTTGCCCCCCATTTTGTGCAGTTGCACCGCGATGGAGCGGGCAAGCTGGAGTGATGCGAGCGGCCGTGTGATGGAGGCGAATGATCTGGACCTGGCGGCCTGCACGCCGGTGAATCACCTCTGGCCTGAACTGGTGGAGCGGCTGGGCTGCGAGCGCAGTGCCAGGGCAGCCCAGCAGGCGCTCGATCTGCAGGCGATGCGCGGCAGCGAAGCCACCCTGCCGGTGGTGCTGGTGGAGACCTGCGGCATCGCCTTGCTGGAGCGGGCAGCCCTGCGCCGCGCCACGGGGCTGCCCTGGCCGGAAGGGCCGGGTGCGTTGCTGCTGTTCAGCCGGCCGCGCCAGGAGCTGCAGGTGCTGCAGCTGGAGCGTTAATCACAGCGGCAGCTGGGGGCCGGCGTTGATGGTGGATCCGTTCGACCCGGCCTGGATCGTGCACCGCAGCCACGACCTGCTGGTGCTCAACAAGCCCAGCGGCCTGCTCTGCCAGCCGGGCCTTGCGCAGCCCGATTCGTTGATCAGCCGGGTGCAGCAGCACTGGCCCGGGGCGCAGCTGGTGCATCGCCTCGATCGCGACACCTCCGGTCTGATCCTGGTGGCCCTCACGCCGGAGCTGCACCGGGCGTTGAGCCGATTGTTCGCGGAACGCCAGGTGCACAAGCGCTATGTGGCGGATGTGCTGGGGGTGCCGGCGGCTGCCGCTGGGGTGATCGAGTGGCCGATCGCCAAGCGTCAGCACCGCCCTCCGCTCTATGGGGTGGATCCGGCTGGACGGCCCTGCTGCACCCGCTGGCGGCTGCTGGCGGCCCACACCGCCAGCAGCCGCCTCGAACTCGAGCCGCTCACCGGACGCTCCCATCAGTTGCGGGTGCACCTGCAGGCCCTGGGCCATCCGATCGTGGGGGATCCCCTGTACGGCGTGCCGGAAGCGGCGTCAGCCGCCAGGCTGCATCTGCATGCCAGCGGTTTGCGCTTCTGCCATCCCATCAGCGGCTGCGGCCTGGCCTTTGAACTGCCTGTTCCCTTCGCCCCTTGGCGTTGATGACTGCCCAGCGCACAGCCGTGCAGCTTCTGGGCTACGCCGCCGGGCGGTTCCGTGGCGGCAGGCCGTTGCCATAGCGGAGCTGCTGGAGCCAGCTCTGGATGCGCAGGGTCGCCGCTCCAAGGGCCACGGCCAGCAGCAGTGCCAGGGCCCCAGTCAGGCTGGCCCCGAACCAGGCGGCCCCCACCAGTGCGGCCAGGCCCAGGCCGATGCACAGCGGCCGTAGCCGCTGCAGGGCGCGGTCGGCGCCGGAGCAGCTGCGGCAGTGCTGGGTGTGGGCCTCGTAGCGCTCCATCAGCGCGTGGCGGCTCTGGCGCGGGGGCAGCGGCTGGCCGGGGAACGGCTCCCCGCCATAGCGGTTCACCCAGTCGTGCAGGGCGCGGATGTAGCGATCGGCGCCGGTGGCCAGATGGAAACTGCGCAGCGCCCGGCGGCTGCCGCCACGGGCCTCCACCACCCGCTCCTGCCAGTGCAGAAACAGCTGATCGTCCTCCAGCACCACGTGGTTGCCCAGGTGCTGCAGCCACTGGGGCCGCAGCCGCAGCAGCCGCGCGGGCCAGGGGGAGTTGAACTGGAACGGAAAGCGCGCGAACAGGCGGCATTCACCGCGGCGGATCGGGGTGGCGTACACCACCGTGAGGATCCGGGCGAATCCCTTGGCGGTGAGGTCGTGCCACATCAGCGAGGGTGCGGCGTAGGTGGTGTGCTGGCTGCCGAGCTTGCCCCGCCTGGGCCCTTCCGGCCATAAGCCCGTGAAGCCCTCCGGCCCGAAGCTGGTGAGCTCCAGCTCCACCGGCCCGGCGTTCTCGCGGCGTCCCACCGTGGCGTGGTGGGTGAAGGGCACGTGGCTCACATCCAGCACGTTCTCCAGCAGGGTGAGCGCATCCATCGGCAGGTCGCGGAAGGTGTCCTGCACCAGCCAGCCGGGCTCCTCGATCACGGGCACCAGGGGCAGCGGTTGGGCCTCCGCCTCGGCCGGATCACCGCTGAACACGAACAGCAGCCCCTGCCCCGTGGCGGTGGCGAAGCCGCGGCAGTGGCTGCGTGCCCCGATGCTGCTGCCCTCACCGGCCTGGGGAATGGCGGTGCAACGGCCCTCGCCGTTGAAGGTCCAGCCGTGATACGGGCACTCCAGCTCACCGGCTTCATTCAGCCGTCCATCCGAGAGCGGCACCAGCCGGTGCGGGCACACATCGGCAAAGGCGCGCCAGCTCCCGGCAGCGCGATCGAACCAGAGCACCAGGTCCTGGTCCAGCAGCGTGAAGGCCGTGGGCCTGGCAGGGTCGAGGTCCTGCAGGTAGGCCACGGGGTACCAGGCCTGCTGCCAGGTGTTGGCGGCGGAGGAGGAAGACATCGCGGGTGCGCTCAGGCGCTGTAGCCCTTGCGGGCGGGGATCGGGTAAGGGATCCGACGATGGCGCATCCGCCGCCACACCCGCACGAAGGCGCGCACCAGCAGCTCCAGCTCCGCCAGGCTGATGCCGCTGTCGGCCAGCTGGCCATCGCGCCAGCGGGCCTCCACGATGCGGCGCACCATCGCCCGCGCCTCCTGCTCGCTGGTGTCGGGCGGCAGGGAGCGCAGGGCGGCTTCGCAGCCATCGGCCAGCATCAGCACGGCGGTTTCGCGGCTGCGCGGGATCGGGCCGCGGTAGCGGAAATCCGCTTCCTGGGTGGCGGGATCGCGGCGCCGCGCCTCGTGCAGGAAGTAGCCCATCTTGAGGGTGCCCTGGTGCTCGGGGATGAAATCGGCCAGGGGCCGGGGCAGGCGATAGCGCCGGGCCAGCTTCAGGCCCTCATCCACATGGGCCTGCAGGATCCCGGCGCTGAGGTGGGGGTCGTCGAGCTTGTCGTGGGGGTTGTCCGTGCCCATCTGGTTCTCGATGAACCACTGCGGGCCGTGCAGTTTGCCCACATCGTGATAAAGCGCGCCGGTGCGGATCAGATCGATATCGGCCTGGATCGCCCGGCCTCCCTCCTCCGCCAGGCCGCAGATCATCAGGGTGTGCTCGAACGTGCCTGGCGCCTCGCAGGAGAGCCGGCGCAGCAGCGGCCGCTCCAGATCCGCCAGCTCCAGCAGCCGCGCCCGGGTGAGCAGATCGAAGAAGCTCTCCACCATGGGGCTGATCAACAGCACCCCCAGCAGCAACCCGCCCAGCAGCACCGCTTCCCCAGGCAGGTCGGCCCCCACCGGCAAACGCCCATTGCCCTCGCCACTGGCCACCGCCAGTTGCAGCAGCAGCCATTCGGCCACCAGCGCCCCCACCGGGATCAGCAGGGCCACCTGCAGCAGCTGGGCCCGGCTGCGCTGCCGGCCGGCCAGCACGGCGGTCACCGCCGCCACGGCCGCGGCCACCACAATGCGCTGATCGTTGAACGGGGCCAGGGGCAGGGGCCAGAGCAGGCTGGCGATCGCCACCCAGGCCAGGCCCGCATTGGTGCCGAGCCCCTGGGCCAGCAACAGCGTGGCCGGTACCAGCAGAGCGAGCGGGCTCGCCGCTGCCCCGAGCCAGAGCTTGAAGCCCTGCACCAGCAGCAACAGGGCCAGGGCCAGCAGCGCCTGGCGCGGTTCGAGGCTGGCGCGGTGCTGGCGCAGCAGCAGCACCAGCACAAAACAGGCGGCCAGGGCTTCGCCGGCATGCAGCAACCAGGCCCCCAGCAGGGGCCGGCGGTTCACCAGGCCGAAGTAATCGAGCACCGCATACGCCTGGATGCTGATCGGTTCGCCCTGGCGCGTGATCAGCTCCCCCTTGCGCACCTTGATCGTGGGGATGCCCTGCTGGGTGAGCAGGTCTTCGATCAGCCGCTGGCTCAGGGCCGCGTCGATGCGCAGGTTGCTGCGCCCCTGCAGCGAACTGGCCACCACGCGGCTGGCGAGGCTGCGGCCAGGCTCCGGTAACGCCTCCAGCTGCAGCCGTGCCGCCTGCTCCAGCTGGCTGTGGGCCACGCTGCTGATCAACCCCTGCTCGAGCATGCGCCGCTGGGCGCTCCGCAGTTCGGCCTTCCAGCGTTTCAGCTCCGGATCGCTCTGGCCTGCCAGCCACTCCCGTTCGGTGGGGTTGAGATCGATCGGCGCCACCTGGTCCTGATCGGTGTTGGCCAGCCGCTGAATCGCCTGCAGCTGCCGCTCCAGCCGCTGCTCAAGTTCGGTGTTGATGCGCGGATCCACCACCTGCACATGGGTGCGGGGCCCCAGCTGGGAGCGGCGTTGCTCCAGGGCATCGGAATCCACCACCGTGGCCGCCTTCGGCGCCCGCACCGTGAACGGGGCCGGCACACCCGGGCGCAGGCTCGGTTCCACCAGCCAGGGCCAGCTGGACACCATCGCCACCAGCAGCCCGGCCAGCAGCAGGGTGAACCAGTCGCGGCGGCGCCAGGGCGTCACAGCCTGACGCGGCATCTCCAGCCGCTGCAGCCCCCGCCAGAGCCGCATCAGCGTTCGCCAGGGGGTTCGCCAGGGGCGATGGCCAGGGCCCGTGCGGCTCACTGAAGCGGCGTGAGGAGTTCCAAGCTAGCGATGCCATTGCATGCTGATGGCAGTGTTGTGTGCCCTCCCCCATGGCCACGCGTCTGGACGGCCGCCAGTTGGCGGCAACGATCGAGCAACGCCTGCAGACGGTGGTGGCCGATCGGCTGGCGCGGGCCGGCCGGCCGCCGGGGCTGGCGGTGTTGCGGGTGGGCGACGATCCGGCCAGCGGCGTGTACGTGGCCAATAAGGAGAAAGCCTGCAGCCGCATCGGCATCACCAATCTCGGTGCGCACCTGCCGGCGGACACCCCCGCCGCCGAGGTGCTGAGCACGATTCAGCGGCTCAATGCCGATCCGGCGGTGGACGGCATCCTGCTGCAGCTGCCCCTGCCGGCTGGCCTGGACGAGCGGCCGCTGCTGGCGGCCATCGATCCGGAGAAGGATGCCGATGGCCTGCACACGCTCAATCTGGGTCGTTTGCTCAAAGGTGAACCGGGCCCGCGCAGCTGCACGCCGGCCGGCGTGATGGCCCTGTTGGCGGCCGCCGATGTGGAGCTGGCGGGCAAGCGTGCCGTGGTGGTGGGGCGCAGCATCCTGGTGGGTCAGCCGATGGCGCTGATGCTGCAGGCGGCCAATGCCACCGTGAGCATTGCCCACTCGCGCACGCCCGATCTGGGGGAACTCACCCGCCAGGCGGATGTGCTGGTGGTGGCGGCCGGGCGGCCGCGCATGATCGGCGCCGAGCACGTGAAACCCGGCGCTGTGGTGGTGGATGTGGGCATCCACCGCCTGGAGAGCGAGCCGGGTGCCAAGGCCCGTCTCTGCGGTGATGTGCGCTTCGAGGAGGTGGAGCCGATCGCCAGCGCCATCAGCCCCGTGCCCGGCGGCGTGGGTCCGATGACGGTGACCCTGCTGCTGGTGAACACCGTGGCCAGCTGGTGCCAGCGCTGCGGCCTGGACCAGCCCCTGGCGGATCTGTTGCCGTGA
>CAJXSQ010000072.1 GCA_913061215.1 uncultured Synechococcus sp. | reverse complement strand
TAGAGCGACGGTTTCCTAAACCGTAGGTCGTGGGTTCGAGTCCCGCCAGCCCCGTTCGTGAGCTTCATCGCGCAACGCGCTTGAACGGTATTGAGCACTACCGGTGGTGGGCTGGCGGAACAGGCCGCTGCCGCTAGCGTGGCTGCAACCGCCACGAGCCCATGGCACAGCTGCATGATCTCCGGCTGAGGCTGTTGGTGCAACAGGAGAGCGAGCAGATCGTGGAGAACCTGCCCGAGGGCCTCGATCTCTCCGTGATCCAGGCCCGCTGCCTCTGCTGGCTGGCGCTGCTGGCGGAAGCGCATGAGGACAGCGCCAATGAGGCCGTGGCCGATGGCGACACCGATCAGGCCATGGCCTGGTTCGCTGATTCGATGCGGCTGCGCGACGTGATCCAGGTGGTGAGCTCGATCGAGATCCCGATTCCCGGCGCCGACGACGATCTGCAGGCCGCTTGATGCCATGATGGGTTCTGAAACGCCAAGGGGACTGCGGTGCCGGAAGAGCCCTGCCAATGCCCTGACTGCCAGCGCTTCTACCGGGAGCACGACCGTCTGATCCGGGAGAACCCCACGCTGCGCCAACAGCAGGAGCTGAGCTGGGCGGCGCTGCAATCCTTCCGAACCCTGGCCGGCCGCGCCCTTGAGGAGCTGCAGAAGAGCCACGGCGACAGCGAATCAAGCCTGACCCCGGCTGCGGCCAATGGCCCCGCCGACGTTGGTGAGCAGGACGCGATGCAACAGGCCATCGCCGATCTGGAGAACATCAACGCCCATCTGTTCTCGATCGAAGCGTTGATGGAGCGCATCTTTGATGTGCGCGTGCCCGAGCCCGTGGAGCAGAAGTTCCGGGAACTGGCCGGCGAGCTGGCTCCCGATCCCCTCAACGCCGATCGCCTGCGGCTCAACCGCCTGCTGCACCAGACGCCGGATCTGCCCGACCGCTGACCCGGCACACCAGCCGCGCGATCATTCCCTCCTCATCGGCCGGGACCTGCAGCCAGTGCACAGGCCCCAGCCAGTGGAGCTGCTCCTGCAGGTCCTGCAGCAACTGGTTGTCGTTGGCGCCCACGCCGCCGCTCAGGGCGATCTGATCCACCCCGCCCAGGCTGGCGGCCATCGCGCCGATCTCCTGCTGCAACCGGTGCAGGAACACCGCCAGCGCCAGCTGGGCGCCGGCATGTCCTTCCGCCGCTGCGGCCCTGAGTTCACGCCAATCGCCGCTCAGGCCTGAGAGGCCGAGCAGGCCGCTGCGCCGGTTCAGGCCGTCCTCCAGCTGCTCCAGGCTCATCCCCTTGTGCAGCAGATGCAGCAGCAGGCCAGGATCCACGCTGCCGCTGCGGCTGGCCATCACCAGCCCCTCCAGGGGCGTGAACCCCATGGTGGTGTCGATGCTGCGGCCGTTGCGCACGGCGGCGAGGGAGCAGCCGGCCCCGAGGTGGGCGCTGATCAGCCGGGGGGTTCCGCTGCGGCCGGCCGCCTGCCAATGCTGCAGCGCCACTTCGCTCACATGCTGGTGGTTGAGTCCGTGGAAGCCATAGCGGCGGTGGCCCCCGGCCCGCCAGGCCGCCGGCAGGGCGTAGGTGCTGGCTTCCGGCGGCAGGTTGGCATGAAAGGCCGTGTCGAAACAGGCCCACTGCGGCAGCTGCGGGCGTTGCCGGCGCAGCCACTGAATCGCCTCCAGGGCCGGCGGATTATGCAGTGGGGCCAGATCGGAGAGTGCGGCGAGCTCCTCCAGCACCGCCGGCTCCAGGCGCGTGGGGGCGGTGAAGCGTTCGCCGCCGTGCACCAGCCGGTGGCCGGCGGCGCTGATCTGTGGCCACTGTTCGCTCAGGCGAGGCGCCAGCCAGCCGTTCAGTTGCTCCTGGAGGGGGCCGTCGCGGTCGGCACCGATCTGCCAGAGCGGCACGGCCTGGGTGGGGTCCGCCTCCAGCAGCGCCGCCTTGAGGCTGGAGCTGCCCACATTGAGCACCAGCAGCATGGCGCCGGCCTACTCGTCGAGGTTGCAGGTGATCGTCACCGGGAAGCTCTCGGCTTTCCAGATGCGCTCGGCGTAGTCGCGGATCGAGCGATCCGAGGAGAAAAAGCCGGTGCGGGCCGTGTTCAGCAGCGACATGCGGTTCCAGGCGCGGCGGTCGGCCCAGGCTTCGCTCACCTGCTGCTGCACGCGCAGGTAGTCGGCGAAGTCGGCCAGCACGCAGAACGGATCGCGGCCGGTGAGGTTCTGCAGCAGCGGCCGGAACAGCTCGCCATCACCGTTGCTGAAGTGGCCCTGATCCACCAGCTTGAGCACCTCACCCAGTTCAGGCAGCTGCGGAATCAGCTCCCAGGGGCGGTAGCCCTCGGCGTGCAGATCCGCCACCTGGCTTTCGGTCATGCCGAACAGGAAGAAGTTCTCGGCGCCCACCTGCTCGCGGATCTCCACGTTGGCGCCATCGAGCGTGCCGATGGTGAGGGCGCCATTCATCGCGAACTTCATGTTGCCGGTGCCGGAAGCCTCCAGGCCGGCGGTGGAGATCTGCTCGGAGAGATCCGAGGCGGGGTACACCCGCTCACCCAGCTTCACGTTGTAGTCCTGCAGGAACACCACCCGCAGGCGGCCGTCCATGTCCGGATCGGCATTCACCGTTTCGGCGATGCCGTTGAGGAAGCGGATGATCAGCTTGGCCATGTAGTAGCCCGGTGCCGCCTTGCCGCCGAAGATCACCGTGCGCGGCGCCATGCCCTCGGCCTGGCCGTTCTTGATCCGCAGGTAGTGGGCGATCACCTGCAGGGCATTGAGGTGCTGGCGCTTGTATTCGTGGATGCGCTTCACCTGCACGTCGAACAGGGAGGCGGGATCCACCAGCAGGCCGCTCTGGCGGTGGATGTAGCTGGCCAGATGGCGCTTGCTGGCGAGTTTGGTCTGCTCCCAGCGCTCGAGGAAGCTGCTGTCGTTCTGGTATTGCTCCAGCTGGCGCAGCTGATCCAGATCCGCCACCCAGCCTTCGCCGATGGTTTCGGCCAGCAGCTGGCGCAGGGCCGGGTTGGAGAGGGCCACCCAGCGCCGCGGCGTCACGCCGTTGGTGACATTGGTGAACTTCTCCGGCCAGAGGGCGGCGAAATCCGGCAGCAGCTTGGTGCGCACCAGCTCGCTGTGCAGGGCGGCCACACCGTTCACGTGGTGGCTGGCCACGGTGGCCAGGTTGGCCATGCGCACGGCCTTGCTGCCCTCTTCATCGATGATCGACACCCTGCGCAGCAGCGCTTCATTGCCGGGGTACTTCAGGCGCACCATCTGCAGGAAGCGGCGGTTGATCTCGTAGATCAGCTCCAGGTGGCGCGGCAGCAGCGAGCCGAACAGCGGCAGGCCCCACTTCTCCAGGGCCTCGGGCAGGAGGGTGTGGTTCGTGTAGGCCAGCGAGCGGCAGGTGATGTCCCAGGCCTGGTCCCATCCCAGGTGCTTGTCGTCGATCAGCAGCCGCATCAGTTCGGCCACGGCGATCGCCGGGTGGGTGTCGTTGAGCTGCACCGCCCAGTGATCCGGGAACTCCTGCACGGGGATGCCGCGCTGATCGAGGCTGCGCAGCATGTCCTGCAGGGAGCAGCTCACGAAGAAGTGCTGCTGCTTCAGGCGCAGGCGGCGGCCCTCATCGGTGCCGTCGTTGGGATAGAGCACCTTGGAGAGGGTTTCGCTGCCCACCTTCTCTTCCACGGCGCCGTAGTAATCGCCGATGTTGAAGGCGTAGAAATCGAAGCTCTCGCTGGCATCGGCGCGCCACAGCCGCAGCCGGTCGCAGGTGTTCACCCGGTAGCCGAGCACCGGCACATCGTGGGGCACACCGATGGCGTGCTCATCCGGAATCCAGCGCACGCGGTAGTGGCCGCGTTCATCGCGGTAGCTCTCGGTGCGGCCGCCGAAGCCCACGAAGCAGGCCTGATCGGGGTGGGGAATCTCCCAGGGCCAGCCGCCCTTGAGCCACTTGTCGGTGATCTCCACCTGCCAACCGTCGCGGATCAGCTGGTCGAAGATGCCGAACTCATAGCGGATGCCGTAGCCGGTGGCCGGGATCTCGAGGCTGGCCAGCGATTCCATGAAGCAGGCCGCCAGGCGCCCCAGGCCGCCGTTGCCCAGGCCCGGTTCCTCCTCCACATCGAGGATCTCCTCGAGGCTCTCGATCCCGAAGCGGCGCAGCGCTTCAGCGGCGGCATCCTGGATGCCGAGCATCAGCAGGTTGTTGCCGAGCTGCGGGCCGATCAGGAACTCGGCCGAGAGGTAGGCCACCACGCGGGTGGGGGTGGCGCTGATCGCTTCGATGCCCGCCAGGTAGCGGGTCATCAGCCGGTCGCGCACGGCGTGGCTCAGGGCCAGGTAGAGGTCGTGGCGGCTGGCGGTGGGGGCGAGTTTGCCGAGCGTGTAGAAGAGGTGCTCGGCCATGCCGTCGAACACGTCATCGGCTTCCAGGCCGCTGCGGTCGGGGTCGGCGTAGCAGCCGGGGGTGGGCAGCTGCAGGCGGCGGGGCGTGGGGTCGTGCATCCGTTCAGTTCAGGTCGCTGCTGTCTGCGGCAGTCCACTGCCAGTCGGTGATGGCCGGCGCATCCATGCCGTGCTCATGGGCGTAGACGCGGTTGGCCAGGATCGCCTCCTTCATCTGCTCCTTCACATGAGCGGCGCGTGACCCTAACCCCGGAACCCGGTCGATCACATCGATCACCAGATTGAAACGATCGATCTGGTTGTTCATCGCCAGTTCGAGCGGCGTGTTGATGTTGCCCTTCTCCTTGTAGCCGCGCACGTGGAAGTTGGCGTGGTTGGTGCGGCGGTAGGTGAGGCGGTGGATCAGCCAGGGATAGCCGTGGAAGTTGAAGATCACCGGCCGGTCGGTGGTGAACAGGCTGTCGAAGTCGCGATCGCTCAGGCCGTGGGGGTGTTCGCTCGGTTCGGTGAGGGCGAACAGCTTCACCACATTGAGCACGCGGATCTTCAGGCTGGGGATCTCGCGGCGCAGGATCTGCACCGCCGCCAGCGTTTCCTTGCTGGGGATATCACCGGCACAGGCCATCACCACATCCGGTTCATCCGGCTCATGGCCGATGTGATCGTTGCTGGCCCAGCTCCACAGCCCGATGCCCTTGGCCACGTGGGCGCGGGCCTGCTCGAGGGTGAGGTATTGCAGGTGCTTCTGCTTGTCGCTCACGATGATGTTGCACACGTTCGGCTCCACCAGCGCCTGCTCCGCCACCGCCAGCAGCGAATTGGCATCAGCGGGGAGGTACACGCGCACCACATCGCCGCTCTTGTTGCCGGCCAGATCGATGAAGCCGGGATCCTGATGGGTGAAGCCGTTGTGGTCCTGGCGCCACACCGTGGAGGAGATCAGGCAGGTCCAGGGGCCGATCGGCGCCCGCCAGGGGGCATGGTGCAGGCAGCTCTCCAGCCACTTGGCGTGCTGATTGAACATCGAGGCGATCACATGGGCGAAGGCCTCGTAGGTGTGGAAGAAGCCGTAGCGGCCGGTGAGCAGATAGCCCTCCATCATTCCCACCAGCGTGTGCTCGCTGAGCATCTCCACCACGCGGCCGCTGCGGGAGAGCTCGCTGCCATTGAGGTCCTCCGGCAGGAAGTCCTCCATCCACACCTTCTTGCTGCGCTCGTAGATCGCCTGCAGGCGGTTGGAGGCGGTTTCATCCGGGCCGAACACCCGCAGTGAATCGGGATTGAGGCCGATCGCATCGCGCAGCAGCTCGCCCAGCACCGCCGTGTTCTCGTGCTGCACGCTGCCGGGCCGCGGCACGGTCACGGCGTAGTCGGCAACGGGGGGCAGTTGCAGCTTGCGGCGCAGCAGGCCGCCATTGGCGTGGGGGTTGGAGCCCATGCGGCGGTTGCCCTGCGGTGAGAGGGCCTGCAGTTCGGGCTTGAGCGCGCCGTTCTCATCGAACAGCTCCCAGGGGCGGTAGCTCTTCAGCCAGGTTTCCAGCTGCTGCAGCTGAGCCGTGTCGTGGCGGGGGTTGGGCAGGGGCACCTGGTGGGCCCGCCAGAACCCTTCCAGTTTCTTGTCGCCCAGGGCGGCCGGGCCGGTCCAGCCCTTGGGGGAGCGCAGCACGATCATCGGCCAGTGGGGCCGCTGCGCTTCGCCGCTGCGGCGCGCCTCCGCCTGGATGGCGCGGATGCGGCCGGTGGCCTCCTCCATCGCGGCGGCCATCGCCTGGTGCATTGCCAGCGGCTCGCTGCCCTCCACGAACAGCGGCTCCCAGCCGTAGCCGCGCATCAGGCTGGCCAGCTCCTCGCGCGGGATGCGGGCCAGCAGGGTGGGATTGGCGATCTTGTAGCCGTTCAGGTGCAGCACCGGCAGCACGGCGCCGTCGCTGATCGGGTTGAGGAACTTGTTGATGTGCCAGCTGGTGGCCAGCGGCCCGGTTTCCGCTTCGCCATCGCCCACGCAGGCCAGGGCGATCAGCCCGGGGTTGTCGAACACGGCGCCGCAGGCGTGCGAGAGCACGTAGCCGAGTTCGCCGCCCTCGTGGATCGAGCCGGGGGTTTCCGGCGTGCAGTGGCTGCCGATGTGGCCGGGGAAGGAGAACTGCTTGAAGAACCGCCGCATCCCGGCCGCATCCTGCGACTTATCGGGATAGATCTCGGAATAGGAGCCATCGAGATAGGTGGGCCCCAGCACGCCGGGCGCCCCGTGCCCGGGCCCCGACAGATAGATCATGTCGAGGTCGTGCTCGCGGATCAGGCGGTTGGCATGGGCCCAGATGAAGGCCTGGCCAGGGCTCGAGCCCCAGTGGCCGAGCAGCCGGTTCTTGATGTGCTCAGGCCGCAGCGGTTCGCTGAGCAGCGGATTGTCGCGCAGGTAGATCATCCCCACCGCCAGGTAGTTGGCGGCGCGCCACCAGGCGTCGATCCGATCGAGTTGCTCGGCGGCCAACGGTGTGGTGGTGCTGGTTTGGCTCAGGGTCACGGCGGGGCACCCACATGCTCTGGCCGGAACGTAGCCGTTGCCACACGGCATGGCCCGCCGGGGCGAGACTCTCGTGCGGAATTGCCCACGTCGTTGATGCCCGAGATCGGTGCGCACCAGTTGGAGGTGGCTGAAACCCTGATCGGGGTGGGTCGCTTCCTGGTGATCTTTGTGGCGGCCCGCCTGCTGGCGGAGCTGCTGGTGCGCTGGCAGCTGCCCACGATCCTGGGCGAGCTGATCGCCGGCGTGATCATCGGCGCCTCCGGCCTGCATCTGATCGTGCCGCCGGAAACCCAGGCTGCCGTGAGCCAGGGCGTGCTGCAGCTGGTGGGGTCGCTGGCGGATGTGCCGCCGGATGTGGTGACGCACCTCTACGCCGAAACCTTCCCCTCGCTGCAGACCGTGGCCACGCTCGGCCTGTTTGCGCTGCTGTTCCTCACCGGCCTGGAGAGCGATCTCGATGAGCTGGTGGCGGTGGGCACCCAGGCCACCACGGTGGCTGTGGCGGGGGTGGTGTTGCCCTTTGCCCTCGGCACCGCCGGCCTGATGGGCCTCTTTCACGTGGAGGTGATCCCGGCGGTGTTCGCCGGCGCCTCGATGACCGCCACCAGCATCGGCATCACCGCCAGCGTGTTCGGTGAGCTGAAGATGCTGCGCTCGCGCGAGGGCCAGATCGTGATCGGCGCCGCCGTGCTCGACGACATCCTCGGCATCGTGATCCTGGCGGTGGTGGTGAGCCTGGCGGGCGGCGGCAGCCTGGAGATCGGTCCGATCCTCAAGCTGGTGGCCGCGGCGCTGGTGTTCGTGGTGGCGGCCATCGGCCTGAGCCGCACCGCTGCACCGGGCTTCGACTGGGTGATCAATCGGCTCAAGGCCCCCGGCGATGTGGTGGTGGCCTCCTTCGTGGTGCTCACCCTCTGCTGCTTCGCGGCCACGGCCATCGGTCTGGAGGCGGCCCTGGGCGCCTTCGCGGCCGGCCTGATCCTGAGCAAGTCGGATCACAACCACGCGATCGAGGCGGCGGTGAAGCCTGTGGTGGCCCTGTTCGCCACGATCTTCTTCGTGCTGATCGGCACCGGCATGGACCTCTCGGTGCTCAACCCGCTCGATCCCGCCAACCGCCCCGGCCTGGTGGTGGCCGCCTTCCTGCTGGTGGTGGCGATCGCCGGCAAGGTGGCCTCGGGCTGGTGCTTCCTCTCCAACCAGCCCACCCAGCGGCTGGTGGTGGGCCTGGGGATGATGCCCCGCGGTGAGGTGGGCCTGATCTTCCTGGGTCTGGGCACCCAGGCCAAGCTGCTCAGCCCGGCGCTCGAGGCGGCCATTCTGTTGATGGTGATCGGCACCACCTTCCTGGCGCCGGTGCTGCTCAGACTGGTGCTGGCTGGCAAGAGCGATGGACCCGAACGCGACCCCCTCGCCGAAATCCCCACTTGAGGGTTGGCAGTTCAGCTGGGCCGGCTGGCTCGACAACCGCCACGGCGAGTGGTGGCTGCTGGCCCAGATGATCCTGATCGTGGCCCACGTGCTGCCGCCCTGGCCGGCGCCGGGCAGCTGGGGCTTTGCCTGGCCGCTGCCGATCGCGGTGGCCGGGGTGGTGCTGTTTCTGGTGGGCCTGCTGCTGGCAGCCCAGGCGTTCTGGCGCCTGGGGAGCAACCTTTCACCGTTGCCCGATCCCAAACCCGGCGCGGAGCTGGTGATCAGCGGTGCCTACGGCCGCTGCCGCCACCCGATGTATCAGGCGGTGCTGCTTTGTTCGCTGGGGGTGGTGCTGGCCCTGGGAAGCCTGTTGCACCTGGCGCTGCTGTTGGGGCTCTGCGCTGTGCTTGGGGGTAAGGCCCGGCGCGAGGAGCGGCAGCTGTTGCTGATGCACCCCGATTACGCCGCCTACCGCGCCAGCACCCCCGCGATCATTCCGGGCCTGCCCTGGCTCGATTGGCGTTCCTGAGT
>CAJXSQ010000071.1 GCA_913061215.1 uncultured Synechococcus sp. | reverse complement strand
TCTTGTGGGCGCCGGTGTGGTTGAGGTCTTCGCGCTTCAGCCAGATGCGCGGGCCGCCTTCGGCGCGGCGGTAGTGCTCGCTGAGCCGCTCGGCCTCATAGAGCGGATTGGGGCGCCCCACATAGGTGCGCAGCAGATGGTTGAGCCGATCGGTGAAGGCCGGGTCCTTCCAGGCCTCAGCCGCGGCCTGCTCCAGCTCCGCCAGGGCTGGGATCAGCGTTTCCGGCACGTACTGACCGCCGAACTGGCCATAGCGCCCGAGGCTGTTGGGCCTGGCGGCCAGCTCCAGGGCTGCGGGGTCAACCTGGGGAACGCTGCTGGTCACCGGCGCCTGAGCGGAATCACTGCAGCGTAGGAACTGGCGGCGGCGGCAGCGCCGGCCAGCCGGGCGGTTCATCGATGCGGATGCGGCCGGCGTCGCGAGGGCAGGGCTCGGCCGGCTCCCCCAGCACGCCGGACAGGCTCGCCTTCATCCGGTCGTCGGCAGGCCGGCACTCGGCCGCAGCCGGTTGACCCTGCAGGCCGAAGCGCACCATCTCCAGCTGCAGCGGTGGGAGGTCCATGGCGCCGGGCGAGGCGGGGCTGGTGCGCTGAACTGGGTTTAGCGAACGCAGAGGCCATGGCCAAGGGTGGTTGGCAGGAATTCAGCAGGCCGGAGAGCCTGCAGCGGGGCGCACCCGCCGCCGAGCCCACACCGAAGGGGCAGCAGCGGGTGCGGGTGCAGCGCACCAAGGCGGGCAAGGGCGGAAAGATGGTGACGGCGATCACCGGCCTGGAAGCGCCCGAAAGCGAGCTCAAGACCCTGCTCAAGCAGCTCAAGGCCGCCGCCGGCACCGGCGGCACCGTGAAGGATGGCGTGATCGAACTGCAGGGCGACCAGGTGGCTGCGGCCCTGGCCGCCCTGGAGAAGGCGGGGTATCGCCCGAAGCAGGCCGGGGGCTGAGATGCAGGGTCGCGCCTGGGCCGCTGGTGTTCTGCTGGGCTCACTGCTGTGGGGGCGGCCCGCCCTGGCGGCACCGGCACCGCTGGATTGCCAGGCGGCCCTGGCCGCCGCCCAGCGCCAGCAACAGGAGCTGCAACAGCAGGCCAAAACGCTGGCGGTGCTGTTGCTCGGGGAGATCCACACGAGCGTGGAGGATCACGCCTGGCAGCTGGGCACCCTGGAACGCCTGAGCAGCGAGCGTCAGCTGATCCTGGCCCTGGAGATGATTCCAGCGGCACGCCAACCGGTGCTCGATCGCTTCAACCGCGGCGAGCTCGATGTGGCGGGCCTGCTGCGCGAGGTGGATTGGCCCGCGGTGTGGGGGCACGACCCGAACCTCTACCTGCCGCTGTTGCACTGGGCCCGGCTGCGGCGGGTGCCGCTGCTGGCCCTCAATGCCGAACCGGCCCTGGTGCGGCGGGTGCGCCAGCAGGGTCTGGCGGCCACACCGGCAGCCGAACGGGGCGGCATCGGGGAACCACGGCCCGCCAGCCCGGCCTATCGCCAGCGCCTGGAGGCCAGCTGGCGGGGGCACCAGGCGCTGGGAATCGCATCGGGCCCCAACGCCGATCTGCAGGGGTTCATCGACAGCCAGCTGCTGCGCGATCGGGCCATGGCGGAACAGCTCATGGCAGCCCACCGCCAGAACCCCGCTGCCCTGCTGGTGGCTCTGATCGGTGTGGGGCACCTGGAGGGCGGCGATGGCGTGCCCAGCCAGCTCAACGACCTGGGCCTGAAGCACCAGCTGAGCCTGCGCCGGCCGCCCCTTCCCGCCGGCTGCACACCCGCGCCGCAAGGGGCACGGCTGGGCGTCTACCTGGAAAGCGACGCCAGCGGTGTGTGGGTGCGGCAGGTGGCACCGGGCTCGGCAGCGGCCGCCGCCGGCCTCAAACCCGGCGATCGGATCGTGGCGCTGAATGGCCGCCTGGTGCAGCGAGCCGGTGAGGTGATCCGCGGCGTGCGCCTGCATCCCGATGGGCAGCCGCTGCTGCTCACGGTGGAGCGCGGCGGCCAACGGTTGGAACTGAAGCTGCAGCTGCCCCCCTCCAGCGATCCGCGCCTCGCCGCCAGGGACAATGGCGCCAACGCCTGATCCACCATGACCGCAACCCCCACCTACGGCGAGCTCACCAATCAGGGGGCTTCCACCAACATCGCCTGGCACCACGCCTCGGTGGATCGGGCGGCACGGGCCCAGCAGCGCGGCCACCGCAGCGCCATCCTCTGGTTCACCGGCCTGAGCGGCTCGGGCAAGAGCACCCTGGCCAACGCCGTGAACCAGGCCCTGTTCGAGCGCGGCCTGGCCTGCTACGTGCTCGATGGCGACAACATCCGCCACGGCCTGTGCAAGGACCTCGGCTTCTCCGATGCCGACCGCGAGGAAAACATCCGCCGCATCGGTGAGGTGAGCAAGCTGTTCCTGGATGCGGGCGTGGTGGTGCTCACGGCTTTCGTGTCGCCGTTCAAGGCCGATCGCGATCGGGCCCGCGCCCTGGTGGCCGAGGGTGATTTTGTGGAGATCCACTGCGCCGCCGATCTGAGCGTGTGCGAACAGCGCGACACCAAGGGCCTCTACGCCAAGGCCCGCGCCGGCGAGATCAAGGAATTCACCGGCATCTCCAGCCCCTATGAGGCTCCCGAGAAGCCCGAGCTGCGGGTGGACACCGGCAGCCAGACCCTGGAGCAGAGCGTGGAGCAGGTGCTCGCCCACCTGAGCGCCCAGGGCGTGATTCCTTCCCAGGGCTGATCGCGGCGGAATGGCTGGCCTCGCGCGCCAACTGAAACGGCTGCTGCGGGGCATCCGCTTCGATCGCATCCGCGACTTCGGCCCCGAAGAGGGGGTGTTTCCCGAAGACGGCGCGCAACCCCTGAGCCAGCGGCCCTATCTCGATCTGGCGGTGATCGCCTTCGATCGCCGCCAGCAGCCGATCGCCATCGCCAACGCCGTGCTGTCGCCGGAGCGGCCGCGGGGTCTGGCGGTGACGCTCACGCCAAGCCTGGAGGCCGCCAACGTGAACTGGCAGCCCTGGGATCAAGGGCGCTGGGATGCAGCCCAGGGCGCTGATCCGCTGCCGGCGGGCAAGGGCACCAGCGGCACAACGCCGTTCATGAGCCCGTATCCGGCCTCGTTGTTCAAGCTGCCGCTGGCCTATGCGCTGCTGGAACGCGTGGATGCCGGTGAGCTGAGCTTCAAGGCGGTGCGCGATCCGATCGAGCGGATGATCACCGTGTCGGATAACGAGGCCACCCGCGAGCTGCTGCAGCTGCTGCACCGGCGCGGCGCCATGGGTGCTGTGAACCGGCGCTTCCGCCAGCTGGGCCTGGGCACGATCCAGATCCGCGACACCGATCCTGAGACGGGCGGGAACTGGCAGCCGGGGACGATCAGCATGACCGCCCTCGACACGGTGAAACTGCTGTGGCTGCTGGAGAACCCGGATCCTCAGCGGGTGCTCTGGACCACCAGCGAAGGCACACCGGTGCGCAGCTCGCTCACGGCGCACTCGCGCCAGTTCCTGCTGGATCAGCTGGCTGATCAGGCCCTGAACGAAGCACTCTCCAGCTCGAACTTCGGTGTGTTCCGCCAGAACGGCAAACGCCGCGGCCCCCGCGCGATCAAACCGGGCATCCCGGCGCGGGTGCCGGAGCGCTGGATCGATCCGGTCACCGGCATCGTGAGCGTGATCAGCGATGGCGACACGCTCAACTACGGGCAGGACGTGCGCCCGTTCAATGCCGAGGCCGCCGACAGCCGCTTCAGCCACAAAACCGGCCTCACCTACAACTTCGGCTCCGACGCCGGCATCGTGGAATCGCTGGGAGACCAGCCCCGCCGCCATTACGCCGTGGCCTTCCTCAGCAACCTGGGCTACCGCTACACCGATCCGGCCTTCGCCGATCAAACGAGCTACCCGGCCCTGAACGACCCGATGCCGGTGGGCTACACCCAGGAGATCCCGCGGCTCGGCCGGCAGGTGGACCAGCTGATGCAGCAGCTGTTTGCCCAGAGCTGGGTGTGATCACTCCGCCGGAAGCTCCGGCCGCCAGGCATCGAAGAACGTTTTGATGCAGCTGGCCACCGGCACCGCCAACAGCAATCCGAGCAGATCACCGAACCCCATCAGGCTGCCCACCCGGGCGCCCACCGGCAACGACACCAGCAGCCAGGCGGGCTGCAATCCCACGATGCTGCCCATCAGCCGCGGCTGGATCACCTGATCCACCACCTGGCCCACGCTGATGGCCGCCACCAGCACCTCCACCCCGGTGCGGGGATCCTCCAGCGCCAACAGCACGCTCACCAGCACGATCGTGAGGGCGCTGGCATAGGGCACCAGCGTGGTGAAGCCGATCGTGACGGCGAACAGCACGCCGTAGGGGATGCCCAGCAGGGTGAACACCACGATCTGCAGGCCGCTGAGGATCAACGCCAGCAGCACCTGGCCGGCGAAATAGCCCCGGAAGGTGCGATTGAGCGTGGTGGTGACCAGCTCCCGCACGCTGTCCGGCAACCAGCGGGCCAGACCGGCGACGATCCGCTCACCGCCGAGCAGCAGGAACACCGCCAGCACCACCACGATCACGGTGTTCACGGTGATGCCCACCGTGGCCCCGAGGATGCCCAGGAGGCGCTGGCTGAGCTGGCTGGCCAACTGACTGGCCCGGGCGAACAGGGTGCTGCTCAGATCGGTGAATTCGGTGGGCAGGCCGCGCTCAGCCGCCCAATGCTCCAACCGATCCAGCCACACCTCGCCCTCCACCAGCCAGGAGGGCAGGGCGTTGATCAGCTCACCCAGCTGCTCGATCAGCCGGGGCAGCAGCCACAGGGCCGAGAGCACCAGCAGGCCGAGGCCGGCACCCACCACCAGCAGCACGGCCAGCAGCCGCGGCAGGCCGCGATCAGCCAGCCAGCGGGTGGGCAGATCCAGCAGGAAGGCGATCAGAGCAGCCGCCAGAAACAGCGCTGGAAACGGCGCCAGCGGCAGCAGCAGCTGGCGCAGCACCCAGAGGTTGAGGGTGAGCAGCGGCAGCGCCAGGCTCAGCCGCAGCCAGAGGGGCAGCACCAGGCGCTCAAGCATCAGCCATGCAGCTCAGGCCTTCAGCTTGCCGGCGCCGGCCGATGCCTGCGACCAGAAGGCCAGCCAGGTGGCAATGCCCAGAAATTTGGCGCCCTCCTCCACCAGCTGGAGCCTGGCGTAGGGCACGGGAATCAGATCCTGCAGCTGATCGATCACCACAGACAATCCGAGCAGCACCACAGCCAGCAGGAACGAACCACCCCCGAGGGCCTGCACCTGCCGGCGGAAGCGGAACAGGATCAGCAGCGCAAAAACGGCATAGAGGCTGTAAAGGAAGGTGCTGCCGATGTAGCGATCGTGCAGCAGAAACATGTCGTCGAGGCAGAGCAGCAGCGAGAAGCCCCCGCCGCAGAGCAGCAGCTGCTGCACGCGACCCCGCAGCGGCACCACCCCCGAGAGCGCCGTGAACAGGGCGATCGCCGCCGCCGCGATCCAGAGCAGATAGCCGAGATTGGAGAGGAAACCCACCCCGAGGGCCGTATCGCAGGTTTGGGCGAGATCGCGGATCACCAGCTGGGTGCGGATGCCGGCGGCGCCGCTGAGCACCAGAGCGAGCACATACACCACCAGGGCGGGCAGCAGGGCCAGCAGCAGCACCCGCCGCAGAGGTTGTTGGGGCATGGGGCTGGAAAGGGCGCAGTCCGCCGGAAATTAAGCCCGGGTTAAGCCATCTGCTCGAGATAGGCCGCACTGCCCAGCTCCAGCAGGCGGGCATCCTTGGCGGCCACCTGATCGTGCAGCTCACGCCGGTAGGCCGCCACCCGCTCGGCCAGCTCCGCATCCGCTGTGGCCAGGATCTGGGCCGCCAGCAGCCCGGCATTGGCACCGTTGCCGATGGCCACGGTGGCAACCGGGATGCCGGCCGGCATCTGCACAATCGAGTGCAGTGAGTCGACCCCGGAGAGGGCGCGGGTCTGCACCGGCACGCCGATCACGGGGAGGGTGGTGAGCGAGGCCACCATGCCGGGCAGGTGAGCGGCGCCGCCGGCACCGGCAATGATCACCTTGAACCCGCGGCCGGCCGCCTCCTGCGCGAAGGCCACCATCTCCAGGGGGGTGCGGTGCGCGGAAAGCACCCGCACCTCGGCCGCCACCCCAAAACGCTCCAGCATCGTCACCGCCGGCTGCATCGTGGGCAGGTCGGAATCGCTGCCCATCACCACGGCCACACGCGGCGCAGAGGGTTCAGGCATGGGCAGGCTCCAGCAAAGGCGGCGAGGATGGCATTCTCCCGTTCCGCTGTGTGATGCACTGGCTCAGTTCTGTGCGCCTGCCGGCCATGGACGGCCTCTGGCGCATCGGCGTGGATGCCGATCAGCGCATCGCCGCTGTGCAACCGCTGCCGGAGGGCAGCGCCGCCGCCGGCGACAGCTGGAACGGCGACTGGCTCAGCCCGATGGGCGTTGATCTGCAGATCAACGGCGGCCTGGGGCTGGCCTTTCCCGAACTCACCCCCGCCGATCTGCCGCGGCTGCTGGAGCTGCTGGAGCTGCTCTGGCGCGATGGGGTGGAGGCGATCGCGCCCACCCTGGTGACCTGCGGCGTGGCCGAACTGCGCCAGGCCCTGGCCGTGCTGCGGGAAGCCCGCAGCCAGCACCAGAGCGGCCGCTGCCGGCTGCTGGGCGCCCATCTGGAAGGGCCGTTCCTGGCGGAGGCCCGCCGCGGCGCCCACCCGCGGGAGCATCTGGCGGCGCCGAGCCTGGAGGCCCTCAACGCCCGCATCGCCGGCTTCGAGGAGGAGATCGCCCTGGTGACCCTGGCGCCGGAGCTGCCCGGCGCCAGCGAGGTGATCGAGGCGCTGCGCCAGCAGGGGATCCTGGTGAGCCTCGGCCATAGCGAGGCCAACGAGAGCCAGGCCGCGGCCGCCTTTGAGGCGGGGGTGGGGATGATCACCCATGCCTTCAATGCGATGCCGGGGCTGCACCACCGCGCCCCAGGGCCGATCGCTGCAGCGGCGTTGCGGGGCGATGTGGCCCTGGGGCTGATCGCCGATGGGGTGCATGTGGCGCCATCGATGGCGGTGCTGCTGCAACGGCTGCTGCCGGAGCAGACGCTGCTGGTGAGCGATGCCCTGGCGCCCTATGGCCTGGCCGATGGCGTGCATCGCTGGGACCAGCGGGCCCTGATCGTGGAGAACGGCAGCTGCCGCCTGGAGGACGGCACCCTGGCGGGGGTGACCCTGCCGCTGCTGGAGGCGGTGCGGCGCCTGGCCGGCTGGAGTGGCGATGCCAGCCGGGCGATCGCGGCCGCCACCGTGCTGCCGCGGCGCCTGCTGGGGGCAGAGGCCAGCGCCCGCGAGCAGCTGCTGGGCCAGCCCCTCAGCCACACCCTGCGCTGGAGCGGCAACGCCAGCCAGCTGCGCTGGCAACGGGCAGCCTGAATAGGATCCGCGCCACACCTCCCCACGCCACCAGGCCCGAGCCGATGCCCTCCGAGCAGCTGCTGGACACGATCCAGACCGAAAAGCAGGAAGTGAAGGGCTACTTCGAAACCACCGGTTTCGATCGCTGGAACCGCATCTACAGCGAGTCCGACGATGTGAACAAGGTGCAGCGCAACATCCGCATCGGCCACCAGAAAACGGTGGACAACGTGCTGGCCTGGCTGCAGGAGCAGGGCGATCTGGCCCAGCGCAGCTTCTGCGATGCCGGCTGCGGCGTGGGCAGCCTCACCCTGCCGCTGGCGCAGCTCGGTGCCGGCTCGATCGCGGCCTCCGATCTCTCGGAGGCGATGGTGAAGGAAGCCGAGCGGCGCGCCGTTGAAGCGGGCGTGCAGCACGGCCAGATCAACTTCCTGGCCTCGGATCTCGAAAGCCTGAGCGGCAGCTACAACACCGTGGTGTGCCTGGATGTGTTCATCCACTACCCCCAGGAGCCGGCGGAGGCAATGGTGCGCCACCTGGCCTCAATGGCCGAGCAGCACCTGATCGTGAGCTTCGCGCCCTACACGCCGCTGCTGGCCCTGCTCAAGGGCATCGGCCAGCTGTTCCCCGGCCCCAGCAAAACCACCCGCGCCTACACCCTCAAAGAGGCCGGCATCGTGAAGGCCGCCGAGGAAGCTGGCTTCGTGCTCAAGCGCCGCAGTCTCAACCAGGCCCCCTTCTACTTCTCGCGCCTGCTGGCCTTCGAGAAGGCCTGAGGTGGAGGCGGCTCTGCTGCTGCCGGCGCTGCTGGGTGCAGGGGCGATCGGCAGCGGCCTGGCCCGGCGCCATCAGGCCCGCAAACTTGCGCACCTGCTGGAGGCCCGCAGCAGCAGCGTGGCTGAGCTGCTCGAGCTGCAGGCCACCGTGGCGGAACAGCTGGGTGCTGGCGCCTTCCGCGAACGGGTGAAGCTCACCGGCGAACTGGTGTGCGCAGAACCCCTCACGGCCCCGTGGAGTGGTGAACCCTGCGTGGCCTTCACCAACACCACCACGGCACTCCTGGAGGTGCGCGAGGAGCGGACCAGCACCGACAGCGATGGCAACCGCACCACAGAGGTGACCTGGGAGCGGCGCGAGGAAACCCTGGGGCAGCTGGAGCGCCGCTGCCCGTTTGCACTGCAGCAAGGGGGCCAGAGCCTGCCGGTGCTCCCTGAAGGCGCCGAGCTTGAGCTCGAAACCGTGTTCAGCCAGGTGGATCCACCCACCGCCGCCAACACCGGCATCACCAGACAGCTCGGCACCCGCCGCGTGGAAGCCCTGCTGCGAGCCGGGGGCACTGTTTGGGTGGTGGCGGAGTGCAGTGATGCCAGTGGCAGCCTGCAGCTGCACGCTGCACAGGAGGGCGGGCTGTTCGTGGTGCGGCGCGGCACGGAACACGACTTCAGCCGCTCCATCCGCCGCTGGCGGCGCATCTGGACATGGAGCACCTGGGGACTC
>CAJXSQ010000070.1 GCA_913061215.1 uncultured Synechococcus sp. | reverse complement strand
GCCTGGCGATTCTGGTGAAGGCGCAGCACTACTGCATGAAGTGGCGCGGCGTGAAGGAACCGCAAACCAGCATGGTGAATTCGGTGGTTCGCGGCGACTTCCGCCACGATCCCAGCCTCAAGGCGGAGTTCTTCGAGCTGGTCAAGCAGCAGGAATCGCTCCTGCTGCGCTGACCACAGGGCCCCGGCTCAGGGCTGCACCGGCCCGATCGGCTGTGAAGCCACCCGCTTCACCTGGCCGTTCTGCTTCACCACAGCCACCACCATGATGTTCTGGCCGATATCCACCGGGGCCGGCACATAGGTGGTGCCCTGAGCACCCTCAATCAACACCCAGCTGCGCTGACCGGGCTTGATCCGATACCAGTGGTAATCGGCAGCCGGCAGCGCTGCCTGGGCGTCGGCGATGGCTGCGGCAGAGAGGGCGGCACCCACCGCTGCATCGCCATTGAGCACCAGCTGCTGCAGCCCGTCGATGCGCTGCTGCACCACACCTTCCATCTGAATGTCGGTGGAGATCTCCTGCTGCATCTGCTGGATCTGCAGCTGCGGGCTCTCATCCACCCCAGGAATGCACTGGAGCGTTGCTCCCACCAGCCGGCACCCCACCAGATCCTGGGCCTGGGCGGCCATGGCGCCGGCGGCGGCAACGGGCAGGGCCAGAACCGCGAAGCGGCGTAGAGCGGGATGCATGGCGTGGAATCAGCTGGGGGGATCCTGGCGGAACGCGGCCACGGCAGCCACGAGACGCTCCACCCGCTCCAGATCCTTGTCGCCGGGCGCACGTTCCACGCCGCTGGACACATCCAGGCCATCCGGCGGCGCAGCGGCGAGGGCCTCCAACGCCGCCGGCACCCGCTCGGGCGTCAGCCCTCCGGCCAGCCACCAGGGCAGGGGGGGCCGGAACCCCTCCAGCCAGTCGGTGGGAATCCGATGGCCGGTGCCCCCCAGCTGATCGGGCACCCAGGCATCCAGCAGCAGGGCATCCACAACCCCGGCATAGGCAGCAGCCTGCTGCAGATCCTCGGGATCGCGGATGCGCAGCGCCTTCCACAGCGCCACACCACCACCCAGGGCCTGCCGCAGCTCCCGGCAGCGCCCGGGCGTTTCTGCGCCGTGCAGCTGCACCACCTGATGGCCAGCGGCGGGAGCGAGGGCATCGAGCTCGCCGTCGGCGGGATCGGCCACCACAAGCACGCCCAGCACACCGGGCCGGGCCTGGCGCACGGCGCTGAACAAGGCGGGGCGCTGTGGCGGCTCCAGCCAGCGCGGCGAACTGGGCACAGCGATCACACCGATGGCATCGGCGCCGAGCCCGGCCACCGCCGCCGCCTGCTCCGGATCGCGCAGGCCGCAAACCTTCAACCAGGGGCGCGCGCAGACGGGAGGCAGGTGCGAAGCGTGATCCAAGGCAGTGGGCGGGGCAGAAAGCCGGAGCGGCGCAGTCTTTCTAGGATCGGTGCAGCGGTGACGACGGCGTGGGTGAAGGCTGGCAGCTGATGCGGATCCGCGGGATCCCCCTGCGCATTCACCCGAGCTGGTTCGTGATCCTCGGCCTGGCCACCGTGGCCTTCCAGCAGCAGTACAGCCAGCAGCTGGCCGCTGAGGGCAGTGGCGCCGCCTTCTGGGCCCTCGGGCTGCTCACGGCCCTGCTGCTGTTCGTATCGGTGCTGCTGCATGAGCTGGGCCACTCCCTGGTGGCGATCCGGCAGGGGGTGCAGGTGCGCAGCATCACCCTGTTTCTGTTGGGGGGTGTGGCCAGCGTTGAGCGGGAATGCCCCACCGCCCTGGGCTCCCTGATGGTGGCGGCGGCGGGCCCCCTGGTGAGCCTGCTGCTGGCGGTGGCGCTGCTGGCCAGCGGCCACAGCGTGAGCCACGCCTCGCCGCTGCTGGGCGCGATGGTGAATGAGCTGGGCGGCCTCAACCTGATCCTGGCGCTGTTCAACCTGCTGCCTGGGTTGCCCCTGGATGGTGGCCTGATCCTCAAGGCGCTGGTGTGGCAGTTCACCGGCAGCCAGCGCAAGGGAGTGGAGGTGGCCACCGCCAGCGGCCGGCTGCTGTCGCTGATGGCGATCGGCCTGGGGGTGCTGCTGCTGCTGCGCGGTGCCGGCGTGGGCGGTGTGTGGTTGATGCTGCTGGGCTGGTTCGGCCTCGGGGCCGCCCGCAATCAAACCCAGCTGATGGCGCTGCAGACGGTGCTGCGCCAGCTGAAGGTGCGCGATGCCGCCCAGCGCCGCTTCCGTGTGCTGGAGGCCGACGCCCGCCTGCGGGAGTTGAGCCGCCTGCGCCTGCAGGATCGCGGGGGCCTGCCGGACTGGCTGCTGGTGACCCGCCAGGGCCGTTGGCTCGGTTTCATCACCGACGCGCCGCTGCAACAGCTACCGGTGCAGCGCTGGGATGAGGAGCGCATCGGCGATCACCTGCAGCCGCTGGCGCAGCTGCCCCAGATCCGGGAGGACGCTCCCCTCTGGCAGGCGGTGCTGCAGCTGGACCAGCCCGACACCAACCGCCTGCTGGTGATCGGGCCAGCCGGCCTGCCCAGCGGAACGCTGGAGCGGCCTGAGCTGGCTGAGCGCGTGCTCGAGAAGCTGGGTGTGCGGCTGCCCCAGGCGATTCTCGAGGCGGCCCGCCGCCAGGGCATCTATCCCCTCGGCATGGGGCTGGCGCCGGTGGCCCGCAGCATTGAATCCAGCGGCGAGGCCTGAGCCCGCTCCAGGGCCGCCACCTCCTCCCAGGCGCCGCGGCTGAGGGGCTGCTCGATCAGGCTGCCGCCGCAAAGCTGCTCCTCCGCCGCCCGGCGCAGCTGCCGCTGCAGTTCCTCGTCGCCCCAGGCCAGGGGGGCCAGGGCCGGCGGCGCAGCGCCGAACACCTGCCGCCAGAGGGCCTGCGGGGGATTCAGCAGCAGGCTGCCGTGCTGCAGCAGAACCCCGCCCTGCCAGCACTGGGCACTGCCGATGCGCTTGGCACCACTGGCCTCCACAAGATCGGCGGCGGTGGCGGTGGCAAAGCAGTTGCTGCGCTGCTGGGCGGCGGTGGCCGCAGCCGCACCGAAGCCCAGCGGCACCCCCGCCCGCGCGAAGGCCAGCTGCAACCACTGGCAGCAGTGGCGATACACCCGCTCACGCTGCAGCACCTCCGGCCGCATCGCCAGGGCATAGGTGAGGTCGCCGGCGTGGAGCACGGCGCGTCCGCCGCTGGGGCGGCGCACCAGATCGAGCACGCCCTGCTGCTGCAGCTGCTGCCAGCGCTGCGGCCAGCGCTGCTGATGGCGGCCCAGCGACAGGGTGGGCCGGCTCCAGCGATAGAGCCGCAGCAGCGGCGGCCCTCCGGCCAGCACCTGCTGCTGCATCCAGCGATCGATCGCCATCTGCGTGGCTGCCGGAGCCTGAATCGGCGGGATGAAGCGCCAGGGAGGAGCGTCGACCACGCGTGCTCAGGGATGCTGGGGTGATTGGCGTGGGTGCACGATGCCCTGGGATCTGCTGCCCCTTGTGCCACTGGGCATCATCGCGGGGCTGCTCTCGGGCCTGCTCGGGATCGGCGGTGGCCTGATCTTCTCGCCGCTGTTGCTGGCCCTCGGGCTCTCGCCCCATCAGGCCCTGGCCACCAGCACCCTGGCGATCCTGCCCACCACCATGGCCGGCAGCTGGGCGCACCTGCGCAGCGGCCAGGTGCCCTTTCGCGCGGTGATCGCGATCGCCGGCGGCGCCATCGCCGGCGCCCTGGTGTTCAGCCGGGCGGGCGATGGGCTGGAGGGCTGGCATCTGCTCGGCCTGCAGGCGCTGATGTATGGCGTGCTGGCGCTGGTGATCACACCCCGGCGCAGCGACGCGAGCGACGCCGAGGAGCGCCTGCCGCTGCCGGGACTGGGCGGCGTGGGCCTGGTGGCCGGCTGGTCGAGCGGGCTGCTGGGGGTGGGCGGCGGCCTGGTGATGGTGCCGCTGATGGTGCAGGGCCTGGGCATCCGCGTGTATCAGGCGATCCGGCTCAGCACCCTGGCGGTGTGCGCCTCGGCGGCCACGGCGTCCGTCACCTTCTGGAGTGATGGGCGCGGCCACCTCGGCATGGGGCTGCTGCTGGGGGGAGCCGCCGCTGTGGCGGCGCAGTGGTCGGCGTCGCGCCTGCAGTCGGTGAGCGAACGCAGGCTGGTGTGGCTGCTGCGGCTGCTCTGCGTGCTGCTGGCCCTGGATGCCGGCCGGCGGGCCCTGCAGCTTGCCCTCAGCTGAGGGCCGTCAGCTCAGGCCGTTCCAGAAGCTGCCGTCCAGCTCAAAGCCGAGCACCGCGGCCATCTGCTCGAGGTTGCCGCGGCAGTTCAGGCCATGGCCGCGCGACCAGTGATCGAGCAGAAACAGCCGATGGGTCATCCACAGCTCCAGGCTGTCTGGAGCGAAGCGGATGCCCTCGCTGCGGCTGAAGCTGTGGGGCAGCAGCATCGCCACATGGCGGGTGAGCTGGCCGCTGCTGCGCTCCAGCAGCAGCGGCAGCCAGGGACAGAGGGCATCGGCCCGCAGGCTCCACAACCGCAGCTCCGCAATCTCGGAGAGCTCGCGCGGATCATCGGCGCTGCGGGGCCAATCGAACTGCAGCTCCACGGAATCACTGCGCTGCAGCAGCTGCTCAGGCTCCAGGGAGAAGAGGGGCTCCAGGGGCGCCAGGCTGCGCTCACGCACCTGCTGCTGCTGAATCGGGATGGAGCCTGCGGGGGGCAACACGGGCGAGGCGATGGAGCTCGACCGTAGCCAGAGGCTGCGGCAAGGGGGTGTCGAGCTGTGACAGGCGGGCTGGCCCGAGCGCCCATTCACGAAAGAATGGGTTCGATTTCTGTGTTGAATCCGGCCATGACGACCCTCACCCAGGCTGAAGTGCTGATCGCCCTGGTGGTGGCCGCCCACGCGGGTGTGCTCGCCGTTCGCCTGGCCGCCAGCCTCTACCGCGCCTGATCCCTTGGCAGGGCGTTTGTGGCCTGCTAAAAGCGGGCCACAAACCTTCCCTCACTCTCCTTGAGCCGGCCCCGCACCGCCCAGCCATCGCATCGGCGATCCGCGCAACGCGGCCGCAGCGCAGCCTTCAGCAGCGCCGGCAACGGCTCAATCTCAGCCCCTCAGCCTGTGGCGCCGCCAGCGTTGCGCGCCTCCACGCCGGCCCAGGAGCTGGTGTGCAGCAGCATTGGCCTCACCCTGAAGCTGGGGCTCGGCCTGGTGGCCGTGGTGAGCCTGGTGCGCCTCGCTGGGGCCTACCGCGAACGCCTCGATCGCTACGGCGAGATCACCGCGGTGCTCAACATCCAGCAGGCCAAGCTGAACAAAGCCCAGCAGCGCTTCGACAACCTGTTCACCACCGGCGGTGAACAACGGTTGATCCAGGAGCAGGACCAGTGGATTGCCCCCAACCGGCTGCGGGTGGTGTGGAAACAGCCCCAGCCCGCGAGCGGCGCCCCATTTCCAACTGTTGAGCAGCAGCCGGCCACGAGCGAGAAGCCGCAGGCAGCTCGATAGTTTGTTGCCCGCCGTATTCCGGGCTTCATGGTGGTCAGCAGCGTATCCAGCTCCAGCAGCACCCCAGGCGCTGTTCTGATCACCGGCACCACCTCGGGGGTGGGCCTCAACGCCACCAAGGCCCTGGTGGATCGCGGCTGGACCGTGGTGACCGCGAACCGCGATCCGATCCGGGCCGCCGCCGCGGCCGATGGCCTCGGCATCCCGCGCGACAAGCTGCATCACCTGCGCATCGACCTCGGCGATCTCGAGAGCGTGCGGGTGGGTGTGGAGACCCTGGTGGGCTCCCTGGGCTTCGGCCTCGATGCCCTGGTGATCAACGCCGCGGTGTACAAGCCGCGCCTGAAGGAGCCCGAGCGCTCACCCCAGGGCTACGAGCTCTCGATGGCCACCAATCACCTCGGCCATTTCCTGCTGATCCAGCTGCTGCTCCCCGGGCTGCAGGCCTCCAAGCACCCCTCGCGCCGGGTGGTGATCCTCGGCACGGTGACGGCCAACTCCAAGGAGCTGGGCGGCAAGATCCCCATCCCCGCCCCGGCCGACCTGGGTGATCTGAGCGGCTTCAAGGCCGGCTTCAAGGCCCCGATCGCCATGGCCAACGGCAAGCCGTTCAAACCCGGCAAGGCCTACAAGGACAGCAAGCTCTGCAACATGATCACCACCCAGGAGCTGCACCGCCGCCTGCACGACTCCACCGGCATCGTGTTCAGCTCGCTCTACCCGGGCTGCGTGGCCGATACGCCCCTGTTCCGCAACACCCCCAAGGCGTTCCAGACGATCTTCCCCTGGTTCCAGAAGAACATCACCGGCGGCTATGTGAGCCAGGCCCTGGCCGGCGAGCGGGTGGCCCAGGTGGTGGCGGATCCGGAGTTCGCTGTGTCCGGCGTGCACTGGAGCTGGGGCAACCGCCAGACGAAGGGCGGCAAGCAGTTCAGCCAGGAGCTCTCCGACAAGGCCAGCAACCCCGACACCGCCCAGGGGGTGTGGGAGGAATCGATGAAGCTGGTGGGCCTGGCCTGATCGGCGACACCAACGCAACAAGGGGGTGACAGGTGCTCCCCTTCGGGGGACCCTGGACCCAACTGAGCAGAATCCGGCGTGAGCGAGCCACACCGCCCCCCCGAACAGGCCGAGGCCGGCCGGGCCAGCGGCACGATCGATCCGCAGCTGTTCCGGTTGCTGATGGCCTGCCGCTGGCCCCTGGCACTGGTGCTCTCGGCCTGGGCCCTGGCGGTGGCAGCGATCCAGATCCTGCGCCAGCCGATCCCGATCGCCCTGCCACTCGATCAGCCGTTTCCGGTGCGGCTGGCAGGCCCGATCCAGATCGAGGGCATCGCTCAACCGGTGAAGCTGGAGCACAACAAGCCCCTGGCGGTGGTGGGGCAGGTGAACGTGGAGCGCACCGTGGCGGTGAAGGCCGCCGATCCGCTGCCGGTGCGCTCCAGTGAACCGCTGGCCGTGCAGGGGGATGTGGCCGTGCAGGAGATCAAAAAACCCGTGGATGTGGCCGGCATCGCCAAGGAGATCGCGGTGCAGGTGAACAACGACGAACCCCTGCAGGTGCAGGGCAACGTGGATGTCAACCAGATCGGCGGTCGCTTGAACGTGACCTTGAACAACGCCATCAAGAGCCTCTCGCCCATTCCTCTTCCCTGATCGCGCAACATCCGATGCCCCTTAGCCCTGCTCGATCCCTGCGCCCCCTTGCCCTGGTGGGCCTTGGCCTGTTGACGCTCGCTCCACCGGCCGCGCGAGCCCAGGACGATGAAACCCAGCTGCGCCAACGGCTGGTGGAACGTCAGCAGGAGATCGCCCAGCGCTGGCGCCGCTTTGGCGACATCGAGGTGGACTGGGAGCAGTGGACCCTGCTCAAGGGGCATGACGATGTGTGGGTCGCGCCCTGGCGGCGGGCCATCACCCGGCCGATGAGCATCGGTGCCCTCAGCTGGCCGGAAGCGCCACCCACCAAGGACAAGAGCAACGCCATCCCCGAGCGGGCCGTGGCTGTGGACTGCGGAACACTCACCGTGAACCGCAAGCGAGCAGGAGGCCACTGGGGAGAATGGCGCGTGCCGCAGGCCGACTCACCCGCCGAAACCCTGCTGATCGAAGCCTGCACCAGGATCTGACCCCGCCATGGAACCACCGCGTGTATTAGCTCGGTTTCCCGTGCTGCTTCTGGGTTTTGGGCTCGGTGTGGCCACGGCTCTGGGCATGGCGATCGCGCCAGTGGCTGCGCTGTGGCCGCTGGCGCTGCTGAGCGCCATCGCCCTGCTCTGCGGCACCGTGCTGCTGGTGAGCCGGGCGGGCATTCGCGTGGAGATCTTCACGCGCGAGCCGATCGGCGTGAGCACGCGGCGCGGCGCGATTCAGGCGGAGGTGACACGCCTGCGCATCTGAGCGCCGGGCTGAGCCCTAATCAAAGCCGAGCAGATCAAAGATCTCCCGGTCCTTGAGCGGTTCGGCCTCCAGCGGTTGCACACTCTCGAGCATCGCCTGGGCCAGGCGCAGGTATTCGTTCTGCACCGCCTCCACCTCAGGCGTGGGCTCCATCTCAAAGATCGTGCACTTCTTCAGGCGCGAGCGGCGGATCGCATCGAGGTCGGGGAAGTGGGCCATGGTGCGCATGCCCACGCGGCCATTGAAGCGATCGATCTGATCGGTGTCCTTGGAGCGGTTGGCCACCACACCGCCCAGACGCACCTTGTAGTTCTTCGCCTTGGCCTGGATCGCCGCGATGATCCGATTCATCGCGAAGATGGAATCGAAGTCGTTGGCCGTCACGATCAGGCAGTAGTGGGCGTGCTGCAGCGGCGCCGCGAAGCCGCCGCACACCACGTCGCCGAGCACATCGAAGATCACCACATCGGTGTCTTCCAGCAGGTGGTGCTCCTTGAGCAGCTTCACCGTCTGGCCGGTCACATAGCCACCGCAGCCGGTGCCGGCCGGAGGGCCGCCGGATTCCACGCACTGCACGCCGTTGAAGCCCTCGAACACGAAGTCCTCCGGGCGCAGCTCCTCGGTGTGGAAGTCCACGGTTTCAAGGATGTCGATCACCGTGGGCACCATCTGCTTGGTGAGCGTGAAGGTGCTGTCGTGCTTGGGGTCGCAGCCGATCTGCAGCACCCGCTTGCCCAGCTTGGAGAAAGCGGCCGAGAGATTGGAGCTGGTGGTGCTCTTGCCGATACCCCCCTTGCCGTACACGGCGATCACCAGGGCACCTTCCTCGATCTGAAGACCGGCCTCCTGATGCACCTGAACGCTGCCTTCACCATCGGGCCGCGTGAGCGTGGTTGTCATACCGGCAAGGGCTTCGATTCCATCATCCAACCCCTGCGCAGCGACCTTGCCAGCACTGCCGGTGCAAAGCGAAACATCGCTCCCGGAACTGTGTGCATCTGCCCATGCAATCGCTGGGCAGAAATACTCAGCAGCCCCGCAGAAAGGCTGAAGTTTCGGATCACTCAGGCCGCGGAACGGGCATCATGGCGCGCCACACCATCCATCAGGGTGAGCAGGCAGCGGGTGCTGTAGATG
>CAJXSQ010000069.1 GCA_913061215.1 uncultured Synechococcus sp. | reverse complement strand
CCCCCGCGGACCAACCGCACGAAAACTTCGTCTTCCCTGAAGAGGTTCTGCCCCGCGGTAACGCTCTCTGATCGGAACCATCCCAACGACCACGAGGCCCCGCAAGGGGCCTTTTTTCATGCTTTGGTCAGAGGGAGGCATCGCCGCGTTGCTGCATCTGCAGCAGGGCCCGTTCAAACTGCTGCTCCACGCAGGCCCTGCCCGCCTGCCCCGATAGCGCGTCGTTCTCAGGATGCTCGGTGGCCAGGCGTCGCAGCACGATCCCGCTCTGATCACAGCGGTGCACGCGGTAGGTGCCGCTGTTGAGCAGCTCCTGAATCCGGGCGTAGCTGCTGTGCACCCAGGCGCCATTGCGCCGGAAGGCGGGTGCGTAATCAGCGTTGAAGCCCGGCTGGCTCACCACCCAGTCCACAGAACGCCGCTGCCGCTGGTCGTCGGTGTACTCCGCGCTTTCCGGGAAGCGCAGCAGCACGCGCCGTTCGGCCAGCAACGGAACCA
This sequence comes from uncultured Synechococcus sp., assembly GCA_913061215.1. Lineage (GTDB taxonomy): Bacteria > Cyanobacteriota > Cyanobacteriia > PCC-6307 > Cyanobiaceae > Vulcanococcus. The sequence continues at coordinate 8,669 of CAJXSQ010000069.1, read as the reverse complement.
GCTGGGTTTCAGCGGCAACGCTGGCGCCGGCAGGAATGCTGCGCAACAGCCGGCGCGTGTCCAGGCCCCGCTGCAGTTGGCGGGCCGGGGATACATACACCCACGGAGCCACGCTGTCGGGGATCAGAGCCGAGAGGCTGCGGTGCGGGTTGGCGGTGATCGTGAACAGGATGGAGAGCACCAGGGCGGTTCGCCAGAGCCGCTTGAGCCAAGGCTCGTGAAAGAGGGCCTGCCGCTGGCGCCACCAGAGGATGCCTCCGGCGAACACACCAGGCACCAGATAAAGCACAAAGCGCAGCGTCACAGCCAGGGCATTGCCGCCCTGGCTGCTGAGAGCCACGAACAACGGCCCTGCCATCAGCAACCAGCCATCCAGGCCGGTCGCCGGCAGCAGTGCCAGCGGCAACCAGAGGGTGAGCAGAAATTTCAGGCTCGGTCCCAGCGGTTGCAGGATCTCCCGCACCAGCAGCAACGGCTGACTCGCCATCGCTTTCAGCACATCCACGGTGGAGCCACGCCCCCCCTGTGCCGCCAGGAACTGGCCGAAACGCTCCTCCATGAAGCGATCGGCCACCTCCGTCCCGAACAGGGGCATCACCAGGTTGGTGATCAGTGCCACCATCAGCAGCGAATACACGCACAATCCCGCTCCGGCCCAGCGCCAGCCGCCCCGGCTGCGCAGCAGCATCCACAGGCCGTAGCTGAAGCTGAGCAGGCCCACGTCCTCCCGCACCAGCGGCAGCAGCGCGGCAGGCACGGCATAGAGCCAGATCTGCCCCCGTCGCAACCCCAGCAGCAGGCTGAAACTCAGCAGGGGGATGGCACAGAGATCGTGGAAGTTCTCGAGTGCCGGCCCGATCACAATGCCGGCGGCGAAATAGCTGATGCCGATCCAGGCGGCCAGCCGCGGTTCCAGATCCTCCCGGGCGAGCTGATGCAGCACCAGCCCTCCGGCCGTCAGCAGCCCCACCTGAATCAGCGGCAGGCTCCACACCCCCAGCAGCAGCACAACCGGCAACCACAGCATCAGCAGCGGTGTGAAGTGCTGGCCGAGATGCTGGTAGCCCAGGCGGGGGATCTCGCTGCCCGTCACCAGTACCGGCGTGGAGAGCTGCGAGGCCAGCGTGCTTTCAAAGGGGCGGCCGAGATGACCGTTCCAGATCTCCTGCAGGAACAGCCCCTGGTCGTAGGTGGCGTTGAGGCTCCAGATCCGCCAGGCCTGCAGGCCCAGGCACACGCCGGCGAACAGGCCAGCTGCCAGGGCCACGGAGCGTGCCGGCGAACCGGGCCTTGGAGGTTGAAGCATCCGCAGGACGCTGCCTGGAGCGATCAACACAAGCCGGCTAACGGATTTGAACCGATGGCCTTCGCTTTACAAAAGCGCTGCTCTACCACTGAGCTAAGCCGGCAAGAGGAGGGCTGGGCCTCCGGCGAGAGCTTATCGCTCGGTGAGCGCCCAGAGCAGCAGCTGGGTGCGGTTTCGGCAGCCGGTCTTGGCCAGCATGTGGGAGATGTGGCTTTCCACCGTGCGTGGACTCAGGGCCAGTTCGGCGGCGATGGCCTGGTTGCCCAGGCCGCGCAGCAACTGGCGCAGCACGTGGTGTTCAGCGGGTGTGACGCGTGAGGTGGCAAGGGGCATGGCGGGTGTGACGCAGCGATGCCCTGAGCATTCCCCTCAGGCCTGGCCGGCGGTCACAACCGGATCGGCTTCTTCCGGCACGGCCTTGGTGCGCCGGATCGGCAGGTTGGCCACCAGCGCGGTGACGCGGTCTTCGGTTTCCAGGCTCACGTCGCCCTCCTCGAGGTCGATCTCCACATAGCGGCTCACCACCTCGAGGATCTCGCGCCGCATCTGCTCGAGCAGTTCGGGGTTGAGGTCGCTGCGGTCGTGGGCGAGCACCAGCTGCAGCCGTTGCTTGGCCGTGGTGGCGCTGGCGGGCTGGCGACCGAGCAGCTTGTTGATGAAATCGCGCAGGGTCATCAGCTCAGAAGATCTTGGTTTGCATCAGGCGGCCGATCTTGGCCCGCAGGCCACGCCGTGCCTTGGCCGGATCGATCAGGGGTACGTCCTCACCGCAGATGCGGCGGGCGATGTTGGTGTAGGCCTGGGCCGCGGGTGAATTGCTGCCGTTGAGGGTGAGCGGTTCGCCGCGGTTGGTGCTCACGATCACCTGCTCGTCCTCCAGCACCAGCCCCAGCAAGGGCAGGGCAAGGATGTCGGTCACGTCGTCGACGGCGAGCATCTCCTGGCTGGCCATCATCTTCGGTCGCACCCGGTTGAGCACCAGCTGGATCGGCTGGATGCCCCGGGTGTTCAGCAGCCCGATCACACGGTCAGCGTCCCGCACCGCGGACACCTCCGGCGTGGTGATCACGATCGCTTCTTCGGCAGCTCCCGCCGCGTTCTTGAAACCGTCTTCGATGCCGGCGGGGCAGTCGATCAGCACGATGTCGAAGCTCTCGCGCAGCATGCCCACGATCGTCTGCATGTCCTCCGGCTTGAGCCACTCGAGCATGCGCGGGTTGCCGGCGGGCAGCAGGGCCAGGTTGGGCTCCAGCTTGTGCTTCACCAGGGCCTGCTCCAGGCGGCAGTTGCCGGCGAGCACCTCCTGGGCCGTGTACACGATCCGGTTCTCGAGGCCCAGCAGCAGATCGAGATTGCGCAGGCCGAAATCGGCATCGAGCACCGCGGTGCGCATGCCTTGCCTGGCCAGGGCGATACCCAGGTTTGCGGTGAGCGTGGTTTTCCCCACACCCCCCTTGCCTGAGCAGATCAGGATGGAACGGCTCCCCGAGGTGGTCACGGGCACGCAGTGGAATCGAGGCAGGTTAAGGCCATTCGCCCTCGCCCTCCTGTGTTCGTCGCACTGGGCGCGGTGGGCCTCCCCGCTCTAGAACAGCCGCAGCTTCGCTTCGTTCTGTATGTCCGGTGCCGCATCGGGCCAGCGCCTGCTCGTGATGCCGGACGACGGCGCCGCCGCCGTTGTGGCCCTGATCGATCAGGCCCGCGAGGAGCTGCTGCTCAAGCAGTTCAAGCTCCAGAGCGAACAGGTGGAGCAGGCCCTGATCCGTGCCCGTGAGCGCGGCGTGCGGGTGCGGGTGATGCTCAATCCCCACACCTCCGGCGGTGATCGCTGGAACGATGAGGCCTTCGCCCTGCTGCAGAGCCACGGCCACGAGGTGGTGTGGACCAGCGAATGCTTCCCGGTGACGCATGAGAAGTCGATGGTGATCGACGGCCATGCCGCCCTGATCGCCACCTTCAACCTTTCCGACAAATATTTCACCGAGACCCGCGACTACGGCGTGATCACCCACGACCCGGTGGTGATCGGACAGGTGCGGGCCGGTTTCGAGGCCGACTGGCATCGCAGTTTCTTCGAGCCCCGGCTCGACGTGGGACTGGTGTGGAGCAACGCCCACAGCCGCGGCCAGATGGCCCGGGTGATCGATGCGGCCCGCAAGACCCTCTGGATCCAGCACCCCAAGTTCGTGGATGCGGTGATCCTGGAGCGCATCGTGGCGGCCCGGCAGCGCGGCGTGAAGGTGCGCGTGCTCTGTGGCGGCAAGCACGGCCTCAGCGACTGGGACGTGTTCGACACCTTCAGCTCCCTGCGGGTGATGGAGCTGTTCGGCGTGAAGATCCGGCGCCAGAAGCACCTCAAGCTTCACGCCAAGCTGATCCTGGTGGATGGCAAGTCAGCCATGACCGGCTCGATGAACATCGATCGCAGCGCTTTCGATGTGCGCCGCGAACTCGGCATCGAGATCGATGCCAAGGATGTGATCCGGCGCCTGGAGGCTGTTTTCGAAGCCGACTGGGAGGCCTCGAAGAAGTACAGCGCCCCCGATCCGCTCGATCCCACCTATCACGAGCACGGCGAGCTGCCGCCCGATCCCCACTTCGTGCACGATTGAGCCCCGCTGAGATGACCACATCCGCCGCGCCCTCAAGGCTGCAGCTGTTTCTGGGCATGCAGCAGGTGGCGCTCTCCTCCTTCGGCGGGGGGCTCTCGGCCTGGAGCGAGCGCATCGTGGTGGAGGACCGCCACTGGATGAGCAAGGAGGAATTCATCACCGGGCTCACCGTGGCACGGCTGTTTCCGGGGCCCAATCAGATCAACATGGCCGTGTACATCGGCAGCCGCTTCCATGGCCTCAGCGGTGCGCTGGTGGCGCTGCTCGGCATCCTGCTGCTGCCCTTCAGCGTGCTGCTGGTGCTGGGGCTCTCGTATTACTACCTGCACGAAACCCTGGCGGTGGATCGGGTGCTGGCCGGGGTGATCACAGCCTCCGCCGGCATGGCCCTCTCGATGGGCTTCAAGATCGCCGGTGCCTACACCCGCGATCCCGTGGCGTTGCTGCTGGCGGGGGTGAGCTTCATTGCGATGAGCGTGTTCCATGTGCGCCTGGTGCCACTGGTGCTCGTGGCCGGTCCCCTGGCCATGGCCTGGTACTGGCCGCGCGGGGAGCGGCGATGAGCGCGGCTGCCGCAACTGCAACCGCCGCCGCTCAGGCCTGCCAGGCCGTGCACCTGAGCGACTGGCGCAACCTGCTGGCGGTGATCTGGGATTTCCTCAGCCTGTCGCTCTTTTCGCTGGGCGGGGGCAACACCCTGCTCAATGAGTACCACCACATGGCGGTGGATCAGTACTGCTGGCTCAGCTCGCGCCAGTTCGCCGATATCTATGCCATCGCCGAGGCGGCACCGGGGCCCAGTTCGATGATTGTGGGCCTGCTCGGCATGGGTGCGGCCGTGAAGGAGGGGCCTGCCTGGGCACTGCTCAGTGCGGTGGTGGCCGAGGTGTCGATCCTGCTCCCCTCCACGCTGCTGATGGTGGTGGCGGCCCTGAGCTGGAATCGCCTGCGCAACAGCCCCTGGCGTGTGGCCTTCGAACGGGGGCTGGGGCCGATCACCCTCGGCATCCTCTTCTCGGTGGGCCTGAAGATCCTGCGCATCTCCGATCACGACACCCCTGCCTATGCGGTGTCGCTGGTGGTGTGCGTGCTGATGCTGCGCACCAAGATCTCGCCGCTCTGGTTCATGGCGGTCGCCGGTGCGATGGGGGCGCTGGGAATCGTGAACCGCTGAGGGGCTGCCTCAGCTTTCCGGTCGCGGCCAGTGAGGGTCTGCGGGCTGGATGGCGATGGCTCCCTGCTCCAGCACCGCCTGCTCACAGAACCCGGCTGGTGGCAGCTCCTCCGGCCCGCGGGCCACCGCATCGGCGATGCGCAGCTGCAGGGGGCGCAGCTGCAGCGCCACGATCCGTGCCCGGCGATCACCACGGCTTCCGGCATGGGCCACGCCCCGCAGCCGTCCCCACACCCGCACGTCGCCGCCGGCGCTCACCCGTGCTCCCGGATTCACATCGCCCAGCACCAGCAGCGATCCCTCCACCTCCAGGTGATCACCGGAGCGGAGCGTGCCGCGATGAATCGTGAGCTGGTCGGCGGGCGGGGGAGCCGCCGCCGTCGCTTCCGGTTCCCGCAGCAGCTCGGTCTCGATTCCCAGGGCCGCGGCAGGCACCAGGGCCAGAGGCTCCCGGGCCTGCAGCCGCTCCAGCCTGCAGCCCTGCTGCTGCAGCCAGGCTTCAATCGCCCGCAGCTCGGGCAGCCGCAGAAGCCGATCGCAGCAATCCAGCCACACGGGCCCGGCCGGCGCTGCGCGTCCCAGCTGAACCTTCACCTCGTCGAGGGCCGTGGCCTGGCTGCTGGCCTCTGGGGTGAGCTGCACATGGGTGGTCATGGTGTGCAACTTAAGAAGCACCATCGGCGCTTTCCAGGGCCAGGTGCTGCCGCAGCGGCCCTGCCACCTCTTTGGGGTGAATCAGCCAGGCGCTTTCGCTGGTCTGGCTGAGGCTGTTCACCAGGGCCGAGCGCTGTTCCAGGGCCGTGAGGTTCCTGCCATCCCAGAGCCGCAGGCCGCCGCGATAGGGGTGATAGCCGCGGTTGCGCTGCCGCTGCAGGCCGCAGCAGAGATCGGCATCCAGCCCGGCGGCTGCGCTGAGCTGCCGGGCCTGGGCCAGCAGGGTGAGCCGTTGTTCGCTGCTCAGCCGGCTCACATCGGTGGCCTTGAGCAGCTGCCGATCCAGCAAGCGGGCGCAGAGGATCCGCAGGGGCTCGGGGCCGTCCTCCTGCCAGCGCTGCAGGTGATAGCCGGTGCGGTGGTCGTCGTTGCCGAGGAAGTGGGTGAGGTCGAGCTGATCGGGCTGCCAGAGCCAGCGGGCCATCACGGCATCGGCCCACACCGTTGCCGGCCCCAGCTGGCGCGCCACGCTCACCGTGCGGCTGAGCAGCCAGTTGCACACCACGTTCAGCCGGTGGTTGTACACGCTGCGGTACATGAGGTTGCGCACCACCAGGTAGTGCTCCACCGCCATCAGTCCCTTGGGATGCAGCGCCAGCTGGCCATCGGGGGCGAGGGTGAGGCTGGCGAGGATGCGCTCCAGATCCAGCTGGCCGTAGCGGGTGCCGGTGCTGTAGCTGTCGCGCAGCAGGTAATCGAGCCGGTCGCAGTCCAGCTGGCTGCTCACCAGCGCCTGGATCGCCGGGTTGGCATAACGGCTCTGGCCGAGCAGGGTTGCCACGGCTTCAGCCGTGCCGGGCGCGAAGGCTTCCAGCGGCTCCCGCAGGCTGGGATGTTCGCGGATCAGCCGCGCCGACCAGGCTTCGTGGTGCAGGCCATACATCTCCTCGCCGGAATGGCTGAGGGGCCCGTGGCCCACGTCGTGCAGCAGGGCAGCGCTGTAGAGAACGCCGGCGTGTTGCTCCAGATCGGGCTGAAGGCGGCAGAGCTCCTGCAGGGCGCGGCGGGCCAGGTGCAGCACCCCGAGGGAATGGGTGAACCGGCTCGATTCGGCGCCGTGGAAGGTGAGGTAGGCCGGGCCCAGCTGGCGGATGCGGCGCAGCCGCTGGAAGGGCGGCGTATCGATCAGTTCAATCGCCAGCGCTTCGGCCGGCAGGCGCCGATCCAGGCGGATCGCACCGTGCAGCGGGTCGTGGTACGTGCGGGATGCCATCAGACCGTTGGCTCCAGCTGCCCCGCCAGGGCCGTGAGCCCCGCCTCCAGCCAGCCATCGCCACGGCCGCCGGGATCGAGCGGTTCCGGCTGGGGCAGCAGCTGATCCGGTTCGATGCCCAGATTCTGGATATCGCGGCCGCTGGGGGTCACGTAGCGGGCCACGGTCACCGCCAGGCCACTGCCGTCACCGCCCAGGCTGATCAGCGTCTGGATCAGCCCCTTGCCGAAGGTGCGGCCGCCCAGCAGCTCGGAGCGGCCGTCGTCCTGGAGCGCGCCGGCCAGGATTTCGCTGGCACTGGCGGTGCCGCTGTTCACCAGCGTCAGCAGCGGTCCGTCGTAGAGCCGGCCGCGGTTGGCCTGTTGCGGATCGCTGAAGCCCTCGCGGTTGCGGGTTTCCACGATCGGTGCGCCATCCAGCAGCTGATCCGCCACCGCCAGCCCGGCGCTCACCAGGCCGCCCGAGTTGTTGCGCAGATCCAGCAGCAGCGCCTCCATTCCCTGTTGCTGCAGCTGCTCCAGCGCTTCGGCCACCTGCTGCGGCACCGGCTCGGCGAACTGGGTGATGCGCAGATACCCCAACCGGTGGCCCCGGTGCTCGATCAGGCGGCTGCGCACCGGCAGCAGATCCACCTGGCGTCGCTGCAGCTCCACCTCCTGCCGCCGTCCCTCGGGCGAGCGCAGCTCCAGCAGAACGCTGGTTCCTGCCGGACCGCGCAGCCGGGCGGCGGTGCTCTCCAGTCCCAGATCAGCCGTGGCCGCGCCATCCACCCGCAGCAGCTCGCTGCCGCTCACGATGCCGGCTTCCGCCGCCGGCGACCCCTCCAGCGGCGCAATCACCACGATGGCGGTGTCGTTCTGGCGGATGCCCAGCTGCAGGCCCACACCACTGACGCTGCCCTGGGTGCTGGCCTTCAGTGCGGTGTAGTCGGCGGGTCTGAGCAAGCGGGTATAGGGGTCGCCGATCGGCTCCAGCATCCAGTCGATGGCGTCGTAGGCCTCGGCGCTGGTCTGGATCGGGCGCTCCAGCGCCTTCTGCCGCAGGCGCTTCCAATGAATGGTCTCGAAGCGTTCCGGATCCACGTAGCTCTGGTTCACCAGCCGCCAGCTCTCCACCACAAGCTGTTGCCCGTCGTTCAGGGCCAGGGCGGCGGGGGCGGGCCAGGCCAGCAGCAGGCAGCAGAGGCTGCCCAGCAGCCACCGCCTGAGCCGCGCTCCAACAATCACAGGCTGTGCAGCGCTCACGGGCTCCCTGAGGTGATCGGTAGACTCTGCCAACCAAACCCTCTCGCTGCATGGCGAATTCCTCACCCGCCGCCGGCGGAAAGTCCTCGCCCGTCTACGACTGGTTCAACGAGCGCCTGGATATCCAGGAGATCGTCGACGACGTTGCGTCCAAGTACGTCCCGCCCCACGTCAACATCTTCTATTGCCTGGGCGGCATCACCCTGGTCTGCTTCCTGGTCCAGTTCGCGACCGGCTTCGCGATGACCTTCTATTACAAGCCGACCGTGGCTGAGGCCTACGCCTCGGTGCAGTACCTGATGACCGACGTCAGCTTCGGCTGGCTGATCCGCTCCATCCACCGCTGGAGCGCCTCGATGATGGTGCTGATGCTGATCCTGCACGTGTTCCGCGTGTACCTCACCGG
>CAJXSQ010000068.1 GCA_913061215.1 uncultured Synechococcus sp. | reverse complement strand
CCCAGGCGGTCAGTGAGCTCGGAGAGGTCGCGCTTGAAGTCGGTGAGGTCGAGCACCGGCAGCTGTTGAACGTTGGGTCGACCGTACCTAATGGCGGGCGTTGAGGCGGTTAAGTGATCGATCGGGCCAGTTGAGGATCGCTTGATCAGCGGTGATCAGCAGGGCGTCGTGCGCCAGGGCTGTTGCGGTGATGAACCGATCGGCTGGGTCCGCATGGAAGTCGCGGAGAGTGACTGCTGCAAGCGCGATGCTGCCGTTCAGGGGGAGTTCCCGTAGTCCTGCTTCTTGCCAGTCGTCCCGCCAGGTGGCCGGAGTGGCGGCCAGGGCAATCCGGCCCCGTTGCTGCAGCATCGCCGCCTCCCAGAAGCTGATCGCGCTCACGGCCACCTGATCGGCCTGCCACGCCTCCTGGATCGCCTGTCTGGCCTGAGGACCCAGCTGGGGTGCATCGCTGTCGAGCCAGAGGAGCACGTGCGTATCGAGCAGGATCACGCCAGGGCGCTCCAGGGCTCATCGAGGGGGGCGATCACATCCCCGAGGAGTTGGGTGCCTGGATGGAGGCCGAAGGGGGATGCACGCCGGGCGCCGCGGCAGGGATGGAGCTCCGCCACGGGCACCCCGTTTTTGGTGATCACCAGCGGTTCACCGCTGCTGGCCACGGCGTCCATCAGGCCGAGGCAGCGGGCTTTGAACTGACTCGCTGAGATGCGCTGCACCATGACCATCGGGGTCGGTGATGACCATGGTAGTGACCATGGTCGCTCTGTTTGGTGGCTGGGTTCCGGATCGCCGCTTCTAGGATCCACGCCACCGAAGAACGCCCTGATGGCGAACGTTGAGATCTACACCTGGCGCGCCTGTCCGTTCTGCATCCGGGCCAAGGCGCTGCTGGATCGCAAGGGTGTGGCTTACACCGAGTTCGCCATCGATGGCGATGAGGCTGCCCGCGCTGTGATGGCCGCCAAGAGCGGTGGCCGCCGCAGCGTGCCGCAGACCTTCATCAACGGCCAGCACGTGGGCGGCTGCGACGACCTGCATGCCCTGGAGCGCAGCGGTCAGCTGGATGCGCTGCTCGGAGCCGCCGCTTGAGCCTGCTCGACAGCGGGCTTGAGCCCCAGCTGTTCGTGGTTGATCCGATCACGCAGCTCAGGCCCACCAAGGATTCCAGCGTTGCCCTGATGCAGGCGGCCCAGCGGGCTGGCCAGCAGGTGTGGGTGTGCACGCCGGCTCAGCTGGCGGTGCGGGGTTCGGATCCGGCCCATGAACCGCTGGTGTTGGCCCAGCCGATCCGCCTGGCGGAGATCCGGCCCACCGCCTCGGGTTGGGATCTGCCCGATCCCTGGTTTGAGGCGGAGGAACCCCGCTGGCTGCCGCTGGCCTCCTTCCCGCGGGTGTGGATGCGCAAGGACCCGCCGGTGGATGAGGCCTACCTCTATGCCACCCATCTGCTCGAGCTGGCGGAGCGCCAGGGGGTGCGGGTGCTGAATCGCCCCGCCTCGCTGCGGGCCTGGAACGAGAAGCTCGGCGCCCTGCGCTGGAGCCACCTGATGGCCCCCAGCCTGGTGAGCAGCGATGCCGAGCAGTTGGCGGCTTTTGCGGCCGAACATGGCGATGTTGTGCTCAAGCCCTTGGGCGGCCGTGCCGGGCAGGGTGTGGTGCGCAGCCACGCCGGTGCCCCTGGGTTGAAGGCGTTGCTCGAGCTGGTAACGAACCAGCAGACGCTGCCGGTGATGGTGCAGGCGTTTCTGCCGGCGGTGACCGCCGGCGACAAGCGCATCCTGCTGGTGAACGGTGAGCCCCTCGGCGCGGTGAACCGCAAGCCGGCCCCGGGGGAATTCCGCAGCAACCTGGCGGTGGGTGGTGCGCCGGAAGCCACCGAGCTCACGGATCAGGAACGGCGCATCTGTGCGGAGCTGGAACCCGCTCTCCAGGCAGAGGGCCTGTTCTTCGTGGGCATCGATGTGATCGATGGCCGCCTCAGTGAGATCAATGTGACCAGCCCCACCGGTGTGCGCGAGGTGGAGCGCCTCGGCGGCATCGCCCTGGCGGATCAAACGATGGAGCGCCTGCTCAACCCTTGAGCGCCTTGCCGCAGTGCGGACACGATGCCGTGCTGCCTTCGCGGGCTTTCTCGACGTCCAGCCCGCGCCGTTCGCGCTGCACCTCCTGGATGCTGGCGGTCACGATCCCCGTGGGCACCGCAATGATGCTGTAGCCCAGCAGCATCACCAGGGAGGCCACGAAGCGCCCGAGCGTGGTGACGGGGGCCACATCGCCGTAGCCCACGGTGGTGATCGTCACGATCGCCCAATAGATCCCCACCGGAATGCTGGTGAAGCCGCTGCGCTCGCCCTCGATCACGTACATCAACGTGCCGATCAGCACCACCAGCGCCACGATCGTGAGCATGAACACGGTGATCTTGCGGCGGCTGGCCACCAGGGCCTGGCGCAGCAGCTGCGCTTCATCGAGATAGGAGCCGAGCTTGAGGATCCGGAACACCCGCAGCAGCCGCAGCACCCGCACGATCAGCAACGACTGCGCCGCTGGGATGCCGAGGGTGAGCAGCGGCGGCAGGCTGGACACCAGATCCACCAGACCGAAGAAGCTGCGGGCGTAGAACCAGGGGCGTCGGCTGCAGAGCAGCCGCAGCAGGTATTCCAGGCTGAACAGGCTGGAGAACAGCAGCTCGGCCGGTTCAAACAGCCCCCGGTAGTGCCCGCGCAGCCGCGGATCGCTCTCCAGGGCCACCAGCAGCACGCTGAGCACGATGGCGATCAGCAGCGCCAGATCGAAGCGTTTGCCGGCCGGCGTGTCCGCCTCAAAGATGATGTGCTCCAGCCTCTGGCGTCCCACCCAGTGGCGCAGCGCCAGGGCGATCGCCAGCAATCCGGCCAGAAGCCCGAGCCCGGAGCTGAACGCGCTCACGGGCCGATGGTGCTGCTGGTCTGGGGCAGATCCAGCTGCTGCTGCAGCACCCCCAGCTTCAGGGCCACTTCCGCCAGCTCCCGCTCCACCGCCGAACCGCGCACCAGGCCGGCCCCGGCCGTGAGCTCCAGCTGCCGGCCCTGCAGGCTGCCGCTGCGGATCGCCACGCGCAGTTCCGTGTCGCCCTCGCTGTCGATCCAGCCGATCGGGGCGGCGTAATAGCCCCGCTCAAACGGTTCGAGGCTGCGCAGCGCTGTCATCGCGGCGCGGCGGGGGAGCCCGGCCACGGCGGGGGTGGGGTGCAGCGCCGCGGCGATCGAGAGGGCTGGCTGGTCGGCCAGGGGCGCTGTGATCGGCGTGTGCAGGTGCAGCAGCTGCCCGTGGCGGGCCAGGCGCGGGTGGCGCGGCCTGCGCGGCTGCAGGCCCGCCTGCTGCAGCACGGTTGTGATCGCCTCCACCACCAGCTCGTGCTCGCGGCGATCCTTGTCGGAATGCAGCAGCTGTTCCGCACCCGGCCCCACCGGTGCCGTGCCGGCCAGGGCGTCGCTGCGCAGCTGCCCCTGGCGCACGGTGAGCAGCCGCTCCGGTGAGGCGCCGAGCAGGGCCGGGCCATCGCCCCGCTGCCAGAGGAAGCGACAGCTGCCGGGCTGGTGCCGGCGTAGCTGGGCCAGCAGCTGCAGGGGATCGAGCGGTGCGGCCAGATGCAGCTGCTGGCGTACCGCCAGCACCAGTTTGCGCAGTTCGCCGCTCTCCACCAGCTCCAGGCCCCGTTCCACCACCGAGCGGTAGCCCTCCTGCCAGGCGGAGCCGCTGATCACGGCGGGTCCGGCGGCATCGCCAGCGGCGGCGCTGGGATCCGCCGGCAGTGCGGAGAGCCGCTGCGCCTGTTCCCACAATTCTTCGGCGAGGCTGCGGGCGCTCACCTCGCCGCCGAGGGTGCGCTGCAGCCGCAGCCAGCAGTGGCGCCCCTGGCGGCTCAGCTGCCAGCGGGGCAGCACGGCCTGCACCCCGGGCACCCCCTCCCCTTCCTGCAGCGGACTCTCGAAGAAGGAGAAAGCCAGCAGCACCCGCGGCCGCGCCAGCGGCGGGCAGTGTTGCGGTGCCGCCAGCCGTCCCAGGCTCACGGCGCTGAAACGCTGGGCCAGCTCGAAGCGGCGCGGGCCGCTCAGCTCCAGGCTGTTGCAGCGGCCGCTGGCGGCCAGGCACAGGCCCGGCGCGCTGTCCCAGAGGAAGCGGAACCGCTCGCCCTGCTCCAGCTGGCTCAGCAGCGCCATCGGGTCGCGCCCGGCCAGGGGCAGCGCCAGGCTGAGCACGCCTTCTCCCTCCAGCCGGCGGGCGCCCTCGGCCGCCGCCGCCAGCAGAGTGCTGAAGCTGGTTGTGACGCTGGATGGAGCCTGCACCCGGGGCCGGCTGAAGCGGCTGCTCAAATGTATGGGCCTTCCGCCGCCGACAGTTGCCCCTGCCCGCGTCCGAGCCTCAGGTCGTCGCAAGCCTTCACGCCGATCGCGCGCAGCGGCGGCGGCTGTGGAAAGCCGCGATCAAGTGGCCGATGTATTCGGTGGCGGTGATGCCGGTGCTGCTGGCGGCCGGCTGGCGCGCCGGCCTGGGCGAGCCGGTGCGCCTCGATCAGCTGCTGCTGTTCCTGTTGGCGGCGGTGCTGCTGCTGGCCTGGGAGAACCTGGCCAACGATGTGTTCGATGCCGACACCGGTGTGGATGCCGATGGCAAGCCCCATTCGGTGGTGAACCTCACCGGGCGGCGGGATCGCGTGGCGCTGCTGGCCAATGGCGCCCTGCTGCTGGGCCTGCTGCTGATGGCGCTGGTGGCGCTGCGCAGCAGTGCGGCGGTGATCGCCCTGGTGCTGGCCTGCTGCGGCATCGGCTACGCCTACCAGGGGCCGCCGCTGCGCCTGGGCTATCGCGGCCTGGGGGAGCCCCTCTGCTGGATCGCCTTCGGGCCGCTGGCCACGGCGGCTGCGCTGCTGGCCCTGGCACCCGCTGGTGAGGCGCTGGTGCCCTGGCGGGCGGCCCTCGTGCTGGGCAGCGGCCCGGCGCTGGCCACCACGCTCGTGCTGTTCTGCTCCCATTTCCATCAGGTGGAGGAGGACGCTGCCCACGGCAAGCGTTCTCCGGTGGTGCGGTTGGGCACCGGCCGTGCGGCTGGGCTGATCCCCTGGTTCGTGGCCGCGGCGCTGGCCCTGGAGTGGGCGCCGGTGCTGCTGGGCCAGTGGCCCCTCACGGCCTTGCTCGGCGTGATCGGTCTGCCGCCGGCGCGGGCGCTGATCCGCCTGCTGCGCCAGCACCATCACGAGCCCGCGCGGATCGTGGGCAGCAAGTTTCTGGCCTTGCGCTTCCAGGCCCTCAATGGGCTCGGCCTGGCGGCGGGCCTGGCGCTGGGCCGTTGGCTGGGATGAGCGCACTGGGGCTGCTGCAGCTGCGCTGGCGCCCCTATCGCTTCGCCCTGCCGCGCGCGCTGATCACCAGCCGTGGTGCCGTGCTGCACCGGCGCGGCTGGCTGCTGCGCCTGCAGGCCTGGGATGGCCGCTGCGGCTGGGGGGAAGCGCCGGAGCCGCTGTTTGCTGCCGGTGCTTCAGGGCTGGCCGCGGCGATCCGGCAGCTGCCTGAGGTGATGAACCGCGCGGCGTTGGAGCCGCAGCTGGCGCAGCTGCCGGCGCCGCTGGCCTGCGCGCTGGGTCTGGCCCTGGCGGAGCTGGATGGCCTGGGCTCCGCGGCCTCGGGCGGTTGGCAGCCGGCACCGCCGCCGGCGCAGCTGCTGCCCGCTGGTGAGGCGGCCCTGGAGGCGCTGGACAGCCACCTGGCGGGTGCTGAGGCTGCGCCTCTCACCCTGAAGTGGAAGGTGGCGGCGGCCGACGACAGCCTGGAGCGCCGGGTGCTGGAGCAATTGCTGGAGCGGCTGCCCGCCACAGCACGGCTGCGCCTCGATGCCAATGGCGGTTGGGATCGGGCCACCGCCAGCGCTTGGGTGGACCGCCTGGCGGGCGAACCACGGCTGGAGTGGCTGGAGCAGCCGCTGCCGCCCCAGGACCTGGCGGGGCTGGAAACCTTGGCGCAGCGGATATCCGTGGCGCTGGATGAATCGTTGCCCTATCTGAGCGCCGAGCAGCGGGCGGCCTGGCCCGGCTGGATCGTGCGCCGCCCGGCCCAGGAGGCGGATCCCCGGCCGCTGCTCGCTCAGCTCCGCAGCGGGTTGCCGCGGCAGATGCTGAGCACCGCCTTTGAAACCGGCATTGCGCGGCGTTTGCTGGAGCATCTCGCCGCGCTCCAGGCGGTGGGGCCCACTCCCACCGCGCCGGGCCTGGCACCGGGTTGGCGGCCCCAGGGCGGCCTGTTTGCCGCGGAACCGGAGCAGGTGTGGGAGGCGGCGGCATGAGCCGGCCCTTGCTGCTGCTGGCGGATGGGGATCGCGCCGCTGGCGCTGCCGAGCTCGAGCGCTGCTGGCGCGAGGGACGCAGTGTGGCTCTGGCTGCTCCACAGGAGCGAGCCGCTTTGCTGGCTGCCCTGCCTGCGCAGCTGGAGCAGCGCTGGGGGGCCGCGGTGGTGCTGGGCAGCGGCGGCAGCAGCGGCGGGCGCCGTTGGTGTGTGCAGCCCCTCAGCCATCTGCACGCGGCTGCGGCCGCCACGGCGCGCTGGTTGGAGGAGCTCGGCCTGGAGCCCGCTCGCCTGCAGCTGTTCAACCCCCTGCCGCTCCAGCACGTGAGCGGCCTGATGCCGCTGGTGCGCGCCCGCCGCTGGGGGGCGGAGCTGCGCTGGCTGGACCCCCAGCTGATGCGCGATCCCGCACGCTTGCTTCAGGACGCGCCGCCCACGGGGGCGGCACTGCTTTCGCTGGTGCCCACCCAGCTGCAGCGGCTGATCGACGTGCCGGCCGGCTGCCGCTGGTTGGAGCGTTTCGCCCTGATCTGGGTGGGTGGTGCCGCGCTGCCAGGGGAGCTGGCGGAGCGGTGCCGCCGCCTCGGGCTGCGCCTCAGCCCCTGCTACGGCAGCACCGAAACCGCCGCGATGGTGGCGGCCCTGCCGCCTGAGCGTTTTCTGGCCGGTGCCAACGGCTGCGGCCAGCCGCTGCCCCATGCTCAGCTGCGCCTCGCTCCAGGCACTGGGGCCCTGGAGATCAGTGCTGCCAGCCTCACGCCGGGATTCGTGGCGGCGGGTTGTTTTCAGCCTCTGCCGCAGCGCCAGGGCTGGTGGAGCAGCGGTGATCGCGCGCGCCTCGGCCCTGAGGGGCTGCAGATCCTGGGTCGCCTCGATGGCGCCATCCACAGCGGCGGCGAAACCGTGCTGCCGGAGCAGGTGGAGCAGCGCCTGCTGGAGCTCTGCCGCCAGCGGTCGCTGCCGCTGGCGGAGCTGTTGCTGCTGGCGGAGCCGGATCCGCTCTGGGGGGAACGCCTGGTGGCCCTGTTTCGCCCCGCTGCAGGCTGCACGCTGCCGGCCGAGATCCTCCAGCAGCTGGCGCGTGAGCTGCCGCCCAGTCAGCGGCCGCGGCGCTGGCTGCTCTGCCCGGAACTCGAGCGCTCGCCCTTGGGTAAGTGGCAGCGGCAGCGCTGGCGGAGCTGGCTGCGTCCTGACAGCTAAGCCGTCCCGCGCTACAAGCGGGGGTGATCACCTCCAGCTGCCATGGGTTTCAGCAACGGGCGTTCAGCCGAACTCACCGAGGTGAGCAACAAAAAACTGGCCGCAGGCCTGCTGGCCATCTTTCTTGGCTCCTTTGGCATTCACAAGTTTGTGCTGGGCTACACCCGAGCCGGGCTGATCATGTTGCTGCTCACTGTGTTCACCTGCGGTATCGCCGGTTTCGTGATGGGTGTGATCGGTGTGATCGAGGGCATTGTTTATCTCACGCAGACGCCGGAGCAGTTCAAGGCGATCTATCTCGATGGGCGTAAGGAGTGGTTCTGAGCGTGGGGCGGTCGCGCATGTCCCCACCCGTGTTGCTGCCGCTGATGGCCCTGCTCAGTGCGGCCTTGTGGGGGGCGCAGCTTCGCGAGGGATTTCAGCCGTTCGCGCTTCTCGCCAGCCTGCTGCCGCTGCAACTCGCGGCACTGCTGTGGTGCCTGCGAGACGGTGCTACAGGGGTTGAACGCCCTGTTGCAGCCCGGAAGCCTCCAGCCAGCGGTTGATCGGGTCGGGCAGGCTGCAGCGCCGGCGGCTGTCGCTGCGGATGGCCAGATGGCGGGTGAGTCCTTCCGCCACAGATGTGTCACCGCTGCTGAAGCGGTAACGCACCTCAAAACAGCCCGGATCCAGCCGTTGTGGCTCCAGCCGGATCGCCAGGGGATCGCCGCAGCTCAGGGGGCGGAAGAAGTCGGCGCGGCAGTGCACGATCGGCAGGGCCACCTCTGGCGTTGTTCCGGGGGTGGGAAAGATCTCTGCGGCGGCAAGGCCGAAGCGCTCGAGGCTTTCCTCGTAGGCCTCATGGCACCAGCGCAGCAGCTGCTGGAAGTGCATGACGCCGGCGGCATCGGTTTCCCCGAAGCGCACGCTGCGGCAGAGCAGCAGCCAGCTCTCAGGATTCATGGGCCAGCCAGGTTGGGGAAAGCGTTGACACCAGTGAAGCTGAGGCCCACGCGCAGGGCCCAGTAGGCCAGCAGGGCCAGGCCGGTGGCGGCCATCGCTCTGGCGGGCAGCTGGATGGGTATCAGCCGCCGCTGACGCAGGGCCAGCAGGCTCCACCACAGCAGGCCAGCGGCAACGATCGGTCCGAAGGCGTGCCACTGCACTGAGGCGCTCAGGTCGCCCGTGAGCGCAGCACTGGTGGCGCGGGTGAGAAAGCAGGTGGGGCAGGGGATGCCGGTGAGGCTGCGCAGCGGGCAGGCCCAGCCCGGCAGCCCTGGATGGAGACCTTTCAGCCACAAGGAGCCGGTGATCCCTGCCGGCACCAGAAAGCCGGCGTGCTGGAGGCGGCGCAGGAAGCGGTTCAGGCTGTTCAGCGATCCAGGTTGTTCAGCGATCCACCGAGCCCATGATCACGTCGATCGAGCCGAGGATGGCCATGATGTCGGCCACCTTCGCTCCCTTGAGGATGTGGGGGAGGATCTGCAGGTTGTTGAAGTCGGCAGCCCGGATCTTGAAGCGCCAGGGGGTCACGTCGTTGTTGCCCTGGATGAACACGCCGATCTCACCCTTGCCCGATTCCAGGCGGGTGTAAAGCTCGCCATCGGGGATCTTGAAGGTGGGGGCCACCTTCTTGGCCACGATCTGGTAATCGAAGCCGGCGAATTCGCTGGTTTTGCCCTCGGCCATGCGGCGGGCTTCCAGGTGCTCGGTGGGGCCGCCGGGGATCATTTCGCACGCCTGGCGCAGGATCTTCAGCGACTGGCGCATCTCCTCGATCCGCACCCGGTAGCG
>CAJXSQ010000067.1 GCA_913061215.1 uncultured Synechococcus sp. | reverse complement strand
GGTCAGCCCTTGCGCAGGTAGCCCCAGGCGGAGCTGAGCGCCAGCAGCAGCGAGGGCCAGAACAGCCAGAAGCCAAGGCTGTGGAGCGCCCCGACTGCTGCGGCGGCTCCCCAGCCCTGGGGCCAGAGCAGCAACAACAGCGACGCGAACTGCAGGATCGTTTTGGCCTTGCCGCTCCAGGAGGCGGGGCCGCCGCTGCCCTGGCCGGCGCGCCAGCCGGAGATCAGCAGCTCACGGGCCAGCAACAGCCAGATCGCCCACAGGGGCAGGTTGCCGGCAGCGCCCAGCCAGAGCAGCGGCGCCAGGATCAGGATCTTGTCGGTGAGGGGATCGAGGCGGGCCCCCCACACCGAGCCGCCGCCGGCGCGGCGGGCGAGCCAGCCATCGGCGGCATCGCTCAGGCCACCCAGCAGCAGCAGCCACCAGGCCAGGCCGCTCAGCCCGCTGCTCAGCGCCAGGATCAGGGGCAGGCCGAGGGCGGCGCGGCCCACGGTGAGGCCATCCGCCAGGCGGCGGCACTGGGCTGCGTTCATGGCGGGTCACAATGGCGCCAGTCCCGAGCCTGCCATGGTCGTTGAACGCCGCGTCTCCGAAGTGATGACCACCCCGGTGCGCAGTGTCTCCACCACCACGCCGCTGCAGGAGGCGGTGCAGCTGATGAGCGAGCACCACATCAGCGGCCTGGCGGTGGTGGATGAGGCCGGTGCCCTGGTGGGTGAGCTCACCGAGCAGGACCTGATGGTGCGCGAGAGCGGCTTCGATGCCGGCCCTTACGTGATGCTGCTCGATGCCGTGATCTACCTGCGCAACCCGCTCAATTGGGATAAGGAAGTGCACCAGGTGCTCGGCAGCACCGTGGGCGAGGTGATGAGCAAGACCCCTCACCACTGCAGCCCTGACACCCAGCTGCCGGCGGCGGCCCGCCAGCTGCACGACCGCAGCACCCAGCGCCTGTTCGTGCTCGATGAGGCCAGCAAGCCGGTGGGTGTGCTCACCCGCGGCGATGTGGTGCGGGCCCTGGCCAACGCCTAAGGCAGGGGCGGCAACGGCAATGGCGGCGGCGCCGGGGGGGGCATGAGCGGTGGCGGCGGCGGTGCTCCCACCGGCATCGTTCCTGGCGGCTCGTTCACGCCGGCATTGAGGGCATCCGCCTCCGGGATGGCCGGGGTGGGAGCCGGTTCGGCTGTGGTGGCCTCCGGGTCGCTCGGCAGCTCCTGGCCCTCCTGCAACAGCAGCGGGGGTGCCAGATCCGGTTCCAGCGGGGTGGGCCGTTCACGCCGGATCGCCGTTTCCTCGCTGCGTTGCAGCTCCCGCAACGGCATGGGATCGGCGGTGATCGGTGGTTCGCGCAGCGGTGAGCGCAGCCCATCGCGCTCTTTGGGCTGCGTTCCTTTCGGCTCCCAGATCAGGCGGGCCAGGGGTTCCACGCCCTGCTCCATCACGCGGTTCAGGCCAGCCAGGGCCCGATCCAGGATCTGTGTGCCCAGCGATTGGCCGCATTCCAGCGGGTTGCCGCAGCTGCGGCCTGTGGAGCGGCTGCTCACGCTTGCCGGCAGATCGCCCTGCAGCGGCACCGCCCGGCGGCTTAACCGCAGCATGTAGGGCACGTGCACAAAGCTGGTGGCGCCGCCGCTGATCCAGTTGGCGTCCGCCTCGCTGAAGCCCTTCACGCCGGGAATGATCAGGCGGCTCTTGGAGGCGTGATCGGGCAGATAGGCCGCCTGCAGGCCTCGCTTGCGTGCCAGCGCTTTGGTTTGCTCGAGGGTGAGCCCATCGCGGCTCATCAACACCTCCAGCCGCCCATCGGCCCGCAGGCCCATCACCATGCGGATGCGGGGGAGGTAGTAGCGGATCTGCTGCCCCATCGAGATGCTGTAGGCACCGCGGTAGCTGCTGGGCGGGGCCTCCAGGTCGTTGTAGATGCTGTGCAGGCCGCCCACGAACGTGTCGTACTGCGCTGCCCGCTCCGGTGTGAGCTCGCCGTAGCCGAAATCCACCTGGCCATCACGGCGGATGCCGATGAAGGCCCGTTGCCGCGCCGCCGTGCGGTTGCGGCCTCGCCACACCCGGGCGCCCAGCTTGAGATCGCCGAGCGGAACGGTGATCTCCTGGCCGCTGTCATTCACATGCCGCTCATACATCGGGCCCGACACGTAGGCCAGGGCGGCGCTGTCGTCGTAGGCGTCCTGCTCGCGGTCCCAGCCTTCCAGCAGATCCAGCTGCACCTGGCGCGGATCGAAATCGAGGGCGTAGACCTCATCATCCGGCAGGTAGCGGAACGCTTCGCCGCTGGCGGCAGGCTGTTGCTGCTCAGCCGGTGGGCTGGGTTCGGGCAGCGGCGGCGCGATCGCCACCAGGAAGCTCAGGCCCACCAGCGGCACGCCAAGGGTGAGCCAGCGCTTGCGGCGCCACTGCGGGCGTGGATCCCGGCGGCGGGTTGATGAGGGTGGCGGCGACGCGGTCTCCAGGAGCAGCTGCCTGCTGGATCGAATCTACGGGCCCTCCCCGCCGCAGTCCTCAGGGCAGCGCCAGCACCTGTGCATCGGCGATCACCCAACGCTGATGCTGCGGCGACACCACATAGCCGCCGGTGAGCCCTCCGAAGGCCGGCAGCAGCAAGTGCCGTTCAGCGTTGTTCAGCGCGAAGCAGGGCAGCCGCAGCCGGTCGGCGGCGCCGCCCAGCACGGCCACGGGATGCACGTGCCCCGCCACGTTCAGCAGTGCGGGATCGGAGGGTGTGCAGGGTTCGTGGCTGAGCCAGAGGTTCTCCAGGCGCCGGGATGGCCCGGCCTGCAGGCCTTCCAGCCAGCTGCCCTGGTCGTGGTTGCCGCCCACCAGCTCGAGCGCGCAGCCCATCAGCTCCGGCAGGGCGGCGATCTTGGCCCGCAGCTCCGCCGTGAGCCCGCAGCGGCTGTGGATGAGATCTCCCAGCACCACCACGCGCTCGGGTTGCAAGGCGCTGGTGAGCTCCAGCAGCTGATTGAGGTTGCCCAGATCACCATCGCTGGGCAGCGGGATGCCACTGGCCTGGAAGCTCTCGGCCTTGCCCAGATGCAGGTCGGCCACCAGCAGCACACGGCTCGCCGCCAGCCACACGCCGCGCTCGGGCAGCAGCGTCAGCTCTGTGCCTTGCCAGTGCAACAGCCCCGCGCGCATCAGCGCTGGCCCATCACTGTTTGATAAGCCGGCCGCTGCTGGGTGGCGGCGATGGTGGCCTGCACGTTGGGGAAGGGGCTGAGGTCGATCTGGGGGAAGAAGATCGGCAGATAGGCCAGGTAGGCGTTCACGGCGCAGTCGGCCACGCTCCAGCTGTTGCCCATCAGCGGGCCTTCGCCGAGGCGGCGATCCAGCACCTCCATCAATCGCGGAAATTCGCGCTCGCGGTTGGAGGGCACGAACAGTGCTGTGGCGAGGGTGGCATTGGCGAACAGCACCCATTGCTGGGCCAGGCCGCGCTCAGCTGCCGTTTGGCATTCACCGCCGTAGCGCTCGGCCAGATAGAGCAGGATCGCGCCGCTCTCGAACAGCTGCAGCCGCCCGCCTGGCAGGGCCGGATCCTCATCCACCAGCGCCGGCACCTTGCCGAAGGGGTTGATCTGCAGGAACAGTTCCTGGCGATGTTCGCCGGCCTCCATGTCCAGCAGCTGCCAGGTGTAGGGGATGCCCTTCTCCTCCATGTACCAGCGGGGCATGGAGGCGCGGGAGCGGGCGCCGCCGTAGAGGGTGAGAGCCATCGATGCGGGTGCGACACGGCTGGTCAGTATCAACCGCAGCGACGGCCGCTCTGGTCAGCCGGGCTGCAATGGCATCACAGTGGTGTTGTTGCCAGCTGGGCCTGTGCCGCAACCTCTCATCCCCGACCATGCCGCTCTGCTGCGCCTGGCGCCGCACCTGGTGCCCCAGGCCCGCCGCGGTGTGGTGGGCAGCAGCCGCTACGCCCGCAACCTGCGCGAGGCGATCCGTGAGGCCGCGCAGGATCCCGCCGCCGGCCCGGTGCTGATCAGCGGCGAACCGGGCCTGGAAAAGGACAACCTCGCTGCGCTGATCCACTACGGCTCACCGGCGCGCAAGCAGCTGATGCTGCGGCTTGATGGGGCCTTGCTCAGGCCCGATGGCTCCGATCTGTTCGGAAGCGCGGCGGATGGCCATGAACCGCCCCTGCTGGAACTGCTCGGTGCCGGTTCGCTCCTGATCGACAAGCTCGATCAGGCGCCAGCGTCCCTGCTGCCCAGGCTGCGGGAGCTGGCTGCTCACGGTCGCTGGTGGCCCGGGGCGGCGACGCCGGCCTCCGGCGAAGGGATCCGCACGTTCTCCGGCCGGCTCTTCTTCACCGCTGAAGCCAGCGTGCCCGAGTTCGACCGCTGCTGCCGGCTCATCCGGGTGCCGCCCTTGCGGGTGCGCCGCCAGGACCTGGGGGAATGGCTGCGCTACGGCGTGCGCCAGCGCAGCCGCAAGCTCGGTTGGCCCAGCCCACCGCAGGTGCCGGAGGCGGTGGTGAAGCGTCTGCAGAGCTACGACTTCCCCAACAACGTGCGCGAGCTGGAGGTGCTGATCTATCGCGCCCTGCAGCAGGTGCGCCGCCAGGAGCAGGACTGGCCTGCCGTGCTGCCCGATGACGTGTTCTGGACGGCGCCGCGGCAGCAGCGTTTTCGCTTCGACATCTGGCGCTGGAAGCCGCAGCTGCGTGAGTGGATGCGCTCGCCCTGGCTCTGGAACGGCCTGCTGTTCGGCCTGGTGAGCTGGGTGTTCGTGCTGGTGAATCTCTGGCTCTGGCAGGGCCCGCAGGACCGAGCCCACAACGGCGCCCTCAATCTGTTCTGGGCCTGGTGGTGGCCGCTGATCCTGCTGGGCTTTCCGCTGGTGGGGCGCCTGTGGTGCTCCTTTTGCCCGTTCATGGTGTGGGGGGAGATCAGCCAACGGCTGGCGCGTCGCCTCGGCTGGCAGCCCCAGCGCTGGCCCCGCGGCGACAACGACAGCTGGGCCTCGCCCTTGCTGGCGGCCGGCTTTGCTCTGATCCTGCTCTGGGAGGAGCTCTGCAACCTGCAGAACACCGCCTGGCTGAGCAGCTGCCTGCTGCTGTTGATCACCGCCGGTGCCGTGATCGGCTCCCTGCGGTTCGAGAAGCGGTTCTGGTGCCGCTATCTCTGCCCGGTGGGCGGCATGAACGGCCTGTTCGCCAAGCTCGCCGTCACCGAACTGAGGGCCCAGGTGGGCACCTGCAGCGGCAGCTGCAGCACCTACGCCTGCTTCAAGGGCGGCCCCGCCGATGGCGAGGGCCTGGCCACGGCCGGCTGCCCGCTCGGCACCCACCCGGCCCACCTGGCCGATAACCGCAACTGCGTGCTCTGCCTCACCTGCGCCCAGGCCTGCCCGCACCGCTCCGTGCAGTTGTCGCTGCGGCCGCCCGCGGCCGACATCCAGCGGGAGATGAGCCTGCCGCCCGGCGAGCCGGGCCTGCTGCTGGTGCTGGCCGGTGATGTGTGCCTGCACCACTGGCAGCGCCTGCTGGGCTGGAGTGCGCTGGCACCCGCCAGCCTGGTGGAGGGGCCCTGGCTGCCGCGGCTGGCGGCCGCCACGCTGGCGCTGGCCTTGCCTTCTGCCCTGTTCCTGCTGGCCCGCCTTCGCTTCTCCCCCGCGCGCCTGCAGCGCACGCTGTATGGGCTGTTGCCGCTGGTGTGGGCCTTGCTCCTGGCCCGCCATCTGCCGCTCGGCATGGGCGAGGCCGGCCAGCTGCTGCCGGTGTCCGGTTTCACCGCGGCGCCGTTCTGGAGTGCTGATCCCCATGTGATCGCCTTCTGCCAGAGCCTGGCCGTGCTGCTCGGTCTGGTGTGGGCGGTGCTGCTGCTGCGCCGCCAGCTCGCCAATTCCCGCCAGGCCTGGTTCAGTGCGGCTGCCCTGGCGGTGCTGGTGGCCGCGGCCGGTCGCTGGCTGGTGGCCGTGCCGATCGCCTGAAGCCCGGCGCCGGCCCGCGCCACAGCCCGGATCTGATCCGCTGCACATGGCGCACCTGCCGCTGGCGGCCCACGTACACCCACACGGCTCGTCCATCCTCGAGGCGCCAGCGCTCACGCTCGTAGAGCCGCGGGGCGCCCTCGAACCGATCCAGAGCCGCCAGCTGCGCTGCATCCACTTCATGGACCTCGCCGTGCACCCAGGCATCAACGGCGTTGCTGGCCACAGCCATCGGGAACGGCCCCAGGTCGTAAAGCGCCAACCCCCTCAGCCGCGCCTGGCCGAGCCAGCGGGCTCCGCGCAGCTGCCCGTGGTTGGCCATCCCCCGCTTGAGGCTGCCGTACACGAACACCAGCGCGTCAGAATCAGCGCCCTTGCCGGCTTGCTCCATGACGATCGCTCTCCTGCTCGCGCTGGCCGGTTCGCTCGGCCTGATGGCGGTGATTGTGCGCCGGCTCGAGCGTTCCTGAAGCAGCAGTGCTGCGGGGGCTGAGGATGTCGATCACGGCATCGGCGTTCACGGTGCGGATCACGCCGCTGTCCACGCAGGCGATCTGAAACAGCGAGTTGGCGCTGCAGCGGGCGCCGCCCTCGGCATGGATCACCAGGCCCACCCACCAGTCGCCGCTGGCCTGAACGGCCACCAAGTCGCCCACCCGCACAGCCAGAAACCGGGGCCCGTCCATCCGCCGCTGCCACTGGTGCAAATGTACTGATGCAACAGTGGGTTGCGTGGATGTTGCGATCTGTATGCAGCCCTTGCATGGTTGAGCGATCAGATCTCCTGCGCTGATCCGTGCGTCCTGCTCTTCGTTCCCGCCTCGGCCGACCCCTGCTGGGTCTGTTGGTTGCGCCCGTGCTTGGTCTGAGCCTCCCCGCCCGGGCCGAGCAGGCTGTGCAGGTGCTCGACACCAACATCACCGAGGCGGAGGTGATCAAGGCCCAGAAGGGCTGGTGCGATGCCCTGCTGCGCATCAGCGCTGCCTATGCCAAGGGTGGCTTCCCCCTCGCCAAGGCCACCGCCGAGAAGGTGATCGATCAGAGCTACGCCTATCAGTACGGCCCTGTGGCCTTCAAGCCCACCCTCGCCAGTGGTCGCCAGACCTTCCGCCCCACCCGCGCCGGCGCCCTCGCCTACTTCGTGGGAGGCGATCCCGCCTTCCCGAACGACAAGGGCTTTGCGCTCAAGCCCTGGCGTCGCTGTGAGGTGAAGAACCAGGTGATTCAGCTGAGCGGCAACTACGCCACCACCATGGGCAACGTGCTGTTCACCGCGGCCGATGGCGATGTGACGATGGTCGATAAGACCTGGTCGTTCATGCAGGAGCCCGATGGCAGTGTGCGGATCACGCTGCACCACTCCTCTCTGCCGTTCGAGATGTGACCGCCTGAAAGGCAGGCTCAGTAGGGCAGTGTGAAGCCCGACTGCATGTTCTTCACGTCGAGCATCACCCAGGTGAGCCACACCAGCAGCGCGATCACGCCGGAGACGGCGGCGATCCGCCCTGCTGCACGCAGGACCAGTTCCAGCAGGCTGATTTCTTTCACGGGGGCGGTGCTCACCTCACCACTATGGGTGGGCTGGTCCGGCAGCTGCGATGAGCCTCATCACCTCGGGATTGCCTGTAGCCCTGGTGCAGCTCTGCGCCACGGAGGATGCAGCCCGAAACCGCCGCCAGGCTGAGGCCTGGCTGGAGCGGGCCGTGCTGAACCCGCCTGGCGGGCTGAAGCCGCGTCTGCTGATGCTGCCGGAGGTGTGGAATGCGCCCTACGCGGTGGATCGTTTCGCCGCCTTTGCTGAGCCGATCCCAGAGCCGGGCGCCAACCTGATCGATGGGCCTTCCGCCTCGTTGGCGATGGTGGCGCGCCTGGCCCGCCGCCATGGGGTGGCGGTGATCGCGGGCTCGATCCCCGAGCGGGGAGGGGCTGGGTGCACCTACAACACGGCCACGCTGATTGATCCCCAGGGGGTGCTGCTGGCCAAGCACCGCAAGCTGCATCTGTTTGATGTGGATGTGCCTGGTGGGATCTGCTTTCGCGAGTCCGAAAGCCTCACGGCGGGCGATGCACTCACGGTGCTGAGCGGCGTGGGTGATCCGCTCGGAACAGGCGTTGCGGAGCCTCCCAACCTGGGCCTGCTGATCTGTTACGACATCCGCTTCCCCGAGCTGGCGCTGTTGATGCAGCAGGGCCATGGCTGCACCGTGCTCGCCTGTCCGGCTGCCTTCAACACCACCACCGGCCCGCGGCACTGGCATCTGGTGATGCGCGCCCGCGCCATCGACACCCAGTGTTTCGTGCTCGCCTGCTCCAGCGCCAGGCCGCAGGGCGACGGCTATCCCAGCTATGGCCATTCGCTGGTGGTGGATCCCTGGGGTGCCGTGATCGCCGAGGCCGGTGAGGGGGAACAGGTGCTGCATGCCCGGCTCGATCTCAGCCAGGTGGCCCTGGCCCGCCAGGCCATTCCCACCAGCCTTCAGCGCCGACGCGACCTCTACCGCCTGAACGAGGAGCCCATGAAGTTCACTTCATGAAGGCCGATTGCGCTGGGTGAAGAGCGATGTCGATCCCGCTGATCGGGTTGCTGGCTGCAGCAGGCCGGTCCATCGTGATCTCAACGGGATTCGGAGGCTCCATTGATGGACGACACCCCCCCTGAGCAGACGACAGGAGCGCGCTGACGATCCGGCCCCTGCTCCAACACTCTCAACGGATCTCTGATGTCCCCCGTGCGCGGTCAGGCCGCGCCTCCACCGCACCGCCTCAGGTGCCCCGGACCCAGCGGGACATCCCCCTAGACACCTGGCCCCAGGTGCCAGCGCCGGCAGCTCCGCCCCACAACCGAAGAATCAGAGCCGCGATCCCATGATCGCGGCGGTTCAACTGCATCACGATTGCCATGCTGGCCCCGTTCCGTGGGCTGAACAGCTGAGCAGGCAAAGCCCGGGGCCTCGGCTCCGGGCTTTGTTGTGTTCCGGCGCAAGCTGTCCTAGGGGTTCAGCTGCCTGCCTGAAGGGTGCAACCACCATGGCTACTGCACGAGCCTGCCTGCCCGTTCCGCTGCTGGCGTTGGCGGTGTGGATCGCTCCAGTGCTGCCTGTGCGGGCTCAGAACATGGCGGCCTTTGTGCAGCAGGCGCAACGCTGCAGCGCATCGGGCGGTGCTCAGGTCTGCCGTGGGGCGCTCGAGCAGTCGCACCGGCTCAAGAACTGGGCAGAAGCACGCAAGCTCTGGCGCTGTTACACAGCCCTGCTCGGCGCTGAGGCGGAGATGATCGTGGCCAGCCGTGTGAGCGGTGCGCCCCCGCAGGCAGGTGCCCCAATGCGGGAGCTGCGCCAGCTGTGCGG
>CAJXSQ010000066.1 GCA_913061215.1 uncultured Synechococcus sp. | reverse complement strand
CGGATGGCTCGCGCTTCGAGGAGGAGATCCTGCACCCGGCCAGCCCGGGCAGCGTCTATCACATGACCAAGACGCTGGATCAGCTGCTCTTCCTCTACTACAACAAGAACGACAAGGTGCGGATCACGGATCTGCACCAGGGCATCGTCTGGGGTACCAACACCGAAGCCACCGACCGCGACCCGCGCCTCACCAACCGCTTCGACTACGACGGTGACTACGGCACGGTGCTCAACCGCTTCCTGATGCAGGCGGCGATCGGCTACCCGCTCACGGTGCACGGCACCGGCGGCCAGACCCGCGCCTTCATCCACATCCGCGACTCGGTGCGCTGCGTGCAGCTGGCCCTGGAGAACCCGCCGGAGAAGGGCGAGCGGGTGAAGATCTTCAACCAGATGACCGAGAGCCATCAGGTGGGCGAACTGGCCAAGAAGGTGGCTGCCCTCACCGGCGCACAGATCAACAACCTGCCCAACCCCCGCAACGAGGCGGTGGAGAACGATCTGATCGTGGACAACCGCTGCTTCATCGAGCTGGGCCTCAACCCCACCACGCTCGACGACGGCCTGCTCAAGGAAGTGGTGGAGATCGCCGGTCGCTACGCCGACCGCTGCGACCGCAACCGCATCCCCTGCGTCTCCGCCTGGACGAAGACCCAGGAAGCCGCCATCCAGGCGGCCTGATCCCACCCGGCTGCCCTGCCTTGAAGATCGCCCTCTTCACCGAAACGTTCCTGCCCAAGGTGGATGGGATCGTCACCCGGCTCACCAAAACGGTGCAGCACCTGGTGGCCGCCGGCGACGAGGTGCTGATCGTCTGTCCGGAAGGTGCGCCCGACACCTACATGGGCGCCCAGGTGCTGGGGGTGCCGGCCATGCCGCTGCCCCTCTACCCCGAACTGAAGCTGGCCCTGCCGCGGCCGATGGTGTCGGATGCGCTGGAGGCCTTCAATCCCGATCTGGTGCATGTGGTGAACCCCGCCGTGCTCGGCCTGGGGGGCATCTGGCTGGCCAAAACCAAGGGCTATCCCCTGGTGGCCAGCTACCACACCCACCTGCCCAAATACCTGGAGCACTACGGCCTGGGGATGCTGGAGCCGGTGTTGTGGGAGCTGCTCAAGGCGGCCCACAACCAGGCCCAGCTCAACCTCTGCACCTCCACCGCGATGGTGGCCGAACTGAGCGAGAAGGGAATCCAGCACACCGCCCTCTGGCAACGGGGTGTGGATACGGATCTGTTCCGGCCCGAACTGCGCAGTGATGCCATGCGCCAGCGGCTGCTGGGCGGCCGCAGCGACACCGGCCAGCTGCTCCTCTACATCGGTCGCCTCTCAGCCGAGAAGCAGATCGAACGGATCCGGCCGGTGCTCGATGCTCTGCCGGATGCGCGGCTGGCCCTGGTGGGCGATGGGCCCTACCGCCAGCAGCTGGAAACCCTGTTTGCCGGCAGCGCCGCCACCTTCGTGGGCTATCTGGCCGGTGAGGAGCTGGCCAGTGCCTACGCCAGCGCCGATGCCTTCCTCTTCCCCAGCAGCACCGAAACCCTGGGCCTGGTGTTGCTGGAGGCGATGGCGGCCGGCTGCCCGGTGGTGGGCGCCAACCGCGGCGGCATCCCCGACATCGTGAGCGACGGGGAGAACGGCTGCCTCTATGAGCCGGAAGGTGCCGATGGCGGTGCCGGCAGCCTCACCGCCGCCACCCAGCGGCTGCTGGGTGACCCAGCCCAGCGGCAACAGCTGCGCCGCAATGCCCGCGAGGAAGCGGAACGGTGGGGCTGGGCCGGCGCCACCGAACAGCTGCGCCGCTACTACCGCCAGGTGCTGGCCCCCACACCGGTGCTGGCCGCTTAGCCCCGCCTGAGCTTGTTCCACACCTCCAGCACCTGGCGGGCCATCGGCAGCGCGTGCACCGAGCCGCCACCGGGGGTGTTCTGAGCGAAAGCCACCACCACGATCTGGCCGTTGGGGTAAGGCGCGAAGCAGGCGAACCAGGCGTGATCCGGGCCACCGGTGCTGTCCTCAGCGGTGCCGGTCTTGCCGGCCACCGGCGGCAGGCTGGGCACGTTCATGCCGGCGCCGGTGCCCTGCTCCACCACCTTGCGCAACCCACGGGCGATGGTGGCCAGGGTGGAGGGCTTGATCTTCACCTTGGTGCGGCGGGGGGGATCGGTCCAATCGAGCCCCTGATCCACCAGATGTGGCGTGATCAGATAGCCACCGTTGGCGAACACCGCATAAGCCCGGGCCAGCTGCAGCGGCGTGATCTGCACCACCGACTGGCCGATCGACATGCTGGCCATGTCCTCCGGAATCCAGGGGGTGGTGCCGGGTTTGGCCCAGCCGCGACCCTGGGCCGCCCAGCGCTCGTTCCCCACCAGCCCCGAACTCTCCTCGTAGCCGATCTCGATGCCGGAGGGCTTGGTGAAGCCCAGGCTCAGGGCTGCGTTGTAGAGCGCGACCGATCCCGTACCCACACCCACCTGATAGAAGAAGGTGTTGCTGGAGAAGCGCAGGGCGTCCTCGTAGCCGATGGTGCCGAAGCCCGCCCCGTTGTGATCGGGGAAGCAGTGGCCGCCGTAGGTGATGCAGGCGCGGGTGGCCAGCTTGGTGTCGGGAGGGAACTTGCCGCTCTCCATGCCCGCCATGGCGGTCACCGCCTTCCAGGTGCTGCCGGGGTCGTAGGCGTTCATCGCCCGGCTGAGCAGCGGCTTGGTCGGTGAATTGAACAGCGCGTCGTACTCCTTCTGGGTGGTGAAGCTCTTGGAGAAGAAGTTCGGATCGAAGGTGGGCCGGCTGGCCAGGGCCAGGATCGCGCCGGTGGTGGGATTGAGCGCCACGATGGCGCCGCCCGGTTTGCCCTTGAGCGCCTCCTCGGCCGCACGCTGCAGATCCAGATCCAGCGTGGTGTGCAGATCCTTGCCAGCCTTGGAGGGGCGATCCCCGAGGATGCGCTGGATCTCACCCATGGCGTTCACCTCCACCATCTGGCCGCCCCAGGCACCGCGCAGCTGCGGTTCGAACGCCGCCTCCAGGCCGATGCGGCCGATGCGGTCGCGGATCTGATAGCCCTTCTTGGCGAGGCTCTTGTATTCCTGCTCGGTGATCGGCTGGGTGTAGCCGAGGGTGTGGGCCGCCAGGGAGCCATGGGGATAGCTGCGCAGCACATCCAGGTCCACCTGGGCGCCGGTGAGACCGGCACTCTGCTCGCGGAAGCGCAACACCTGCTGGGGGGTGAGCTCACGGGCCAGTTCGATCCGGTAGCGCTGGGCGCCAGGCCCCTCGCGGCGCTTCTGATCCAGCTGCGCTTCCGGGATCCCCATCAGCTGGCTGAGCCGGGCCCGCAGGGCCGGCCAGCTCTGGTCGCTCACCTGCTTGGGCTGCAGATAGAGGCTGTAGGTGAGGCGGCTGGACACCAGCACGCGCCCCTGGCGATCGAGGATGCGGCCGCGCACGGGGCTGCGCGCCAGCAGGCGAATGCGGTTTTCATCAGCCCGCGCCCGGTTTTCCTGGCCGTGCAGCAACTGCAGCCAGCCGAGGCGCAGCACCATCGCCGCTGCGAACAGCACCACCACCCCCAGCAGCACCGCTGGCTGCTGCTGCATGCCGCTGTGCCGATGTCCGCTGCCCGGAGCCAGTGCCACGGCGCTCAGCTCGCAGGCTGAAGCAGCCGCTCCAGCTGGGTGAGGCGATCGGTGATCCGCGTCAGCGCCTGCTGCAGCTCCTGGCGATCCTCGGCAGACGGTGCGTCCGCCGGAACATCGCGCACGTCCACCTTCATCACCGGATTGCCCAGGCCGGGCTGCAGCTGATCGAGACGTTCGCGCACCTGCCGCGCCGCCGGCTCGCCTTCATCCTTGAGCTGCGCCAAGGGATCGGAGCCGCCACTGAAGGCATCGATCACATCGCGCGGCCCGCCGCGCCGGGCGCGCTCCACCACCGCCAGCCCCACCGGCAGCACCTCCTGCATCAGGGTGAGGCGCAGCGCATCGAGGGGATCAGAGGCCATCGGAACCGTGCGGCAGCACATCGACTGACAACAGTCTGGCGTGCTCAGCGCGGCGCAGCCTGCACGGGGGGTTGCACGATCTGCTGCCGGCAGAACTGCTGCGATCCCCACCACCAACCACCGCCCACCGCCAGCACCAGCAGAGCCGAAACGGGCAGCAGCGCCTGGCGGGTGACGGGCAGCAACAGCCATTCGCTCCAGTCGCGCAGCAGCCGCTCGCGATCAAAGCGACGCCGCTCGCTCACCTCCTGCTGCAGCCGGCGCTTGAGCGCCTTGGCCACCCAGCGCTCGAAGGCCCGCTTCTTGGTGACGGCCATCTTGCGCTCCACCTCCAGCAGCTGGCCGGGGGTGAGCTCGGGGTTGAAGGTGCTGATCAGGTCAAGGCTCTTGAGGAACATCTCCACGGCGCCATCCTTGATGACGCGCTCGTCCTCGCTGAGCAGCTCCCATTCGAGCTCCGGGTAGAAGCGGAGGCGGTTGGCGCGCACCTGTTCTTCATCCAGCTGACCGGGCTCCCGCAGCCAGCGGTCGGTGTTGGCGTCGAAACGCCGCCAGTAGAGGAAGGGGTTGAGGTAAACAACCTTTCCGGCCAGCTGAATGCTGTCCTGCTGGAGACGGCGCTGCAGCTGGAGGTCCTGCTGGGGGGCGGCGGTCAAGGCTCCTGGGCCGGGGCCCCGAGGGTAACGGAGCCTTTCGGCTGCGGCCAGATGCCCTGGCTCACTCCCACTCGATCGTGCCGGGGGGCTTGCTGGTGATGTCGAGCACCACGCGGTTCACCCCCTTCACCTCAT
The DNA here is from genome assembly GCA_913061215.1 of uncultured Synechococcus sp. GTDB lineage: Bacteria > Cyanobacteriota > Cyanobacteriia > PCC-6307 > Cyanobiaceae > Vulcanococcus. Next base: position 4,588 of record CAJXSQ010000066.1, on the reverse strand, counting down.
TCACGATCCGGTTGGAGATGGTCTCCAGCAGGTCGTAGGGCAGGCGCGACCAGTCGGCTGTCATGCCGTCCTCGCTGGACACGCAGCGCAGCACCACCGGGAAGGCATAGGTGCGCTTGTCGCCCATCACACCCACGCTGCGCACCGGCAGCAGCACCGCAAAGGCCTGCCAGATCTCGTGATAGAGGCCGGCTTTCTTGATCTCCTCGCGCACGATCAGATCGGCATCGCGCAGGATGTCGAGCTTGTCGTCGGTCACCTCGCCGAGGATGCGGATCGCCAGGCCCGGACCGGGGAAGGGATGGCGCCCCACGATCTCCTCGGGCAGGCCGAGGCTGCGGCCCACCTTGCGCACCTCGTCCTTGAACAGCTTGCGCAGGGGCTCCACCAGCTTGAACTGCAGATCCTTGGGCAGGCCGCCCACGTTGTGGTGGCTCTTGATCTTCACCGCCACACGCTCGCCGGTTTTGGGATCGATATTGGTGCCCGCACTCTCGATCACATCCGGGTAGAGCGTGCCCTGGGCCAGGTAGTCGAAGGGGCCGAGCCGCTTGCTCTCTTCTTCGAACACGCGGATGAATTCCGTGCCGATCAGCTTGCGCTTCTCTTCGGGATCGGTGACGCCGGCGAGCTTGTTGATGAAGCGTTCGCGCGCATTGATGTATTCCACGTTGATGTGGAAGCGCTTGTCGAAGAACTCCACCAGGAACTCGGGCTCGCCTTTGCGCATGAAGCCCTGATCGATGAACATGCAGGTGAGCTGATCACCGATGGCCTTGTGCAGCAGGAAGGCCAGCGTGGAGGAATCCACGCCGCCGGAGAGGGCCAGCAGCACCCGCTTGTCGCCCACCTGGCGGCGCACATCGGCCACCGCCTCATCGATGAAGGCGTCGGTGGTCCAGTCGGGCAGGCAACCGCAGATGTGGTACACGAAATTGCGCAGCAGGGCCATGCCGCACAGCGAGTGCACCACCTCCGGGTGGAACTGCACGCCATAAAGCCGGCGCCGGTGGTCGGCAACCGCCGCCTCGGGTGTGTTGTCGGTGTGAGCCAGACGCACGAAGCCATCCGGCAACCGCTCCACCGAGTCGCCATGGCTCATCCACATCGTCGACCCTTCGTCGACGTTGGTGAGCAGATCGGTGGGGTCGTCCACATACAGCGGCGCCTTGCCGTATTCAGCGCGGCCGGCAGCCACCACGGAACCGCCCAGCTGCTGCACCATCAGCTGCATGCCGTAGCACACACCCAACACCGGAATCCCCAGATTCCAGATCTCCGGATCGCACACCGGTGCATGCTCGGCATACACCGAGCTGGGGCCACCGCTGAGGATGATTCCCTTGGGATTGAGCGCTTTCAGCTCCTCCGCCGATGTGGTGTAGCTGATCACCAGGGAATAGACCTCGGTTTCCCGCACGCGCCGGGCAATCAGCTCGGAATACTGGGATCCGAAATCGAGAATCACGATCGCCGGCTGGCGATCGGTTTCGCCGATGGCGGTGGGGTTCACGTTCGACATAGGGCGGCCAGCTGCTGCGGCCCAGGCAATCCCATCACCCTAGATCTCGGGCTCTGAAGGCCTGCAGCAGCTCAGCCCCCCGGGGCCCTTCCGCCGCGAGGCGGCGCCCGCGATCGAACAGCACCACCCCCGGCTGCAGCTGCGGCTGGCCATGCCGGGCGAGATAGGCCGCGGCGCGCTGCTCCACCGCGGCGGCCAGCCGCTGCTGGAGAGCATGGGCCGCGGTGGCATCGGCAGCCGCCAGCTCCCGCAGGGCTTCATCCACGCTGGCGGCGCCGGCCAACCGCTGCAGCTGCGCCAGCGGCAGCCCCTGCAGCACCGCCTGGGTGGTGAGCACCTCCAGGCGGCCGTCGGCCAGATGGTGATGGGTGTGGAAGATCCCGCCGGCCAGCTTGATCAACTTGCCCTGATAGCCAAACAGCAGCAACCGCCGGATGCCCTGCTCCGCCGCTGCCACCAGCAGGGGACCGATCCAGTTGCCGCTCTTGAGCAGCAGCGCCGCCGGCAGGCCCAGCCGGGGCGCCAGATCCAGGCCGTTCTCGCCGATCACCAGCACCAGATCGCCCGCCAGCCGCGGATCGGCGGCGCGCTGCGCCAGCTCGGTGCGGGCCCGCGCCAGCTGATCGGGATCGGCGCTGCGCTGGGTGGCGGCCTGGGTGCCGATCAGCGCCAGGCCATCCACCACCCCGAAAGCGGCATTGCTGGTGCGGGCCGCCAGCTGCCGCCCTCCCGGCAGGGTGATCCGCAACCGCAGGCCCCGCTGCGGCGGCAGCAGCCGCTGGAGATTGCACACGAGCAGCTGCCGCGCGTAGGCCGAGAGGCACAGCTCGCGGCCTCCGGCCAGCACACCCACCCCCTCGCCCGCCTCCAGCTGCAGCCAGTGGTCCGCGGCGCTGGGCTCACACCAGCTGGCCTCCACCCACACCGGCAGGCCGCGGGTGAGATCGAGACCCTCGCCGGGCTCGCAACGGGCGATGCCCAGGGCGCGATCAGCAGCGAGCAGGGCCGCCGCCTCCACCGGCACCGCCTGGGAAGGGTTGCCAGCCTGCTCGGGATCGAGCTGAAGCAGCACCTGCGCCGCGAACGGCTCACCCCGCAGCTGCTGCACAGCGGCAACCGCAGCGGCCGCCACCCACACCGGCAGGATCCAACCGGTTGTGCTCATGGCAGGGGAGGAAGAGGGCTGTTTTTTAAGGTGGTGGATTGCGCCGCATCGGGCTGCGCAGCCGCCTCCAGATTCGCCCCCACCAGCCTCATTCCATGCAGGACAAGCTCACCCTGATGATCCCCGGCCCCACTCCGGTGCCGGAAACCGTCCTGCAGGCCATGGGCCGCCATCCGATCGGGCACCGCAGCGCCGACTTCCAGGCGATCGTGCGCCGCACCACCGAGCAGCTGAAGTGGTTGCATCAAACCAGCAACGACGTGCTGGTGATCACCGGCAGCGGTACCGCCGCGATGGAAGCCGGGATCATCAACGTGCTGAGCCGAGGCGACAAGGTGCTCTGCGGCGACAACGGCAAGTTCGGTGAGCGCTGGGTGAAGGTGGCCAAGGCCTACGGCCTGGACGTGCAGGTGATCAAGGCCGAGTGGGGCCAACCGCTCGATCCCGAGGCCTTCCGCGCCGCCCTCGAGGCCGACAGCGCCAAGGCGATCAAGGCCGTGATCCTCACCCACTCGGAAACCTCCACCGGGGTGATCAACGACCTGGAAACGATCGCCAAGCACGTGAAGGCCCATGGCACGGCCCTCACCATCGCCGACTGCGTCACCAGCCTGGGGGCCTGCAGCGTGCCGATGGATGCCTGGGGCATCGATGTGATCGGCTCCGGCTCCCAGAAGGGCTACATGATGCCGCCCGGCCTGGCCTTCGTGGCCATGAGCGATCGCGCCTGGGCCGCTGCCGAGCGCTCCGATCTGCCGAAGTTCTATCTCGACCTGGCGAAGTACCGCAAATCGGCCCACGCCGACAGCAACCCCTTCACCCCGGCGATCAATCTCTACTTCGCCCTGGAAGCAGCGCTGGAGATGATGCAGGCCGAAGGGCTCGAGGCGATCTTCGCCCGCCATGCCCGCCACCGCGCCGCCGCCCAGGCCGGCATGAAGGCGATCGGCCTGCCCCTGTATGCCGCTGAGGGCTGCGGCAGCCCGGCGATCACCGCCGTGGCACCCGAAGGCATCGACGCCGAAAGCCTGCGCAAGAAGGTGAAGGAGCGCTTCGACATCCTGCTGGCCGGCGGCCAGGATCACCTCAAGGGCCACGTGTTCCGCATCGGCCACCTGGGCTTCGTCTGCGATCGCGACGTGCTCACCGCCGTGGCCGCCATCGAGGCGACGCTGCAGGAACTGGGTCTGCACAAGGGCACAGCTGGTGCCGGGGTGGCGGCCTGCGCTGCAGCCCTGGCCGGCTGACACAGGGAACACCGCAGGGGAGGCAAAGCGAGCGGGCCTGCTTAGGGTCAGAACGCTCGCTCTGTCTCCCGATGCGCCGCTCCCTCACCGTTGCAGCTGCCTGCCTGAGCCTGGCTCTGGTGGCCTGCTCCCCTGTGGAGAAGAAGAAAAAGAACAAGGTGGTCAGCGAACAGCAGGCCACCGTTGATGTGTGCGATCAGCTGGCCAAGGTGGGTGCTGCCCTCGAGGCCAGCGCTGCCCTGCAGCCCACCTCCACCGTGGGCGAAGCTGAAACCGCCGGCAAGAACCTGCGCACGGCTCTCAAGGGCCTGAAGCAGGCTGAAACCACCCTGGAAGAAGCTCGCCTCAAGGATTTCCAGGAGAAGGCCCAGGCGTTCAACAAACAGCTCAAGTCCGTGGCCAAGGAGAAGCAGCTCACCCTGGAGGAAGCCGCGCAGACGCTCAAGCCCCAGGCCGAAAGCGTGATCGCCGCCCACAAGGAGCTGAAGGCCGCCGTTCAGTGCGACAGCCCAGCTGCAGCACCTGCCAACTGATCCAGCCAGGATTGCTAGAGTTGATTGGTTGAGCCAGTCGATGACTGAGCTCAACCAATCAACCGTGAGCTTGAACAAGCAAGCGGCGCGTTGTGTTATTGCGGGTGTAATTCAGTGGTAG
>CAJXSQ010000065.1 GCA_913061215.1 uncultured Synechococcus sp. | reverse complement strand
CTGGGCCTCAACCCCGCCACCACTGCTCCACCACCGCCGGAGAGCCGTACCAGCGCTCGCCAAAGGCACCACCATGAGCCACACCGGCCAGCGTGATCGGCTCAGCGCCCTGCAGCAATGCTGACGGCACCGGCACCAGTCCATCGCCGGCCAGATCGGTGCGGCCAGCGATCGCCTGATAGGAGCGCGGCCCCATCCGGCGGCTGAGCGGAGCGCCCTGCTCCGGTGCCAGCTCGCCCGCCACGGCGATGTAGTGCACGGCATCGGCGAACCAGGCGCCGGGGTAGCGGCGGTCCACCATCTGACGCAACGGTGTGGCGCGCACCGCCGTGTGGGGGCTGCCGAGGGTGTAGAGCCGATCAGCCCAACGCTTGCCGTTGTAGCGGCGTCCGGCGAAGGGTTCATCGGCCAGAAACAGCCGCAGCATCACGCCGCCGGAGCTGTGGCCGATCAGGGTGATTTTTCCGGTGGGCGAGCGTTCAGCCAGGGCCTGCGCCTGCCGGGCAGCGCGGTCGAGCAGACGCGCCCAACCGAAGGACCAGGAGGTGAGCAGCCAGTCGAAACGGCTGGCGCTCACCAGATCCACCGGCTGCTGCGTGCGCTCCTGCAGCCAGCGGCACATCGGCTGATAAGCCTCCTCGCCGATCAGAAATCCGCCCAGGATGAGCACAGGTTGGGCAACCACGAATCGCTTTCTCCAGCACCGGGGTCTATGGTGAAACAACGGGCACAGCGGCGAGCACCAACGCGCTGCATCACTGCCTCAGCTCTAAGCCTCAGCTCTCATCCGGCCCCGATGGGACCGCGGGCGGATCCCGGCATCAGCCGGCTCCACAAGATCACGATCGGCGAGACAGACAGCCGCGACCGACAGAGCAAGACCGTTCAACACCACAGCAAACAACGATGAAACACACACCCAAACCGAACACCAACCCGGCCAGCCGTGCGGCGAGCCATCCCGCTGCTCCGCAACGCCCTCAGGCCAGAACCGCAGCGCAGCGTCCGGTTCCCCATCACCCCAGCTGGGAGGACCTGCTGGGCCGGCGCTGACCAGCCGCTGCAGCAGTGGCCAGCCCCGCTTGAATGGGCGCCGCTCCCATCACGTTCATGGACCCCCAGTGGCTGAAGCTGCGCTGGCCGATCACCGTGCTCGTGCTCGGCACCATGGCAACGGCTCTGTTGATGCGTAGCAGCCGGCATCCGATCCAGCTGCGGCTGGAGCTGAGCTTCGCCGAACCGCTCAGCATGAGCGGCAAGGTTCAGACCGAACTGAGCATGCCGCAACCGATGCAGGTGGAAACATCTCGCAGCGTGCAGGTGCAGGTCACAGAACAGGCACCGATTGACCTGAGCGTGCGCAACACGACGCCCGTTCAGGTTCAGGTGAGCAATCCTGAACCCATTGATATCCAGGTGGATGACGGCAAGCCCGTACCCGTGGACGTTGATCCCAAGACTCCGCTCGACGTGAAGATCGGTCTCTGATCGACAAACTCTCGTTACCGTGATGCCAACGCATTTGGCATTGATGGCTCCGGAGCGGTTCTTCCTCGAGCTCACCCCACCCACCGAACTGCTGCGGGAGGCTCCCCATGTGGTGATCGTGGGTGGTGGCTTTGCCGGTCTCAAGGCCGCGCAGACCCTCGCCGGCAAGACCGTGCGGGTCACCCTGATCGACAAGCGGAACTTCAACCTGTTCCAGCCGATGCTCTATCAGGTGGCCTCCGGCCTGGTGTCGCAGACCGATGTGGCCTCACCGCTGCGGATCATGATCGGCCAGGCCCCGAACATCCAGATCCTCCTCGGTGAGGTGGTGGAGATCGATCCGGGTGCCAGGGAGGTGGTGTTCAACGATCGGCGCCTCCACTACGACCATCTGATCGTGGCCGCCGGCGCCACCAGCAGCTTCTTCGGCCACGACGAATGGGCTGAGTTCGCCACACCGATGAAATCGCTGGAGGATGCCTACGGCATTCGCAAGCGCGTGCTCGGTGCCCTGGAGGAAGCCGAGCAGACGCCGGATCCCGAACAGCGCAAGCTGCTGCAATCGGTGGTGGTGGTGGGTGGCGGCCCCACGGGCTGCGAGCTGGCGGCCTCGCTCAACGACCTGATGCGCCACACCCTCGAGCGCGATTTCAAGCAGGTCGACCCCAGCCACTGCAAGGTGACGCTGGTGGATCCGGGCGATCGGGTGCTGCGGGCCATGGATCCGCAGTTGTCCGAGGCGGCCGGCAACCATCTCAAGCGCAGCGGCGTGGAACTGCTGCTGGGTGGGCGCGTGAAATCGATCGAGGAGGGCAAGCTCACCGTGACCACCAGCAAGGGCGAGGAAACGCTCGAGGCCAGCACCATCTGCTGGACCGCCGGCGTGGCCGCCTCTCCCCTGGGCAAGCTGCTGGCGGAGCGCACCGGCTGCAGCACCGATCGCGGCGGCCGCATCCCCGTGGAGCCCGACTTCACGATCCCCGGCCATCCGGAGATCCGGGTGGTGGGTGATCTGTGCAGCTACAGCCACACCAAGGACGGCAAGCCCCTGCCGGGCATGGCCGGACCGGCGGTGCAGATGGGCGTGTGGGTGGCTCAGGACATCCTGGCCAAGCTGCAGAACCGCAGCCACAGCCCCTTCGTGTTCACCAATTTCGGCACGATGGCGATCGTGGGCTCCCTGTTCGCCGTGGCCGATCTGCGCGGGATCAAGGTGAGCGGCGCCTTCGGCTGGCTGCTCTGGGGCCTGGCTCACCTGGCCTTCATGCCGGATCGCGAAAACCGGGTGACCCTGCTCACCAAGTGGCTCTGGATGATCTTCACCCGCGAGCGCTCGGCCCTGGTGATCACCGGCGCCCCCTCATGAACGGCCGGCCGCCTCAGGCAAGGGCTCATCGGCAATGTCCTTGAGGGCGTGGTACACGGGCTTGTCCACCACCAGCCGGCTCACGCAGGCGGCCAGCACCGAAGCGAGCAGAAGGCCGGGGAGCAGTTGCTGATCCCCGGCCATACGGATGCCGAACAGCACCGCCATCACCGGCAGCTGGGTGGCACCGGCCAGGCCGGCCACCATGCCGAGGGTGAGCCCCAGCTCCGGCGCTGAACCCACCACACCCATGCTGTGACCGAGCACAGCACCGAAGGCGAAGGAGGGATCGATCAGGCCACCCGGGATGCCGGAGCCGAGGGTGAGCACGGGGCCCACCACCCGCAGCACCAGCGTGAACAGATCGCCGAACAGGCCGGGCAGAGCCCAGGTGGTGGGGCTGACCCCTTCGATCATGTGCGTCATCAGCAGCTCGCCATCGCAGCCGGCGGCGCCGCCGCTCAACAGCAGAAACAGCGTGAGCACCGCGCCGAGCACCAGGCCGAGCCGCAGGGGACGCCGCTGCGAGAGCAGGCGCCAGCGGCGGGTGACCCGCAGCAGCACCCGGGCGAACAGGGCCCCGAGCAGGCCGGCCATCACCCCCACGGGCAGCGCCCAGAGCAGCTGGATCAGCTCCTCAGGCGCCACCCCCACGATGCCGAGGGCAAATTCGGGCTGACCCACCACGCTGCTGAAGGCCGCGGCCAGAGCACCGATCACCAGAGCCGGCCAGATCAGGGCGGTGGAGAAGGTGCCCATGAACTCCTCGGCCACGAACACCACACCCAGCAGCGGCGTGTTGAAGCCCCCCGCCAGGCCGGCGCCACCGGCCACCGCCAGCAGATCGGCATGGCTCAGACGGCTGATCCAGCGGGGGAAGGCACGGCGGAGCCAGTAGGCGGCGGAGGCGCCCACCTGCACCACCGGGCCCTCCCGGCCCAGGGGCAACAGCGTCATCGTGGCCAGGCCCCAGAGCACAAGCCGCTGCAGGCTCGGCACCAGGCCGAGCAGCGCGCCCGCCTGCTCAGGGTGCTCGATGCTGGTCATCGCCTGGGGGATACCGGAACCGCGGCCGCGGCTGAAGCGCTGACGCTGCAGCAGAAGCAGCACGGGCACCGCCACCAGGGGCGAACAGGCCAGGCCAACTGTGAGCACACTCCAGGGCTCGCCGCTGAAGGCGGGCAGCAGCTGCAGCAGCTGATCGGCCCAGCGATCGAGGAGGTTGAAGGGCCAGCACACCAGGCCCACCAGCAAGCCCAGCAGTGCCAGCTGCCCCAGTCGCTGGAGCAGAGCTTTCACTTCAGTCATGCCGGATCGTCAGGTCAACCGCCTCTGAACACGGCTGAGAATCAGCGCGATCAGAATGGCCACGTATAGCTGACCGGCAATGGTGATCACGTTGGCGATCACCTGCACGGTGACGTTGCTGGCGCTGAGCACATCGGTGCCCACGGTGGTGAGCAGACCGAACGAAGCGGCCATCAGCGCTGGCGCCACCGCCACACTGCTCACCGAAGCCGCCGAGAGCTGCGGCAGGGCCTCCGCCACGAAAGCCGAGGGCTGCAGCACCCACATCGCCGTGAGCAACACACCACCGGCGATACCCACCGTGAGATAGCCGGAGGCGGCTCCCAGCACCACCGACATGGTGACGAAGGGTTCACGGATCAGGGATTTCACCTTGCGGACCACCGCCACCAGCAGAAACATCACCCAGACCACCACATGCGGCAGGGTGAGCACCCGCCCAAGCAGCGGATTCCAGATCAGCGCCGCATGCCAGATCACCTCCAGCACGATGGCACCGCTGCCGAGGGTGTACATCACCGGACGGGTGCGCTTCAACGAGGAATAGCGACTGACGAACACCATGAACACCAGCGCCTGACCGATCAGCAGCAGCGAGAGAATCCAGCTGTACAGCTGCGCCAGGGGCAGCATCAACAGCAGCACCAGTTCATAGATCAGCGTGATGCGGTAGCCGAGGTGCCGCTTGCGGATCCGATAGAGCTGCTCACGGGTGATCCTCACAGTCCGGGGCTGCTCTGCATGATGCCGCCGTCAGCGAAGATGCTGGTGGCGGTGATGTAGCTGGCGGCGTCGCTGGCGAGGAAGGCCACCACCTTGGCGATCTCATCGGGCTGGGCCATGCGCCCCATCGGGATGGCGGCGTTGAGCTTGGCCAGCAGCTCGGGGTTGTTCATCGTGGAATCGTTGATCGGCGTGGCCACGGCACCGGGACCCACATTCACGATCGACACGCCCTTGGAGGCCAGCTCCACACCAGCGGTGCGGGTGAGCATGCGCACGCCGCCCTTGGCCACGCAGTAGGGGGTGTTGTTGGGCATCGGCCAGTCCTCGTGCACCGAGGAGATGTTGATGATCCGGCCACCGCTGCCCTGGGCAATCATCTGCTTGGCGGCGTACTGCGTGGCGAAGAACACACCGCGCAGGTTCACATTCAGCACCTTGTCGAAGTCCTCGGGGGTGGTGTCGAGGATGGAGGTGCGCGTCTCGATGCCGGCGTTGTTCACCATCACGTCGAGACGGCCGTAGCGATCCACCGCGGTCTGCACCAGCCGCTGCAGATCATCGAGCTTCGACACATCGGCCTGCACTCCGATGCAGCTGCCGCCGAGCTCACCGATCTCCTGCTCGATCGCCTCCGTGGCCTCGGGGTGGGAGCGGTAGTCGATCACCACCCGTGCCCCGAGGCGAGCCACCACCTCAACGATCGACTTACCGATACCGCTGTTGCCACCGGTGACGATGATCACCTTGCCCTTGAGCAGATTGGAGAGCGTCTCGAGGGCGTAGGGGTTGGAGGCGGTCATGGCGCGTGGAACGGCAATCGCAATCGCCAAACACTAGGTAGATGCAGCGATCTGCGCTGCATGCTGCAACACCTGTAAGACAGGATGACAAGCGCTCCGGGATCCCTACGGTGCAGAGACGTCGTCCGCCGATCGCTCTGCCGTGTCGATGCCATCTCAGGATCCCCCCTCGATTCCCTACTGGCACGTCTTCACCGACGCCGATGGGATCAGCCGTCAGCGCCAGGGACGGGTGACGGGCTTTGTGATGAACGCCATCAGCGCCGGTGCCAGCGCCCAGTGGATCGGCGAGCGCACAACGGGGTCGATGACCGTGCTGTTCACGGTGCTGCCACCGGGCTGGCAGGGCGACTGGCATGAGAACCCGGCCCCGCAATGGATCGTGCCCCTGCGTGGCCGCTGGGGCGTGGAAACGATGGATGGACAGCGGGTGGAGATGGGCCAGGGCGAGGTGTCGTTCGGCGCCGATCAGGGCACGGTGGAGCGCGAAGGACGGCGCGGCCATCGCTCCTGGACCGTGGGCGATGAACCGGCGGTGCTGATGCTGGTGCAGTTCAGCGGCGACGTTCCCCAGCCCCCGGTGCCCCAGCCGGCCGGTTGAGATGGTGATCACACACCCCTCCGCCTGCACCGAAGCCCACGATCCCCGCTTCGAGCCGCTGGTGCTGTTCAACGCGGAGCTCGAACAGCTCGCCGATGGCTTCCGCTGGCTGGAAGGGCCCGTGTGGTTCGGCGATCAGCGCTGCCTGCTGTTCAACGACATCCCCAACAACCGCACGCTGCGCTGGAGCGAACAGCACGGCGTCAGCACCTTCCTCGAGCCATCGGCATTCGCCAACGGCCAGACCCGCGACCGTGAAGGCCGGCTGATCCAGTGCCATCACCGCAGCCGCTGCCTCACCCGGCTCGAGCACGACGGCCGCATCACCACCCTGGTGAGCCAGGCGGGTGGCCGGCGGCTCAATGCCCCCAACGATGTGGTGGTGAAGAGCGATGGTTCGATCTGGTTCAGCGACCCGCTCTACGGCCTGCTGAACGACTACGAAGGGGGCCGTCAAACCTCGGAACAGCCGCCGGCCCTGTATCGCTTCGATCCCGCCAGCGGCACCATCGAGGCGGTGGCCAGCGACTTCGACGGCCCCAATGGCCTGGCGTTTTCGCCGGATGAACAGCTGCTCTACGTGGCGGAATCCGGTGCAGCCGGTGTGCGCGAACCGCGCCAGTACATCCGGCGTTTCCGCCTGGGTGACGACGGCCGCAGCCTCTCAGGCGGGGAGATCTTCCACCGGATCAGCCCCGGCTGGGCCGATGGTTTCCGTGTGGATGAACACGGCAACCTCTGGTGCGGCGCCGCCGATGGGGTGCATGTGATCGCGCCCGACGGCGTTCTGATCGGCAAGGTGCTCGTGCCGAAGCGCGTGTCGAACCTCTGCTTCGGCGATCGCTACGGCAGCCGCCTGTTTCTCTGTGCCTCCACAGCGATCTACAGCCTGTTCACCGCCACCCGCGGCGCCGGCTGGCCCCACTGAACGTTTCCACCATGGCCAACCCCCAGCTCGAAGCCTTCCTCCAACAGGTGAAAGCCGACCCCGCCCTGCTGCAACGGCTGAACACCTGCCCAAACCTGAACGCCATCGCCGCCCTCGGGGCGGAGCTGGGCTTCCAGTTCAGCGGCGTTGATCTGGTGAAGCACCAGGCCGAAGCCACCCTGCGGCTCAGCCCCGGTGATCTTGAGGCCGCCGCCGCAGGCGTGGCGCTGGAGGGGCATCTCTGGCTGATGACAATCGTGTGGAGCTGAAGCGCCGATGCGAACCATCACCGCACTTGAGCTCGCCGACTGCCGTCGCATCGCCGCGGCAGCGGAGATCACGGCCGCTGAACGCAACGCCAGCGTGAGCATTGCCGTGTGCGACGGCGGCGGCCACCCGCTGCTGCTGCTCCGCCTCGATGGGGCCAGCCCCTCCAGCGCTGCCGTGGCCACGGCCAAAGCGCGCATGGCTGCCCTCAATGGCAAACCCACCAGCGATCAGGAAGCGGCGATCAACGGCCCGCGCCCGGCACTGCTGCAACTGGCCGGGGTGTTCCAGGACGGCGCTGTGGCCATGGGTGGAGGCTTGCCGCTGCTGCACAACGGCAGCTGCATCGGCGCGATCGGCGTCTCAGGGATGACGCCGGATCTCGACGCGGCGATCGCCGCAGCCGGCGCGGCCGCCATGGCGCTGCCTCGGATCACCAGCCTCGGCTTCACCTGCCGCGATGCTGAGGCCACCGCCGCGTTTTACTGCCGCCATCTGGGCTTTGAACCGGCTGGCAGCTTCACGCTCGAGCCCGGCGCCTATGCCGAGCTGCTGGGGTTGCCTGGTAGCCGCCTGAAACTGCAGCGCCTGCGGCTGGGGGCGGAAACCCTGGAGCTGAGCCAGGTGCTGGAACTGGGCCCCGGGTTGCAGCCCGGGCGGGCGATTCCGGCTGATTCACGCAGCTGCGACCTGTGGTTTCAGCACATCTGCATCGTGGTGGCTGATCTCAATGCCGCTGCCGCGCCGATCCAGGCCCTGATCGCCAAGGGCGAGTTGCGGCCCATCTCCAGCACCCCGCAGACACTGCCCAGCTGGAACAGCGCCGCAGCTGGCATCCAGGCCTTCAAGTTTCACGATCCCGAGGGGCACTGCCTGGAACTGCTGCAGTTCCCCGCAGGCAAGGGCGATGCCCGCTGGCATCAACCCGGCGGAGCCTCGCCGTTCCTCGGGATCGACCACAGCGCCATCGCCAATGCCAACACCGAACGCAGCTGCCGCTTCTATGAGGAGCTGCTGGGCCTGCGGCTCGCTGGCGACGGCGTGAACAGCGGGCCCGAGCAGGACCAGCTGGACGGCTTGGCCGACACCGAAGTGCGCATCACCGCCCACCGCTGCCCGCAGGGCGCGGGTATCGAATGCCTCAACTACCTCCAACCCACCGGCGGTCGGGCTCTGCCGGCGGATCAGACCAGCGCCGATCTCGCCCATTGGCAGATCCGCCTGGAGGTGAGCGATCTCGAGGGGATCGCCTCCCGTGTGGAGGCCTATGGGGGAAGCCTGGTGAGCGAAGCGATCGTGGAGCTGCCTGGCCACCAGGGCGAAGCTCTCGGCTTTCGCCGAGCCCTGCAGATCCGCGACCCGGATGGCCATCACCTGCAATTGGTGTGCAGCTGATCACAGCCGCGCTGCCAGGTGGCTCTGCCACCTCTAAGTTGCCGTGGAATCAAGGCTGCCGATGGAGATCACCGTGGTGGAGTTGCTGGTGCCCGCCGCACCGTCAACCCTCTCCCAGATCGCCCTGTTCATCCTGCGGGTGTTCACCGGCATCGTGTTCATCCGCCACGGCTGGCCCAAGTTGCGCAACCTGCAGACCTGGGCCCAGATGCTGAAGACGCCGGCGTGGCTCTGCTTCCTCTCAGCCGCTTCGATGTGGGCTGGTGGCATCGCCCTGATCATCGGTCTGCTCACACCCGTTGCAGCTTTCGCGATCCTGGTGTCGATGGCCTACGCCATGGTGCTGGAAATTCGGAGTGGCTTCCCCTTCATCGCCGCTGATCCCTATCTGATTCCTGAAGGGGATTACGCAGGCCCCATGGGTGTGGGTGAACCGCCCAGCTGGGAAAAGGCGGCGATGTATGTGGTGATGTGCCTGGTGCTGATCGGCTGCGGTGGCGGTCTGCTTTCACTCGACACGCTGTTGATCGATGATCTGCTGCGCATCTGGCTTGGGGTCTGACCCAG
>CAJXSQ010000064.1 GCA_913061215.1 uncultured Synechococcus sp. | reverse complement strand
ACAAGTTCTCCACCTATGCCTTCTGGTGGATCCGCCAGAGCATGACCCGCGCCATCGCCTGTCAGTCGCGCACCATCCGCCTGCCGGTGCACCTCTCGGAGCGCCTCACCGCCATCCGCAAGGTGAGCCTGGATCTGGCCCACAAGCTTGGGGCCATGCCCAGCCGCAAGGAGATCGCCGAAGCGATGGACATGCCCATCGATGAACTCGATTCCCTGCTGCGCCAGGCCCTCACCACCTCCAGCCTCGATGCACCGGTGAACGGCGAGGAAGGCCGCAGCTTCCTCGGTGATCTGATCGCCGACAACAGCCACGCCGAGCCGCTCGAGCAGGTGGAGCGCGGCATGCACCACGAGCAGCTGGGCCGCTGGCTCAGCCACCTCACCGACCAGGAACGCCAGGTGCTGGAGCTGCGCTTCGGCCTCGAGGGCGAGGAGCGCCACACCCTGGCCGAAATCGGCCGGATGCTCGACGTGTCGCGCGAACGGGTGCGCCAGGTGGAACTCAAGGCCCTGCGCAAACTGCGCCACCTCACCCGCCGGATGCCCAGCAGCCTGTGAAGCCTGGGCGGCGCGAGCCAGGCTCGTTCGAATACCACTTTGAACAACGCGTCGACAGACGCCACCTCGATCGCTTCCATCACTTCTGTGCGCGTCTGGATCAGCTCGTGCAGCAGCAGGAGGGGTTCATCAACCTGGATCGCCAGGCGATTCAGCAGCAGCCCGATGCAATCGTGTTTCGCACCAGCCTGCGCTTCGCAACGATTCAGCAGTGCATGAACTGGCTCGATCACCCGAAGCGGCGCCGTTTACTGCTCAAGGAAGAAGAGGAGGCCGGCTTCCACTTTCAGGGCAAGGCCAACTGGATGGGCTACGGGCGCTGGCTCTCGCAACGGATCCGCCGGGCCGTACCCACCTGGAAGGTGAATCTGATGGTGCTGCTCACGCTGTATCCCTCCGCCATGCTGCTCTCCCCGGTGCTGCGCAGGCTGCTGCCGGATGCTTCGGCGGCCACGCTAATGCTGGTCAGCAACACACTTTGCGTCGCCGCCACCTCCTGGCTACTGGTTCCGGGGATCAGCCGTGTGTACCGCCGTTGGCTGGAAGGCGACAGCACAGCCCTGCAGTCCTGGGGCTACCTGGCATCACTGGCCGGACTGCTCACGCTGCTCTGGTGGGGCTTCAGTAGCGTGGGAGGAGGCTGAGCCGGGCGGAGCTGCTTGAGGCCACCCTTCGTCTACCACCCGGCCTATTCGGCGCCGCTGCCCAGTAGCCATCGCTTTCCGATGGCGAAATTCCGGCTGCTGCATCAGCTGCTGCTGGATCAGGGCCTGGCCAGGGCTGACCAGTTTGTGGAGCCGCTGCCAGCGCCGCGCCGCTGGCTTGAGCTGGTGCATCAGCCCCGCTACCACCAGGCCTTTGCCCGCGGTGAACTGAGCAACGCCGAGCAGCGCCGCATCGGCCTACCGGCCACCACACCGCTGGTGCAGCGCACCTGGTTGGCCGTGGGCGGCACCGTGCTCACCGCCCGGCTGGCGCTTGAGCATGGCCTGGCCTGCCACCTGGCCGGCGGCACCCATCACGCCTACCCCGACCACGGCAGCGGCTTCTGCATCTTCAACGATTGCGCCGTGGCCGCCCGGGTGCTGCTGGCCGAGGGGCGCGTGCAGCAGCTGATGGTGATCGATCTCGATGTGCATCAAGGTGATGCCACCGCCGCGATCTTTGCCGAGGAGCCGCGGGTGTTCACCTTCTCCGCCCACTGCCAGAGCAACTTCCCGCTGCGCAAACAAACCAGCAACGTCGACCTTCCCCTCGACGATGGCCTGGGCGACGACGACTATCTACTCGCCATCGGCGACCTGATTCCCAACCTGCTCGATCAGGTGAAGCCCGATCTGGTGCTCTACAACGCCGGCGTGGATCCCCACCGCAACGACCGGCTTGGCAAGCTCTGCCTGAGCAGCACAGGGTTACTCAACCGCGATCGGCTGGTGCTGGATGCCTGCCTGCGGCGCTCGATCCCCGTGGCCACCGTGATCGGCGGCGGCTACGACGATCTCGATCCGCTGGTGCAGCGCCATGCACTGGTGTTCCGGGCCGCCAAAGAGCAGGCCCGGTTGCACGGCTTGTAGGCAACGCCGAGCGCGAGACTCAGTCTTCCGCCCAGATGTAGCGGGTGAGTTCCTCGGCCTTCGGCTCGGGAGCCGAAAGGGCGAACTCCACGCAGTCGGCCACCACGGCATCGATCTCCTTGTCGATGCCCTTGAGCTCATCGGCACTGGCCAGGTTGTGCTCGATCAGGTGGGCAGCCAGGCGCTTGATCGGATCGCGCTGCGCCCAGAACTCCTTCTCCGCCTCGGCGCGCAGCTCGTCGGGGTCGGCCAGGGAGTGGCCGCGGAAGCGGTAGGTGAGGCACTCCAGCAGGGTGGGGCCTTCGCCCGCACGGGCCCGCTCGATCGCGCGTTGGGCCGCGCCGCGCACGGCCAGCACATCCATGCCGTCCACCTCCTCACCGGCCATGCCGAAGGCGGCCGCCTTGCGCCAGATCTCGGGGTCGCTGGTGGCGCGGTTGTGGTCCATGCCGATGGCCCACTTGTTGTTTTCCACCACGAAGATGATCGGCAGCTTCCAGAGCGCCGCCATGTTCAGGCACTCATAGAACTGACCGATGTTGCAGGTGCCATCGCCGAAGAAGGCGGCCGTCACCGCATCGCTGCTGGCATCACCGAGGGCATCGCGCTTGTAGCGGCTGGTGAACGCAGCACCGAGAGCCACGGGGATGCCTTCGCCGATGAAGGCGTAACCACCCAACAGGTGATGCTCCTTGGAGAACAGGTGCATCGAACCGCCGCGGCCCTTGCTGCAACCGGTTTCCTTACCGAACAGCTCGCTCATCACCTCACGGGCGGGCACGCCGCAGCTGAGGGCGTGCACGTGATCGCGGTAGGTGCTGCAGAACCAGTCGTACTGCATCTTCATCGCCTTGATCACGCCCGTGCTCACGGCCTCCTGGCCGTTGTAGAGGTGCACGAAGCCAAACATCTTGCCCCGGTAATACATCTCGGCGCACTTGTCTTCAAAGCGCCGACCCAGGACCATGTCGCGATAGAGCATCAGGCCCTCATCGCGCGTGATCACCGCCGGGGTGGAGGGATAGAGGTTGATCAGACGCTCGGCGTGGAGGCCCACCGCGTTCACATCGGCGGAGCAGGCGGGAGCCCCGTTGCTGGCGACGCTCTGGCCGAGATCTGCCTGTGTCATGCGCGGTTTCCGGCGTTCCGGCCACTCTGATGCTTGGCCGACTGTACGGGGTCCATCACCGAAAGCTGTGTGAGATGAGGCCAAAACCACAGACCCTGACTACAGTCACGCCCAAGCGCGACGGGCGGATTGGACCTGCCGATCGATCACTTCCGCCTTCTGGGGGTCTCTCCCACCACCGACAGCGAAACGGTGCTGCGCACTCTGCAGCAGCGGCTGGATCGGGCTCCCGACCAGGGCTTCACCCACGACACGCTCCAGGCCAGGGCTGAACTGCTGCAGGCCAGCGCCGAACTGCTGAGCGATGAGGAGCGGCGCCAGGCCTACGAGCGCGAACTCACCGCCATCGCCGACACCAGCGAAGGTGCGATCGCGGCGCTGGAGATCCCCACATCCCGGGAAGTGGGCGGCCTGCTGCTGCTGATGGAGGCCGGTCAGGCCCAGGAAGCCTTCGATGCCGCCCGTCGGGGCCTGCAGCCTCCCCAGGCTCCGGCGCTGGGCAGCAGCCGTGAAGCCGATCTCACCCTGCTGGCCGGCATCGCCTGCCAGGCCGCTGCCGACGACTACCGCAATCAGCGCCGCTTCGAAGCCGCCGCCGGCACCCTGCAGCAGGGCCTGCAGCTGCTGCAGCGCATGGGCCAGCTGCCTGAACAGCGCCGACGGCTGGAACAGCAGCTCAAGGGCCTGCTGCCCTACCGCGTGCTCGATCTGATCAGCCGCGACCTCTCCGCCATCAGTGCCCGCCAGGAAGGCATCGGCCTGCTGGAGCAGCTGGTGCAGCAGCGGGGGGGCCTGGAGGGCGACCTCGATCCCGACTTCCCCCAGAGCGAATTCCAGCCCTTCTTCAAGCAGATCCGCCAGTTCCTCACGGTGCAGGAACAGGTGGATCTGTTCAGCCGCTGGGCGGAGGCGGGCTCTGCCACCGCCGATTTCCTGGCCAGCTTCGCCCTCACGGCCGCCGGTTTCGTGCAACGCAAACCGGAGCGCATCCAGGCCGCGTATCAGCGGCTGAAGGCCGCTGGGCAGGCGGGCACCGAGGTGTTCCTGGCCTGCCAGCAGCTGCTGCTGGGACAGGTGGAGCAGGCCGAGGCCCTGTTCGATGCCGGTGCCGATGAGGCCCTGCGTCAGTGGGCTGATGAGCAGAGCCAAGACCCCCTGGCGCGCCTGTGCGCCTACTGCCGCGACTGGCTCAGCCGCGAGGTGCTGCCCGGCTTCCGCGATATCGAAGCCGATGTGGATCTGGAGGCCTGGTTCGCCGACCGCGACGTGCAGGCCTATGTGGAGCAGCAGGACCGCATCCGCAACCGCGAGAACACCGCCCGGGTTCCGGCAGCGGCGCCGATCGCCAGCTCCAGCGAAACCGGCGTGGATCCAGACCTGGACTGGCCTGGCTTCAATCTGGACACCCCAACTGAGTTCGGCCTCGCGCCGGAACAACCGGAGGGCTCTGAACCGGCAGCGGCCGAGGAGGACGAGCTCTGGGACGGCCCGGCCTGGCGTCTGCCGGATCTGCCGCGCTGGGCGCTGCCGGCGGCGGGCGCTGCCGTGCTGGTGATCGCTCTGGGGGGCTGGCTGCTGTTGCGCCCCCGCACAACCTCGGTGCAGCCATTGCCGGTGCAGCCGGCGGAGCAGGCACAGCCTCAACCGGAACCAGAGCCTGCGCCCACCCCTGCCCCGGGCATCCCGCTCACCGCTGCTGATCCGAGCGAAGCCCAGTTGCAGGAACTGCTGGAGCTCTGGCTGGGCGCCAAAGCCGCGGTGCTGGCCGGCAAGCCGCCGGCCGTGGCCCTCAAGGATCTCGCCCGCACCAACCAGCTGGAGCAGCTGCGGCGCCAGGAGCAGGCCAACCAGCGCGCCGGCATCACCGAAACGGTGACGGCGGTTGTGGAGAGCTTCAGCATCACGGAACGCAGCCCGCGCCGGATCGTCGCCCAGGTGACCCTGCGCTACAGCGATGAGCGCCGCGACAGCGGCGGCAAACGCCTGGCGCAGACCCCCAGCACCACCCTGCGCAACACCTACGTGTTCGGCCGTGATGGTGACCGCTGGCTGCTGGCGGCGTTCAAACCGAGCTGAAGCGAACCGGCTGGGGGTCGGCTTTTTACGATCCCCACAACACCGGCTCCTGCCGCCAGTCCCCAGCCGCCCCCTGCCCTGATGTTCGACGAGCTTTCCCAGCGGTTTGAAGACGCCGTCAAGAACCTGCGCGGCCAGGGGAGCATCAGCGAAACCAACGTTGACGGCGCCCTGAAGGAGGTGCGCCGCGCCCTGCTGGAGGCCGATGTGAGCCTGCCGGTGGTGAAGGACTTCGTGGATGAAGTCCGCAAGAAGGCCCTCGGCACCGAGGTGGTGCGCGGCATCAGCCCGGATCAGAAGTTCATCCAGGTGGTGCACGAGCAGCTCGTGGACACCATGGGCGGCGAGAACGCGCCCCTGGCCGCCGGTGGCAAACCGGGCGAACCCTCGGTGGTGCTGATGGCCGGCCTGCAGGGCGCCGGTAAAACCACCGCCACCGCCAAGCTCGGCCTGCACCTGAAAGAACAGGGCCGCAAGGCACTGCTGGTGGGGGCGGACGTGTACCGCCCCGCCGCCATCGATCAGCTCAAGACCCTCGGCGGCCAGATCGGCGTGGAGGTGTTCAGCCTCGGCACCGAGGCCAAGCCCGAAGCGATCGCCGCGGCCGGCATCGAGAAAGCCAGGGCCGAAGGCTTCGACACGGTGCTGGTGGACACCGCCGGCCGTCTCCAGATCGATGCATCGATGATGGAGGAGATGGTGCGGATCCGCCAGGCCTGCAGCCCCGATGAGGTGCTGCTGGTGGTGGATTCGATGATCGGCCAGGAAGCGGCCGAACTCACCCGCGCCTTCCACGAGCAGGTGGGCATCACCGGCGCCGTGCTCACCAAGCTCGACGGCGACTCCCGCGGTGGCGCCGCCCTCTCGATCCGCAAGGTGAGCGGCGCGCCGATCAAGTTCATCGGCACCGGCGAGAAGGTGGAGGCGCTGCAGCCCTTCCACCCCGAGCGGATGGCCAGCCGCATCCTCGGCATGGGCGATGTGCTCACCCTGGTGGAGAAGGCCCAGAAGGAGGTGGAGCTGGCCGATGTGGCCAAGATGCAGCAGAAGCTTCAGGAAGCGACGTTTGACTTCTCGGACTTCGTTCAGCAGATGCGCCTGATCAAGCGCATGGGCTCGCTGGGGGGGCTGATGAAGCTGATCCCCGGCATGAACAAGATCGACGACGGCATGCTCAAGCAGGGCGAAGAGCAGCTCAAGAAGATCGAGGCGATGATCAGCTCGATGACCGAGGCCGAACGCCGCGACCCGGATCTGCTGGCCGCCAATCCCTCCCGCCGGCGCCGTATCGCCAGCGGCAGCGGCCACACCCCGGCGGATGTGGACAAGGTGCTGCAGAACTTCCAGCAGATGCGCGGCTTCATGCAGCAGATGACGCGCGGCGGCGGCATGCCGGGCATGCCCGGCATGGGGGGATTCCCTGGCATGGGGATGCCCGGCATGGGCGGTATGGGCGGCGGCATGCCCGGTCGCGGCGGCCGTGGCGGCGGCGGCATGCCCAAGGCCCCCAAACCCGCGAAGAAGCGCAAGGGCTTCGGCGAGCTTTGAGCCAGGGGGTTCACCCCGAAGAGTATTGTGGTCGTTTGGCGCGCGATTCCGCATCTGAGCGGCTCACGCACCCTTTATCCAGTCAGCAAGGCAAGGCCACAATGATCAAGCTCCGCCTGAAGCGGTTCGGTAAGAAGCGGGAAGCGAGCTTCCGCCTGGTGGCCTGCAACAGCACCTCCCGCCGCGACGGTCGCCCCCTCCAGGAGCTGGGCTTCTACAACCCCCGCACCAAGGAGACCCGCCTGGACGCCGAGGCCATCCGCGCCCGCCTGGAGCAAGGCGCTCAGCCCACCGAAACCGTGCTGACCCTGCTCGAGCGCGGCGGCCTTGTGGAGAAGAAGGTGCGTCCTTCCGTGGTTGTGGGCCAGAAGAAGCAGGCTGCTGCCCGTGAAGCCGCTGCCAAGCAGGCCGCCAAGGAAGCGGCTGAAGCCAAGGCCGCTGAGGAGGCTGCCGCCGCCGAAGCCGCTGCTGCTGAACCGGCCGCTGAAGCCTGAGTCTGCGCCCCATGTCCGGGGCTGACACCCTCACCAACTTCCAGATCGACCTTCCCGACCAGGACGCCGCCATGGCCCTGGCCGGGGAAGCGGAAGCGACCCTGCATCGCCTCGAAGCCCTGACTGGTGCTTCGCTGGTGTTGCGGGGTTTGTCGTTGCAGCTGCGCGGCCGGCCCACCCAGTTGGAGCGCGCCGCCGGCCTGGTGGAACTGCTGCGGCCGCTCTGGCAGGAAGGCCAGGCCATCACCCAGGTGGACGTGCAAACGGCGCTCACGGCTCTGGATACCGGCCGGGGCGAAGAGCACCAGCAGCTGGGCAAGCAGGTGCTGGCCCGCAGCCAGAGCGGCAAACTGCTGCGGCCGCGCACGCTCAAGCAGAAGGCCTACGTGGAGGCGATCGAGCGCCACGACCTCACCTTCGCCCTCGGCCCGGCCGGCACAGGCAAAACCTTTCTGGCCGCCGTGCAGGCCGTGCGCGCCCTGCAGGAACGGCGGGTGGAGCGGCTGATCCTCACCCGGCCGGCCGTGGAAGCCGGCGAGCGGCTGGGCTTCCTCCCCGGCGACCTGCAGCAGAAGGTGGATCCCTATCTGCGGCCCCTCTACGACGCGCTGCACACCCTGCTGGGCCAGGAGCGCACCGCTGCTCTGATCGAGAAGAACGTGATCGAAGTGGCACCGCTCGCCTACATGCGCGGCCGCACCCTGGCGGATGCCTTCGTGATCCTCGATGAAGCCCAGAACACCACCCCCGCCCAGATGCGCATGGTGCTCACCCGCCTTGGCGAGGGCTCCCGCATGGTGGTGACCGGCGACCCCACCCAGATCGATCTCCCCCCCAGCCAGCTCAGCGGCCTGATCGAAGCCGCCCAGGTGCTGGAAGGCGTGGAAGGTGTGGCCGTCTGCCGGCTCAGCGCCGCCGATGTGGTGCGCCACCCGCTGGTGCAACGCCTGGTGAATGCCTACGCCAGCCGCGATGCGGCCAGATCCGCCCGGCGCAGCTGAACCCGAACCTGCAATCGGGGAGGGGGATCCACACCCCGCAGTGGTGAAACAAACGCCCGGTCACTGATCAGCGCTGGCAGGATGTTCACAGTCTTCCCTCTGAGCCATGCCGGCCAGCAGCAATTTCCAGGAGGCCATCCGCGAGGCTCAATCGAGCGCCCTCGTGGGGCCCAACGTCGTTAACAAAGCGCTGCCTTATGTGGGCGGCGGCATGGTGCTCACCGCCGGTGGCGTGATGGGCGGTCTGGCGCTTCTGGGCAGCAACCCCGCTGCCTTCATGCCCCTGTTCTGGGTGGCCCTGATCGGCAACTTCATCCTGTTCTTCGTGGCCCAGAACGTGGCCATGAAGGCCAACAACAGCACGGCCCTGCCGCTGCTGGCGGCCTACAGCCTGATCACCGGCTTCACCCTCAGCGGTCTGGTGGCGATGGCCATCGGCACCGCCGGCATCGGCGCCATCGGCACCGCCGCCCTGGCCACCGGCATCACCTTCGTGGCGGCCTCGGTGATGGGCCGTCGCATGAGCGACAGCGTGGGTCAGGCCCTCAGCGGCGTGGTGGGCCTGGGCATCATCGGCCTGGTGATCGCCATGCTGGTGCAGGTGGTGGGCGGCATCTTCGTGCCCGGTTTCGGCATGGGCGGCATGGAGCTGCTGATCGCCGGCTTCGGCACCGTGATCTTCGTGGGCGCTGCCTTCGTGGACTTCTACACGATGCCCCGCACCTACAGCGACGACCAGTACCTGGCCGGCGCTCTGGGCATGTACCTCACCTACATCAACCTGTTCATCTTCATCCTGCGCCTGGTGATCGCCCTGCAGGGCGGCGGCCGGCGCGACTGATCAGGCGTCGATCGACACAACTCAGCAACACGATTGGGCACCCCCTGCAGGGGTGCCTTTTTTCATGCCTGGCTCTGGAGCCTGGGGCCTAGGTCCTGAGTCCTGGGTCCTGGCAACTCCGGGCAACTGTCCCCAACGGGATATCCACGGATATCCGCAGTAAGACAGTGCGCCGAAGCAAACCACAGACCCAAACAAACGCCCGGCCAGGCCAAGCCCAAGCC
>CAJXSQ010000063.1 GCA_913061215.1 uncultured Synechococcus sp. | reverse complement strand
TTGGGGCCGGCGTTCTGCAGTTCGCTCAGGGCGGCATAGATGCCGTCGAGATCGGTGTAGGCGTTGAGCAGGTTGATCGCCGTCTTCGGCCCAACCCCTTTCACGCCGGGGATGTTGTCGCTGCTGTCGCCGGTGAGGGCCTTGAGATCCACCACCTCCTCGGGGGTGACGCCCAGCTTGGCGATCACCCCTTCGCGCCGCATCTCCACCGGCCCGCTGCTCTTGGCGTAGGGCCCGCCGCCCATGTAGAGCACGGCAATGTCGCGCCCGTCGTCCACCAGCTGGAACAGGTCGCGATCGCCCGAGAGGATCCGCACCCGCCAGCCCTGGTCCGCGGCGCGGTTCGCCAGGGTGCCGAGCACGTCGTCGGCTTCGTAGCCGGGCGCCATGCAGAGGGGGAGATCGAGCGCCTGCTGCAGGATCTGCTGCAGGTTGCCCAGGTCCTGGAAGAAGTGTTCCGGCGCTTCGTCGCGGTGGGCCTTGTAGGCCTCGTCGGCTTCGTGGCGGAAGGTGGGCTCAGCTGTGTCGAAGGCGATCACCACCCCCTGCGGGCTCAGGCCGCGGCAGTTGTCGAGCAGGGCCTTGAGGAAGCCGTAGGTCACTGAGGTGGGTACTCCCTCCTTGGTGCTCAGTCCCCCCTCACCGCCCTTGCTGAAGGCGTAGAAGCTGCGGAAGGCCAGGGAGTGACCGTCCACCAGCAGCAGCAGGGGTTTGCCGTTCGCTGAAACCCCGCTTGCTGCGCCTGCCACCCGTTGCTCCTGATCCGGTGCGGCCCAGCCTGGCAGAGCCCCCGGCGGCGGCGCAGCCCTTGCGCCTGCAGCATCCTGGGGCTGTGTGCCCGCTCGCTGCCTGCCGCTGATGGCTCGAACCCCCAGTCGCTACGCGATCCATCTGCTCCTGGCCGGTGGTCACACCCAGGTGGTGCACTTCCCCAGCCTCGATGCCTTCCAGCAGTGGTACGGCACGGTGCTCAATGCCGGGCCGGCGGATGCCTTCATCAATGTGCCGATCACCGAGCTGCCGGGGGAGTATCTGGTGGTGCGCCCCAGCGCCGTGCAGGGCATCCGGGTGGAACCTCTCTATGGAGCGATCGATGAGGATGACCTCTGATCGTTTCCTCCTGGCATCCGTTGCATGAACACTGAGCTGATCTGGGGCGCCTCGTTTTTCTCCGGCTCTCTGGCTCAGCTGATCGCCCGGCTCAGCGGTTTGCCGTCTGTGGTGTTGCTGCTGGCGGTGGGTTTGCTGGTGGGCCAGGCCGGCTTGGATCTGGTGCAGCCCGAAGCCCTCGGTGGCGGCCTGGAACCGCTGGTGGGCCTGCTGGTGAGCCTGGTGCTGTTCGATGGCGGCCTCAACCTGCGCCTGGCCGGCCGCGAGCTGCAGCGCACCGTGATCCAGCTGGTGCTGGTGCGCTCGCTGCTCGGGCTGGTGGGCGGTGCGGTGCTGGCCCATGAATTCGCCGGCCTCAGCTGGCCGCTGGCCTGGGTGTTCGGCGCCATCGCCCTGGCCACCGGGCCCACGGTGATCTCACCGATGGTGAAGCAGATGCGGCTGCAAGCGCCCCTGGCGCGGGTGCTGGAGGCGGAGGGGCTGATCCTGGAGCCGGCGGCGGCGGTGCTGGCGCTGCTGCTGTTGCAGCTGGCGCTGGGTGATCTGGCCCATTGGCAGGCGGTGGCGGGGTTGCTGCTGCTGCGCCTGGGGGGCGGGGCAGTGCTGGGTGCCCTGGGGGGCTGGCTGCTGGTGCTGCTGCTCGAGCGTCTGCCGGCCGATGCCGATGGCCTGAAGCTGCAGCTCAGCCTGGGTGTGTTGTTCCTGCTGGTGGCCGGAACCCAGGCACTGTTGCCGGAGGGTGGCTTCCCGGCGGCGGTGATGGCCGGCGTGGTGGTGGGGTTGCGCCTGGATCAGCAGGCCGGGCAGCTGGATGTGCTGATCGCTCAGCTGGCGCAGCTGGCGATCACGGTGCTGTTTCCGCTGCTGGCGGCTGATCTGTCGTGGTCGGAGCTGAGTCCGCTGGGCTGGGGCGGTGTGGTGGCCGTGCTCTGTTTGATGGTGTATCGCTGGCTGGTGGTGCAGGCCAGCGGCCTTGGCCTCAGCCACCTCAACTGGCGCGACAAGCTGCTGCTCAGCTGGGTGGCGCCGCGGGGCATCGTCACCGCGGCGGTGGCCAGCCTGTTTGCGCTGAAGCTCGATGCGGCTGGCTTGAGCGGTGGCGGCACGCTCAAGGGCCTGGTGTTCCTCACCATCCTGATCACCGTGGGCGTGCAGGGATTCACCGCGCCGCTGCTGGCGCAGCGGCTGGGGCTCACAGAAGACCTGCCCTCAGAGGCTGCGCTCGATGCGGCTGCGGGCCTCGCCGCTGGGCTGGAGCAGCAGCCAGGTGGTGAGCAGATCGGGGCCCTGCAGGCTGCCGAGTAGGGCGGCGCGCAGGGTTTTCATCAGCACGCCCTTCTTCACGCCGGCAGCGGCCACAGCCTCGCCCAGCAGGGCCTGGGCGGCTTCGGGGCTGAGCGGGCCCTCGGGCAGGCGCTCCAGCAGCGCCGCGAGGGCCGGGCGGGCTCCCTCCGTTGCCAGTTGTTTCTGGGCGGCCTCGTTGAGCTCGGGCCGCTCGAAGAAGGGGCGTGCCTGCTCGATGCCGTCCTGCAGGGTCACCAGCGAGGGGCCCAGCAGGGCGCAGAGCTCCTGCAGCCAGGTGGCGTCTGCCGTGGTGGTGGGCCAGCCCTGAGCGCTCCACAGGGGCTCGAGTTCGGCCAGCAGTTGCTCGGGGCTGCGCTCGTGCAGCACCTGGCTGTTCAGCCAGTTGAGCTTGTCCCAGTCGAAACGGGCACCGGCCTTGTTCACCCGCTCGAAGTCGAACACGGCAGCCGCCTCCGCCAGGCTGAAGCGCTCGCCCATCCCTTCCGGCGGCGACCAGCCCAGCAGGGTCATGTAGTTGGCCAGCGCTTCCGCCGTGTAGCCCTGGGCGCGGAAGTCGTTCACGGAGGTGACGCCATCACGCTTGGAGAGCTTCTTGCCCTCCTTGTTGAGGATCAGCGGCGTGTGGGCGAACACCGGCACGGGAGCGCCCAGGGCCTCGTAGAGCAGCAGCTGCTTGGCGGTGTTGGCAATGTGGTCTTCGCCGCGGATCACGTGGGTGATCGCCATGGCGGCGTCGTCCACCACCACCACCAGGTTGTAGAGGGGATCGCCGATCTGATCGGCTGGGGCGCGGCGGGCGATCACCATGTCGCCGCCCAGATCCGCGCCGGCCCAGCGCATCTCACCGCGCACCAGATCGGTCCAGGTGATCACCGCGTCGTCGTCGATGCGGAAACGGATCGTGGCTTCGCGGCCTTCGGCGATGAAGGCCTGCTCCTGTTCGGGGGTGAGGTTGCGGTGGCGGTTGTCGTACCGGGGGGCACGGTTCTCGGCCGCCTGGCGCTCACGCATCTCGGTGAGCTCCGCTTCCGTGGCATAGCAGCGGTAGGCGCGGCCGGAATCGAGCAGCTGCTGGATCGCGGCGCGGTGTTCGGCGATGCGCTCGCTCTGCACCACGGGCTCTTCATCCCAGTTGATGCCGAGCCATTGCAGGCCTTCGAGGATGTTGGCCGTGTATTCGGGCTTGCTGCGCTCCTTATCGGTGTCCTCGATGCGCAGCAGGAACTGGCCGCCCTGCCGCCGGGCAAACAACCAGTTGAACACCGCTGTGCGCGCGGTGCCGATGTGGAGGGTGCCCGTGGGGCTGGGGGCGAGACGCACACGGACCGCCGCTCCAGTTGCCACCACTGGTCTTTCCTCTGAAGATTTGGAACGGGACTGACGGGGCTCGAACCCGCAACTTCCGCCGTGACAGGGCGGTGCTCTAACCGATTGAACTACAGTCCCAGACTGGGCTTTGAGGGCCGCGTCCGTGTCGCGTCGGCGACCTCAAAAGTATCCGCTGTCGCCCTGCCCTCCGTCAACAGATTGCCTGGTTGTGTGGGCTGAGGCTTGGTGGCGGCTGGGCTTTGGCGACTGTCCATAGGCGGATATCCATGGATATCCGCCTATGGACAGCACTGTGGCCCCTTGCTGGACCCTTCACCCGCGCCATTCCCGAAGCCGGGGTCCAGGACGCTGAACGCACTGCGGATCCGTGCTGCGAGCGGCAGCCGGACACAACAAAGCCCACCTTGCGGTGGGCTGAAAGCTGCTCGGGAGCAGCAACGGATTCAGGGACGGAAGCCAGCGGGCTCGATCAGGCGCACCTGGTTGCCACGCGCCGTGAATTCACGACCTTGATCGCTTTGAACGACCACGCGACCACCCGATTTCACACGGATCACCCGGGCACGAACCCAGCCGAGAGCGGCGGATTCGAGAACCTTGACAACATCACCGGGCTGTAGATCCAACTCCATGTCCGGAACTTAGAGACTGCAGGGAGGGAACATCGAACGCGCCGTGGAGGACTTGAACCCCCGACATCAGGTTTTGGAGACCTGCGTTCTACCAACTGAACTAACGGCGCAGGGCCGATGTTCCCTCTGCCGAATGAACCGGTTGAAGCCGGATCATTCGGCGGACCGATCAACAAGTGATGGTCGGAAGCTGAAGGGGTGGGCCGATCAGCGATCGAAGCGCTGCTTGACGCGGGTGGCTTTGCCCACTCGGTCGCGCAGGTAGAAGAGCTTCGCTCGACGCACCTTACCGCGTCGCTCAACCTTGATGGAAGCCACCTGGGGGCTGTGCACCAGGAAAACCCGCTCCACGCCAACGCCCTGGAAGATGCGGCGCACGGTGATGGTTTCGTTCAGGCCGCCGTGGCGCTTGGCGATCACCACACCCTCGTAGGGCTGGATGCGTTCCTTGTTGCCCTCGGTGATGCGCACGCCCACGCGAACGGTGTCGCCCACGTAGATCTCGGGCAGCTCCTTGGCCTGCTTGGCGATCTGCTCCGCCTCGAAGGCGCGGATCAGGTCCTGGGCGCTCAGCTTGCCAACGCTCACCTGGGCGGGCTTTTCGGCGACGGCCACGCTGGCGTCTGCTGCGGTTTCGGCAGCAGCTGTGGCCTCGGAGCTGGTGCTGGTGGTCTCGTTGTTGTCAGTCACGTCCTGTGTCATGTCTTTGGATTCCGCTGCCATCCAGCTCCGAAAAACGCCTGGCCAAACAACCAGTGTACCGGCTCACGGTGCCGCCCCCGCCAGCCCGGGGTTTCAGGTTCTACCTTGATCCCATGGGAACCGTTGCGTTGTGATGAACCTGTTCGCAGAACTGCTCGCGGCCACCCAGAAGTCTGAAGCTGCCGCCAAGACGGCCGTCGTCACGCAGACGGGCCCTCGCATTCAGAAAAGCCGTCGCGGCGTGGAGGTGAAGAGCGCCCGCGAGATCGACACGATGCGGCAGGCCAGCCGGATCGTGGCCACCGTGCTGCGCGAGATCATGGAGATCGCCGCTCCGGGCATGACCACCGGCGACCTCGATGCCCACGCCGAGAAGCGCATCCGCGAGATGGGCGCGGTGCCCAGCTTCAAGGGCTATCACGGCTTCCCCGCCAGCATCTGCGCCTCGATCAACAACGAGGTGGTGCACGGCATCCCCAGCAACAAGCGGGTGATCAAGGCCGGCGATCTGATGAAGATCGACACGGGTGCCTATTTCGACGGCTATCACGGCGACAGCTGCGTGACCATCTGCGTGGGTGAGGGTGTGCCCGAGCATGCCCGCACCCTCTCGCGGGTGGCCCAGGAATCGCTGATGAAAGGTCTGGCCACGGTGAAGGCCGGCAGCACCCTGTTTGATCTCGCTGGAGCGGTGCAGGATCACGTGGAGGCCCACGGCTTCGCCGTGGTGGAGGACTACACCGGTCATGGCGTGGGCCGGAACCTGCACGAGGAGCCCTCGGTGTTCAACTACCGCACCCGCGAGCTGCCCAACATGAAGCTCCGCCCCGGCATGACCCTGGCGGTGGAGCCGATCCTCAACGCCGGCAGCAAGGCCTGCCGCACCCTCAAGGACCGCTGGACCGTGGTGACCGTGGATGGCAGCCTCTCGGCCCAGTGGGAGCACACCATCGCCGTGACCAGCGACGGTTGCGAAATCCTCACCGACCGCGATTTTTAAGCGCCCGGTTCTGGGGTGGCGCTCCGGCTCATCATCCGGAAATAGATCCAGCGGCTCAGGGTGGCCAGCGGCATCAGCACATAGGTGAGGGGATTGGGGGTCACGATCACCAGGCTCCAGTTCCAGCTGGCCTGCCGCAGGATCTCCCGGGCCACGAAGCCGGCGTCCATCACCCCGATCGGATTGAGGGCTGAGCGGAAGGGGCCGAGCACCAGCCGCCGGATGCGCAGCTGCGGTCCGGCCAGATCGAGGCTGCGCAGGCTCAGCAGCTGCCCCTGCAGGCGCTTGCTGATCTCATAGAGCGGGCTCACGGCTGCCTGGATCTCGGCTTCCGAGGTGTTCATCCACAGCTCCCGCGCTGGGGTGCCCGCTGCATCGGCCTGGGCCAGCTCGGCGAACAGTTCGAGCAGGCGCCAGGCGCTGAGGGCGTTCACCTCCAGGGAGCGCTGCACCGCTGCCGCACTGCGGTCGGCATGGCTGTTGGTGCCGTGGTTGATCACCAGCAGATCGCATCGCTGCAGCGTGGCCCGCAGCGCCTCCTCCTCGCCGCAGCGCCAGTGCACCTGCTCCAGGGGCAGCAGCTGTCCCGCAGAATCGTGCAGCTCCAGGGGCGCTGCACCGCTGGTGAGGGCCACGAGCCTGGCGCCCTGGCGGTGGAACTCCAGCAACAGCGCCCGGCCGAGGCTGCCGCTGGCGCCGGTCACGGCCACGCTGCGTCCGGCGAAGGGCTGGGGAGACATCGTTATTGGGCGTCAGCGTCAGCTTGCGGCATCGTCAGGGCAGACGTGATGGCCCGGATGTCGGCGGCGCTGGTGGCTCTGTTCGCTCCCTACTGCCAGGGAGCGGCGCGCCTGGCCACCCTGGAGCAGGCGCTGGAGCTGCTGGGCCGCTCGGAACTGCGCGGTCAGCGCCGGCTCCGGCCTGAGGGGGAGCGGGATTTTGTGCTGCGCTGGCAGGCCGGTGTAGCCCCGCGCGAGCCGGCGCAGCTGGAGCTGCAGGTGGCCATGGCGGATGTTTCGGAGCCGGCCCGCTACTGCTTTGCGCTGCCCACCGCCCAGCTGGTGATCTGGTTGATGGACTGGCTGGAGGCGGGGGGAGGGGCCGGCCAGCCTGCCGATCTGCCGGAGAGCTTCTGGCAGTGGTTGATCCTCGGCCTCGAACCCACCGCTGCGCGGACCTAGATTCGCCGCACCCGCAGGAGCACCATGGGTCACGACAGCGCGTCTTCTCACGCCCGTTCGTCGGCCCTGCTGATCGGCTCGTGTGAGCCGTTCAGCGGCAAGTCGGCGGTGGTGCTGGGTCTGGCCCGTCAGTGGCTGCAGCGGGGGGTTCCGGTGCGGATCGGCAAGCCCCTGGCCGACAGCGCCGAGCTCGCGGCCGCTGGTGGTGGCCCGCTGATCGACGACGACGTGCGCTTCGTGGGCCAGATCCTCGGTCTGAGCGAAGACCAGCTGGTGCCCTCCGTGCATCTCCAGGGCGCCGAAGCCGCGCGGGAGCGTCTGCTGGCGGGAACCCTGGAGGCCGGCGCCGGCTTCAGCGAGCTCAAGCGCCAGCTGGAGGAATGCAGCGACGGCGTCACCCTGCTGGAGGGGGCCGGGGGCCTCAGCGATGGTCTGCTCTACGGCCTCAATCTGGTGCAGGTGGCCCGGGGCCTGCAGGCGCCGGTGGTGCTGGTGCACAGCTGGAACGGCTGCCACAGCGCCGAATCACTGCTGGAGGTGCGCGAGCAGCTGGGCGATCTGCTCTGCGGCGTGGTGCTGAATGGTTTGCCGCCGGAGCAGTTGCCGGCCGTGCGTGCCGAGGTGGTGCCGGCGCTCGAGCGCCTCGGGGTGCCCGTCCTCGGCGTGATGCCCCGCTCCCCTCTGCTGCGCAGCGTCACCGTGGAGGAGCTGGTGCGCCGCCTGGATGCTCAGGTGCTCTGCTGCCGTGATCGGCTGGATCTGCTGGTGGAAACCCTCTCCATCGGTGCCATGAACGTGAACTCCGCCATGGAGTTCTTCCGCCGTCGCCGCAACATGGCGGTGGTGACGGGCGCCGACCGCACCGATATCCAGCTGGCGGCTCTGGAGGCCTCCACCCAGTGCCTGATCCTCACCGGCGCCGGCGAACCGCTGCCCCAGCTGATCTCCCGCGCCGAGGAGCTGGAAGTGCCGCTGCTCAAGGTGGAGCACGACACGCTCACCACGGTGGAGGTGATCGAAAGCGCCTTCGGCCATGTGCGGCTGCACGAATCGGTGAAGGCCACCTATGCCTTCCGCCTGGTGGAGGAACACTGCGATTTCGAGCCGCTGCTGACGCGCCTGCGCCTGCCGATTCCCGCGTGAACACTGCTAATTTCGAGGCGTCACCAGGTGGTGTGCGTTGACCCGGTCTCTTGATCTACCGGCCCTGGACCGGATCGACACCCTGGCCCAGGAGCTCGCCATGCTCCAGGACCGCAGCAAGCGGCGGATCGCCATCCTCGGCAGCCGCCATGTACCGGTCGTGTCGGTGCATCTGGTGGAGCTGGTGTCGCGCTCGCTGGCGCAGGAGGGTCACAGCCTGATCACCTCGGGTGCGCAGGGCGTGAACTCAGCCGTGATCCGCAGCGTGCTCGAGATCGATGCCTCGCGCCTCACGGTGCTGCTTCCCCAGAGCCTGGATCGTCAGCCCCGCGAATCCCGCGAGCAGCTGGAGCAGGTGCTGCACCTGGTGGAAAAGCCTGAAAACGATGAGCTGCCGTTGCCGATGGCCAGCAGCCTCTGCAATCAGGAAATCATTCGCCGCTGCGATCAGCTGATCTGCTTCGCCTTCCACGACAGCGAAACCCTGCTGGCCAGCTGCCGCACCGCTGAGGATATGGGCAAGGTGGTGAGCCTGATGTTCTTCGACTGACCCGCACAGCGAAAGCCCCGCCTGGGCAGGCGGGGCGGCGAGCTTGCGAGCTTGATCCGTGGCGGATTCCCGCAGCGGATCAAACAAAGTTGAAGTTGCCGCTGAGCAGCTGGTCGGCGTTGTTGATCGAGGCGATCACCTGGTATTGGCCGTTGCGGAAGTCGCCGATGCCGCTGTAGCGGATCTCGTTGTTGGTGGTGTCGATCGCCAGGGCCGGGGCCGACTGGAACTGGAAATTATCCAGTTCAGCGGCTGTGTCCTTGAGGATCACATTGCGGGCGCCGCGATTGTTGAACACATCGGCCACGCTCTGCAGGTTCACGCTGGCGCCGGCATCCACGTTGGAGTAGGTGGCAGCGTCGAATTCCAGGATGTCGTAGTTGGCGGCATTGTTGGCCTGGGTGGCAAAGCCGGTGATCACGTCCCCATCGAGTTCGTTGGTGATGCCGATCAGCTGAACGGTGTCGCTGGCGTTGTTGTTCTGCAGGCTGATCAGGTCGCGGCCGCTGCCGCCGTTGAGGGTGCTGGCTGCACCCAGTTCCGAGCCGGTGAGCTGGTCGGCACCGCCGTTGCCGTTGATCACAGCCTGGAACAGGCCACCCTTGAGCACATCACCTCCGATGCCCTGGCTGCCCTCGATGCGGAGGGTTTCCTGGTTGCTGCCGATGTTGAAGTCGGTCATCACCACGCCGCGGCTCTGCACATCGAGGCCGGAAAAGTCGAAGTTGCGGGCCCCGGCTTCCACCGCATCGCGGATGGTGTGGCGCACCCCGGAGCTGAAGGAGCCGGAGATGTTCAGGGTCTTCAGGCCCGACACCTTGTCGAAAAAGGAGGCAGCACCGTTGTCCTGATCAGCGCTCACGCTGATGGTTTCGATGCCTGAGATCTCCTGAACGTTGCGGATGGCATCACCCAGCCGGTTGGCACCGTTGGTGCTCAGCAGCAGGCGGTCGTTGTCGGTGCTGGAGGCATCGGTGAGGCGATCGTTCTGTCCCAGCCGGCCTGCGGCCGCGGTGATCTCATCGTCCAGGCCCGTGAGGCGCTGGCCGTCATCCACAAAGCCATTGATGTCCTGGCCGCCTTGGCTGTTGGTGTAGATGTCGCGGTCGGCGGTGAGGCTGATGCGGCTGCCGTTGGCGGGAGGCAGTGGATCTCCCACCGGTGTGGATTCGAGATTGAGGTTCACCGAAGCGGAGCCGCGCTTGGCTTTGATCCGCACAGAGGTGGTCTGTGAGTCGGGGTTGAGTTCGCCACTGGCATCCTCAAAGATGAGATTGGCTGCATCGCCATTGAGATCGTCGGCAACGACGCTGATGTTGCCTTTGCGGGCCTTTTTGAGTG
>CAJXSQ010000062.1 GCA_913061215.1 uncultured Synechococcus sp. | reverse complement strand
GCCCTGCGGTGGTTGACTTTCCCCTGCTGCTGGCCTCAACAGATCCGCGGCAGTTGTTCACCACGACCGAGCTCCAGAGGGCGTTCCACGCCAAGGCTGTTGCGCAGGCTCACCGGATGGCGACTGCTCAGAGGATCCTGGTGATCGATCGGCTCACCCACCACGCCGATGCAGCGGGCTTTTGCGTCGCGGGCCTGGAGCTGTTGCAACGCAGCCGGGGCGTCTTTTGGCCCGCAGATCACCAGCATGCGCCCCTCGTTGGCCATGGCGAGTGGATCGAGGCCCAGCAGTTCGCAGGCTGCGCGAACGGCGGGATGCAGTGGAATCGCGTCTTCCTCCAGGTGGATCCGGCAGCCCGCTGCCGTGGCGATCTCATGGCTGGCGCTCGCCAGTCCGCCCCGGGTGAGATCGCGCAGGCAGTGCAGATCCAGCCCTGCTGCCAACAGTTCTTCCACCGCTGGCTGGAGCGGCGCCAGATCGCTCTCCAGCGCGCTGCGCAGCCCCAGCTCCTCGCGGGCCGTGAGGATCGCCAGCCCATGGCGGCCGAGATCACCGCTCACCAGCACTGCATCTCCGGGCTGCACCTTCGAGGGGTGAATGTGCAGCCCGTGGTCCACCACGCCGATGGCACTGGTGTTGATGAACACCCCATCGCCCTTGCCCCGCTCCACCACCTTGGTGTCGCCGGTGAGCACCGGCACCCCGCAGAGCTCGGCGGCGCTGCGGATTGAGGTGATCACCCTCCTAAGCACAGAGATCGGCAGGCCCTCCTCAAGGATCAGCGCCAGGCTGAGGGCCACCGGGCGTGCGCCGGCCATGGCGAGGTCGTTGGCGCTGCCGATCACCGCCATGCGGCCGATATCGCCGCCGGGAAAGAACAGCGGCCGCACCACGTAGGAATCGGTGGTGAAGGCCAACTGGCGCCCCGGGCTGCTGAGCAGTGCCGCATCGTGCAGCACGCCATCCGCCGGGCCGAAGGCCGGCAGCAGCAGCTCCTGGATCAGTTGCTGGCTCAGGCGCCCGCCACCGCCGTGGGCGAGCTGGATCGAGGCCTCGGCGCTGCTCATCGCTCAGTGCTGGTAGCGGTGGTAAGCGGCGCAGGCTCCCTCGCTCGACACCATCGGCGCCCCCAGCGGTGTGTCCGGTGTGCAGCGGCTGCCGAAGCTCGGGCACTGGTTGGGTCGCAGCAGCCCCTGCAGCACCAGGCCGCTTGGGCAGCAGTCCTCGCTGGTTTCGCTGCTGCCCTGATCGGGCGAAGCGATGGCCAGTTGATCAAAGGGGGCGCGGAGGCGGTAGCCGCCCGCCCTGATCGCGCCAAGCCCGCGCCAGGGCGTATCCACCGGCTCAAACACCCGCTCCAGCAGCACCCGGGCTGCGCCGTTGCCGTTGGCGTTCACGGCGCTGGCGTAGGCGTTCTCGAGGCGATGCTCGCCTTGCTCCAGCTGCCGCAGGCAGGCCAGGATCCCGGCCAGCAGCTCCTCGGCGCTGAACCCGGTGATCACGATCGGCCGGCGATGGCGTGCGGCCAAGTCGACGTATTCGGCTTCCCCCATCACCGTGCACACATGGCCGGCGGCGAGCACCCCCTGCACGGCGCAGTGGGGATCGCCGAGCAGTTGATCCAGCACCGGCGCCACCCGCACATGGGCCACCAGCAGGCGCAGGTTGGAAACGCCGGCGGCCAGGGCGTGCTGCGCCAGCAGGGCCGTGGCCGGAGCGGTGGTTTCAAATCCCACCGCCAGGAACACCACCTGCCGTTCGGGGTGTCGCTGCGCCAGCGCCAGCACATCGAGGGGGGCTGCGATCACGCGCACATCGGCGCCGGCGGCCCGCAGGCTGAGCAGATCGCGGCCGTCGCTGCCGGGCACCCGCAGCATGTCGCCGTAGGAGCAGAGGATCACATCCGGTTGCGCCGCCAGCGTCAGGGCCTGATCGATCCGCGCGGTGGCGGTCACGCACACCGGACAGCCGGGGCCATGGATCAGCGTGATCTCAGGCGGCAGCAACTGATCGATGCCATGGCGCAGCAGGGCGTGGGTCTGGCCGCCGCACACCTCCATCAGCGTCCAGGGCTGGGTGGTGATGCGGTGGATCTGCTCCAGCAGGGCCTTGGCGCGGCTCATGAATAACTGCTCAGAGCCCGCAGATACTGCGCCCGCTCGTAGGCCTCCGGGTTGGGACAGCGCTGCTGGCTGAGGCTGCCCCGCAGGCTGTTGACGTCGCCCGTGTCGTGCTCCTGCAGCCACTGCACCAGCTCAGCCCGCATCTGCGCCAGCTGGCCGGGGCCATGGCGCAGCAGGGCGCTCACCACCTGGCACACCTGCGCCCCCACCATCAGCATCCGCACCACATCCGCACCGCTGGCGATGCCGCTGCTGGCGGCCAGCTCCAGCGGCACCCGGCCGTGCAGCAGCGCGATCCAGCGCAGCGGGAGCCGTTGCTCTTCTGGATGGCTCAGGTCCAGGTGGGATTCGGTATCCAGCGTTTCGATGTTCACCTCCGGCTGCAGAAAACGGTTGAACAGCACCAGGCCGCGGGCGCCGGCCTGCTCCAGTTCGCGGGCCATGGCGGCCAGGCCGGTGTACCAGGGGCTCAGCTTCACGGCCACCGGCAGCGTCACCGCCTCGCACACCTGCCGCACGATCTGCAGCTGTTCCGCTTCCAGATCGGCGCTGCTGCGGCTGGTGTCGCTGGGCACGCTGTAAAGGTTGAGCTCGATCGCCTGCGCCCCGGCCTGCTCGATGGCGCGGGCGGCGCTGGCCCAGTGGCCCGGGTGGCTGCCGTTGAGGCTGGCGATCACCGGGATCGAGAGCTGGCGGCGCGCCCGCGCGATCTCCTCCAGGTAGCCGTCGAGGCCCAGGTGCTGGGGATCGCTGGCGGGCAGGTAGCTGAGGGCTTCGGGATGGCTCTCGCTCCAGTGCTCCTGGTGGTGCAGCCACTCCTGCCAGTCGCGCTCGATCTGCTCGAGAAAGAGCGAATGCAGCACCACGGCGCCGGCGCCCTCCTGCTCCAGCTGCTTGAGGCGCTCCAGGTCGCCGCTCAGGGGTGCGGCTGCTCCCACCACCAGCGGCGAGGGCAGCTCCAGCCCCAGGTAGTGGGTGGTGAGGGAGATCGTCATGGGGAGGGTTCGCCGGGATGGGCCAGGCGCTGGTAGCGCTCCCAGCGCCGGCGCACCTCCTCCTGGGCCTGGCGGGTGAGGGCGCGGGCCTGCTCCGGGTGGCTGTAGCGCAGCATGCGGAAGCGGTTCTCGCTGGCCATCGCCTCGGCCAGCGGCAGGCTGGGGCTGCGCGAATCGAGGCTGAGCGGCGGGCTCTGGCGTGGGTCGTGGCGGTAGAGCAGCCAGCGGCCCGAATCCACGGCCTGCTTCTGCTGCGTGAGGCCCTTGGCCATATCGATGCCGTGGGCGATGCAGTGGGAGTAGGCCAGGATCAGCGAGGGGCCGGGATACGACTCCGCCTCGAGGAAGGCCCGCAGGGTGTGCTCATCGCGGGCACCCATGGCCACGCTGGCCACATACACGTGGCCGTAGGTCATCGCCATCAGGCCCAGATCTTTCTTGCCGGTGGGCTTGCCGCCGCTGGCGAACTTGGCCACCGCCCCCTTGGGCGTGGCTTTCGACATCTGCCCGCCGGTGTTGGAGTACACCTCCGTGTCGAGCACCAGCACGTTCACGTCGTGGGAGCTGGCGAGCAGGTGATCGAGGCCGCCGTAGCCGATGTCGTAGGCCCAGCCATCGCCGCCCACGATCCACACACTGCGCTTCACCAGGTCGTCGGCCAGATCGAGCAGTTCACGGGTTCGGCCGCTGGTGGCTTCACTTTCGAGCCGTTGTCGCAGTTCCTTCACCCTCTGGCGCTGTTCGTGGATGCCCGCTTCATCGCTCTGGTCGGCGTTGAGCAGGCCCTCCACCAGCGCCTGGGGCAGATCTGCCGCGTGCTGGCGCAGCAGCTGCTCGGCGCGGCGGTGGCGTTGATCGAAGGCCACGCGGAAGCCGAGGCCGAATTCGGCGTTGTCTTCAAACAGCGAATTGCTCCAGGCCGGGCCGCGGCCTTCGCCGTTGGTGGCCCAGGGGGTGGTGGGCAGGTTGCCGCCATAGATCGACGAGCAACCGGTGGCGTTGGCCACCACCATCCGATCGCCGAACAGCTGGCTGGCGAGTTTGAGGTAGGGCGTTTCGCCGCAGCCGGCGCAGGCGCCTGAGAACTCAAACAGCGGTTGCTGCAGCTGCTGCTGGTTGATGTGATGCAGGTTGAGCCCGCTGCGCTCCATCTCCGGGAGTTGCAGGAAGTGGTGCCAGTGCGCGCGGCTTTGCTCGCGCAGGGGGCGCTGGGGAGCCATGTTGAGCGCCTTGCGCCTGGGCTCGCTGCGGTCGCGGGCGGGGCACACCTCCACGCAGAGGTTGCAGCCGGTGCAGTCTTCCGCGGACACCTGAATCGTGAAGCTCTGGCCGCTCCAGTGGTGATCGCGGGCCGGGGCGCTGCGGAAGCCCTCGGGTGCGTTGGCCAGGGCCTCGGGCTCGCACACCTTGGCGCGGATCACCGCGTGCGGGCACACCATCAGGCATTTGCCGCACTGCACGCACAGATCCGGCTCCCACACCGGCACCTGCTCGGCGATGTTGCGTTTCTCCAGCCGGCTGGTGGCGGTGGCGAAGCTGCCGTCGCACGGGAGGGCGCTCACGGGCAGCTGATCGCCGCGGCGCTGCAGCTGGGGCAGCAGCAGTTCGCGCAGGTCTGCCGGTGCTGCAGCGAGGGCTGGCGGAATGGGCAGCTCGGCCAGCGGTGCCTCCGCGGCGCCTGGGCCCACGACATCCCGCGGCACCTCCAGTTCCTGCAGGCTGCCGCGGGCCGCTTCGATTGCCGCCAGGTTGGCGGCCACCACCTGCTCGCCCTTGCGGCCATAGCTCTTCTGGATCGCCGTTCGCATCGCCGTGAGCGCCTGCTCCAGCGGCATCAGATCGGCCACGGCGAAGAAGGCCACCTGCATCACGGTGTTGATCCGTCCGCCCAGCCCGTGCTCCCGGGCGATGGCGGCGGCATTCACCACAAACACCCGCAGCTGCCGGCGCTGAATCAGCTGCTGCACCCGCTGCGGCAGCTGCTGCCAGCACTGCTCCGCCGGCCAGGGGGCATTGAGCAGCAGCGTGCCGCCGGGAGCCGCCAGCTCCAGCAGATCGAAGCGCTCGAGGAAATCCCAGTGGTGGCAGGCCAGCAGCTGCGCCTGCTCGATCAGGTGGCTGGCCTGGATCGGCCGCGGGCTGAAGCGCAGGTGCGACACGGTGATCGAACCGGCCTTCTTCGAGTCGTAGACGAAGTAGCCCTGGCCGTTCAGGCCCGTGGCATCGCCCACGATCTTGAGCGTGTTCTTGTTGGCGCCCACGGTGCCGTCGGAACCGAGGCCCACGAACACCGCCCGCAGGGTGTCCGCCGCTTCGATCGCGAAGGCCGGATCCACCGGCAGGGAGAGGTGGGTGACGTCGTCGACGATGCCCACCGTGAAATGCCGCCGTGGCGCTTCGGCGGCGAGGTTGTCGAACACCGCCTTCACCATCGCCGGGGTGAATTCCTTGGAGGCGATGCCGTAGCGGCCGCCCACCACCAGGGGCTGCTGGGCCGTGGGCCAGTGTTCATTCACCGCCGCCAGCACATCGAGATAGAGCGGTTCGCCCTGGCTGCCGGGCTCCTTGCAGCGATCGAGCACGGCGATGCGGCGGGCGCTGGCCGGCAGCGCCGCCACCAGCGCTTCGGCCGCCAGCGGCCGGAACAGGCGCACCTGCAGCACCCCCACCCGATCCCCGCCGGCGATCAGGGCATCAGCTGTGGCACAGGCTGTTGTGCAGCCGCTGCCCATGAGCACGATCACCCGTTCGGCGTCCGGATGGCCGTGGTAGTCGAACAGGCGGTATTGCCGGCCGGTGAGTGCCGCGAAGCGATCCATCGCCGCCTGCACGTGCTGCGGCAGGGCGTTCTGGAACGGGTTCACAGCCTCATGGGCCTGGAAGCACACATCCGGGTTCTGGCTGCTGCCCCGCAGCACCGGGTGATCGGGGGAGAGGCCCCGGGCCCGGTGCGCCGCCACCAGGGCATCCGGCACCAGCTCGCGCAGCACCGCATCGCTGATCAGTGCCACCCGCTGGATCTCATGGGAGGTGCGGAAGCCATCGAAGCTGTGCAGCAGCGGCACCCGCCCCGCCAGGCTGGCGGCGGTGGCGATGGCGGCGAAGTCGCCGCATTCCTGCACCGTGGCCGAGCAGAGCAGGCCCCAGCCCGTGCCCCGCGCCGCCATCACATCGCTGTGGTCGCCGAAGATCGACAGCGCCGAGGTGGCCACGGTGCGCGAGGCCACATGGATCACCGCGGCGGTGAGTTCGCCGGCAATCTTGTAGAGGTTGGGCAGCATCAGCAGCAGCCCCTGCGATGCCGTGAAGGTGGTGGTGAGTGCACCGGCCTGCAGGGCGCCGTGCACCATGCCGGCGGCACCGCCCTCGCTCTGCAGTTCCACCACCTGCGGCACCTGGCCCCAGAGGTTGGGGCGGCCCTCACTGGCCCAGGCATCGGCCCATTCGCCCATCGGCGAGGCCGGCGTGATCGGGTAGATCGCCATCACCTCGTTGAGGCGATAGGCCACCCGCGCCGCCGCTTCGTTGCCGTCGAGCCAGGCGTGCTCGCGATCGGGATGGCTCATGGCTCCGGCTCCAGCACCGTGAGCGCCACGCCCACATGCACCAGCAGCTGATCGCCCACCCGCGCCTCGGGCACGCAGGCCAGGCTCACCTGGCGCAGCACCCCGCCGAAGCACACATCCCCCATGCGCCAGAGCGGATCGGCGTGCTCGCTGATGCTCACCAGTTCACCGGCAACGGCCAGGCACATCGCGGGCAGCCTGCGGCTCTACCCGATTTATAGACATGGTTTCGGCGGCGAGCAGCTGCCCGATGGGCAGGGCGGCGTCGTTGCAGGGAAGTTGCTGCGGCCAGAGGGCCCGGCAGCCCTGCCGGGCCAGGGCCGCCACGCTGAGCTCGAGCAGCAGGGCGTTCTGGAAGCAGCCGCCCGCCAGCAGCAGCTGGGGGGCCTGGCGGGCAGCGGCCAGGGCGGCGATCGCATCCGCCAGGGCCTGGTGAAACCCCAGGGCGATGGCACTGGCTGGGGTTCCCCGCGCCAGTTCGGAAAGCAGCTGCTCCAGCAGCGGTTGCCAGTTCCATTGCAGTGGCGCTGCCCCCTGGGATGTCTCCAGCGGAAGGTTCAGGTGGCAGCGCGGCAGCGCGTCTCGCTCCAGCGCCTGCAGGGCCAGCCCCTCGAGGGCGGTGGCGGCCTGGGCCTCGTAGCTGCAGCGCTGCGCCAGGTTGAGCAGCGCTGCCACCGCATCAAACAGGCGCCCGATGCTCGAGCTGCGGGGGCTGTTGATCCCGCGCTGCAGGCTCCGCTCCAGCAGCGCCAGGTCGTCGGCTGGAAAGGCGCGGAGCCAGGGGAGA
The DNA here is from genome assembly GCA_913061215.1 of uncultured Synechococcus sp. Classification (GTDB taxonomy): domain Bacteria; phylum Cyanobacteriota; class Cyanobacteriia; order PCC-6307; family Cyanobiaceae; genus Vulcanococcus. Next base: position 2,970 of record CAJXSQ010000062.1, on the reverse strand, counting down.
TCCGGCAAGCTCGCCAGCGCTTCCCGCCAGTGGCGTCCGTAGGCCTCCACCAGCAGACCCAACAGCACCCGCCGCGGTTCACGCTGCGCCGTGGCGCCCCCCGGCAGCGGGAAGGGCCGCAGCATGGCGACGCGCCGGTAGCCGTTGGCCTGCACCTCCAGCGCTTCACCGCCCCAGAGGGTGCCGTCGTCCCCCTGGCCGGCACCATCCCAGGCCAGCCCCAGTGCGCTGCCCTGCAGCCGGTGTTCCGCCATCACCGCCAGCAGGTGGGCGTGGTGGTGCTGCACCTTCAGCAGCGGCAGCGCCTCGCGGGCGGCGAGCGCTTCGGCCAGCTGGGTTGAGCTGTAGGCCGGGTGTTGATCGCAGGCCAACCGCTGCACCGGCACGCCCTGGCGTTCGAGCCAGGCGTTCGCTGTGTGGTGTTGGTGGCGGGCACCGGCGCTGCTGCTCAGATCGCCGAGGTCCGGGCTGAGCAGCCGGTGGCCTGGCAGTTGCAGCCCCACGCTGCCCTTGAGCTGGGCGCCCAGGGCGAGGGCGGCGCCCGTCGTTGTGGTGCCGGGCTCGCTCACCTGGGCCAGCGGCGCCAGGCCGCGCCCCAGCCGCAGCACCAGCGGCGCACCGGCCGCCCAGCGCACCACGCTGTCGTCGATCCGGTTCACGATCGGCAGGCTGTGGCTGAGCACGGCATCCGCCAGCTGCTGCAGCACGGCGGCATCGGCGTGGGGATCAGCGCAGAGCGGTTCGCCGGATCGGTTGGCGCTGGTGGCCACCACCACGCCGCCGCAGCGCTCCAGCAGCAACTGCTGCAGCCCGCTGCAGGCCCGCATCACACCCAGCCAGGGGTTGCCGCCGCGCACCAGCACGATCGGCGCCGCCGCTGAGTGCCAGAGCTTCCATTCCGCGGCCGTCAGCTGGGCATTGGCCTGCAGCCAGGCCTGGCTGGTGAGCAGGGCCAGGGGTTTGTCGGGCCGGCCCTTGCGCTGGCGCAGGCGTTGCACGGCAGCGGCATCCGCCGGATTCACCAACAGCTGGAAGCCGCCCACACCCTGCAGCGCCACCACCGCTCCGCGTTGCAGGGCCGCTGCTGCGGCGTCGATCGCTGCGGTGGCTGGCTGAATGGCACCATTCCAGAGCAGTTGCGGCCCGCAGGCCGGGCAGCTGATCGTCTGGGCGTGGAAGCGGCGATCCTCAGGGTTGCCGTATTCGCTCCGGCAGGCGGAACAGAGCGGAAAGTGCCGCAGGCTGGTGTGCTCGCGCTCGAACGGCAGCTGCTCCAGCAGGGTGTAGCGCGGGCCGCAATCGCAGCAGCTGATGAAGGGGTAGCCATGGCGGCGGTTGCTGGGATCGGCCAGCTCCGCCAGGCAGCGGTTGCAGATCGCCAGATCCGGACTCACCAGCGCTGTGCGGCCGGAGTGGCTCGATCCGCCAGGGGCGGGCGGCAGGATCCGTATCCCCTCCGCACAGCCGCGGGCCACACTCCAGTGCAGCCGCTGCCGATCGATGCGGGCCTGGGCGGGTGGATGGCTGAGCAGTTCGGCCGTGAACGCCTCCAGCGCGCAGCGCGGTCCCTCCAGTTCGAGCACAACGCCGCTGCCGTTGTTGCCCACCGATCCGTGCAGGCCATGGCGCTGCGCCAGGCGCACCACGTGGGGCCGGAAGCCCACGCCCTGCACGAGGCCGCTCAGCTGCAGCTGGAGGTGTTGCTGCCGGTGTCGATCCATGCGATCAGGGCGTCGAGGCCGTCGCCGCTGCGGGCCGAGAGCTCGAACAGCTCCGCCTGCGGTGCGATGGCCTGCAGGTTGGCGATGGCACTGCGCCGATCAAAGCCCACGGCGTCTGCCAGGTCGCTCTTGTTGATCAGCACCGCATCGGCGCTGCGGAACAGAGCGGGGTACTTGAGCGGTTTGTCCTCCCCCTCCGTCACCGAGAGGATGGCGATGCGACGCTCCTCGCCCAGATCAAACGCCGTGGGGCACACCAGATTGCCCACGTTTTCGATCACCAGCAGGTCGATGCCCCGGCAATCGAGCTGCGCGAAGGCCCGGTCCACCAGCGCTGCATCCAGATGGCAGAGATCACCGGTGCGGATCTGCACCGCCCGGGCACCGGCGGCCTGCAGCCGGCGGGCGTCGTTGTCGGTGGCGAGATCGCCCACGATCACACCGATCGGCGGCCGGGGCCAGCGCCGGGCCAGCTGCTCCAGCAGGGCGGTTTTGCCGGAGCCCGGGGCTGACAGCAGATTCAGCGTGCGCAACCCATGACGGCGAAAGTGGGCGCGATTGGCGGCGGCCTGGGCGTCGTTGCGGCTGAGCAGTCCCTGATGCAGCTCCAGCCGCCTGGTGGTGGCGGTCTGGGGGCTGTCGCAGCCGCAGGTGCCGCACATCTACGACACCTCCAGTGCCACCAGTTCCAGCTCGCGGCCGGCGATCACCTGGCTGGCCAGCTGGCCGCAGCGGGGGCAGGCATGGATCACGTCAACCGGGCTGAAGGCCTGCCTGCAGTCTGCGCAGAAACAGCGGGTTGGCACCACCTCCAGCGCCAGTTCTGTGTGCCGCCAGGGATCGCTGGCGCTCACCACCGCGAAGGCCTGACGCAGCGCCTCCGGATCCACCCCGCCCAGGCTGCCGATGCGCAGCTCCAGCCGGTGAATGCTGCTCGCTCCCTGCTCCCGGGCCGCGTGCTGGGCCAGGGCGCACACCTCCTGGATCAGCGCCAGCTCATGCATGGGCAGCCAGCCACTCCTGAGCCAGGGCCAGGGCTTGCTGGCAGGCCTGGCCTGTGGAGGGGGAGAGCTCGTTGCCCACCTCCCACTGCTGGCCTGGAATCAGCAGCTGCCAGGCCGGCGGGCAGTGGTTGAACAGAGCAAGGGTGAGGGCCAGCAGATGCTCAGGGGTGAGGGCATGGCTGAAGGGATCGACGGTTGGCGGCCGCCCAGCCCCCTGGCCTGGCAGCGCTTGCAGGATCGGCTGT
>CAJXSQ010000061.1 GCA_913061215.1 uncultured Synechococcus sp. | reverse complement strand
CTGCTGAAGGTCAGCCAGCAGCGCCGGCAGTTCGCGGGAGAAGGCCGCCAGGTTGCGGTTGCACAGCCCGGCCACGTGCAGCTTCTGGTGCTCGGGGTCGGCGATCGCCCAGAGCTGGCGGGTGGCGATCAGGCTGAGGGCACCACCGGCCAGGGCAATGGCAAAGCCGGCGTACACGAGCGGTACGCCCGGATCGCGCTTGAGCAGCAGCCCGCTGGCGGGCACCACGCCCGCCACCCGCAGGGGAATGCCGGCGATCTCGGCGGCGCTGCCGCCGGGCACCAGGGTGCCCAGCACCTCGGCGTCGGCTGAGTAGGCGGTCACCGGTCCCTGCTCGCTGGAGAGGGCCAGCAGCACCGGGTTGCTGCCATCGGGGCGGGTGGGCAGCACGATGCCCCACACCTGATCGCCCAGCTGGGGGAAGCTCTGCAGCGGCAGCTCCAGGATCGGGCTCTGCCCCAGCTGCACCTGAATCGCCGCCAGGGCCCAGTCGGCCTGATACACCGTCATCCCCTGGAAGCGCAGCGGGTGGTTCACGCTGATCTCCCGGGTGCTGGCCGGCAGCGGATCGCTGGCGCCGGGATCGCCGGGCTGCAGGCGCAGCTGCGAGCGGAACTGCTCGGGCCGGCCGGCCGGATCGCGTTCGATCCCGAAGCCCTCCAGGGCCACGGTGAGCTGGGTCTGGCCGCGGCGGTTGAGCAGCTCGAGTTCATTGCCGGGAGCCAGGAAGCGCTCCAGCCGTTGACCGGCCAGGGCTCCCCAGGCGGCTCCCACCATCAGCACCACCAGGCCGGCATGCACCAGCAGCGGACCCACCCGGCCGCTGGCGCCGCGGCGGGCCGCCAGCCGGCCCTCATGGGGCTGCACCTGCCAGCCGCGGCGGTTGAGCAGCTCCTGCAGCTGGTTCAGCTCGGCGCCGGCATCGCGGCTGGCCAGGGTTTCCGCCAGGGTGAGCTTGCTCAGCTGGCGCGGGCTGCTGTAGTCGATCCAGCGCAGAGCGGCTTGCAGCGCTGGCCACTGGCGCCGCCAGCTGCAGAGGATCAGCGAGAGCCCCAGCCAGGCCAGCAGGGCCAGAAACCAGCTGCTCGAATACACGTGATCGAGCTGCAGCTGCAGGATCGCGTCGCCGTTGAACAGGCCCAGCCAGGGCTGAGCGTCGTAGACGCGGTGATAGAGCTCAGCGTTCTCCTGTTGCGGCACCAGCGTGCCCAGGCCGCTGGCGATGGCGATCAGGATCAGCAGGCCAATGGCCAGGCGCAGGTCGGAGATCCAGGCGATCAGGCGTTTCATCGGGGCGTGTGTGTGTCGTCAGCCCCAACGGGCCAGCAGGGTGAGTGTGCCGGTGATCAGCAGCACCACGCCGCTGATCGGCGGAACCCACTGGCCCAGGGCGCGCAGGGCCAGCAGCCGCGGCAGCCAGGCCGCCGCGGTGCCCGCCAGCAGCAGCGGCATCACCTGGCCGGCGGCGAAGGCGGTGAGCAGCACAACGCCGGCCAGCGGTGAACCGGCCTGGGCGATCCAGGCCAGCAGCACCGCCAGCACCGGTGTGGTGCAGGGGGAAGCGGCCAGGCCGAAGGCCAGGCCCGCCGCCAGGGGCGCCAGCGCCGGCGGCACCCGCTGGCGCCATTGCTCGGGATCGGGGCCGCTGGGCAGGCGCAGCGGCAACAGCCCCAGCAGATTCAGCCCCATCAGCAGGGCGAGCACGGCCACCAGGGTGGGGATCAGCCCCGGCACCTGGCCGTAGATCCGGCCCAGGGCACCGCTGGCCAGGCCCAACAGCACCAGCGAGGCCACGATGCCGCCGCAGAAGCTGAGGCTGCGCTGCCAGGGCCGCTCGGCAGCGTCGTCGAAGCCGGCCAGGTAGGCCAGGGTCACCGGCAGCAGCGAGAGGGAGCAGGGGCCGAGGCTGGTGATCAGGCCGCCGGCGAACACCAGCACCAGCGTGAACGGGCCGGGGTGGGCCAGGGAGCTGCTCAGCAGCTGTTCACCGCTGCGGGCCCAATCCGCCAGGGCCGGAGCCACCATCCCGGTTTTCCGCTGCGCAATTGAATCAGCCTATCGAGAGGCTCTCCCGCTCAGCGCGCAGCCGCTCCTCCCGCCGGCGCGGCCGGCCCGGCTCCAGGCCGGCACCCTCGAGCGAGCAGCGCAGCAGCAGGCCGGCGGTGAGCAGGCTGGAGAGCAGCGAGTTGCCGCCGTAGCTGATCATCGGCAGCGGCAGGCCGGTGGTGGGCATGGCACCGCTGGCCACGGCGATGTTCAGGATCGACTGGCCCACCAGCAAGGCGGTGCAGCCGATCGCCACCAGGCGCTGTTGGTTGCTGCGGCAGCTCAGGGCCACCCGCAGCCCCACGAAGCCGAACAGCAGCAGGAACAGCAGCAGCAGCACCGAGCCCACGTAGCCGAACTCCTCGGCAAACACCGCAAAGATGAAATCGGTGCTCTGGATCGGCAGGTATTGCAGTTTCTGGGTGGAGAGCCCGAAGCCTTCACCCCAGAGGCCGCCAGAACCGATGGCGAGCAGGCTCTGCACCAGTTGATAGCCATCCCCCTGGGCGTCCTTCCAGGGATCGAGAAAGGAGGTGACGCGGATGCGCTGGTACTCGTTGATTGAGATGCTGGCCAACGCCACGCTCAGGCCCACTCCGGCCGTGCCGAACATCGCCCAGAGCGGCAGACCGGAGGCCAGTGCCATCAACCAGAGCAGGATCCCGCAGAGGGAGGCCGTGCTGAGGTTGGGCTGCTTGAGAATCAAGCCCAGCGTGATCGCGAACACGCCCATCCAGATCAGCTTCTGATCGGGGGCGATGCGTTTCCAGTGGGAGAACAGCGAGGCTCCCTGCAGCACCAGGAACGGTTTGATCAGTTCGGTGGGCTGGATCTGGATCGGACCGATCACCAGCCAGCGGCTGGCGCCGTTCACGGTGCTGCCGATCACCAGCGTGAGCGCCACCAGCACCATGCCCACCAGCAGGGCTGGTCCGGCCATGCGCAGCCAGCGGCGCAGGTTGATCCTCAGGCCGAGGTAGAGCAGCCCCCAGCTGGCGATCATCCACAGGGCCTGACGCTTGAGGTAGTAGCTGGCATCCCCCATCTCGCGGGTGGCCACCCACCAGCTGGCGGAACCGAGCACCAGCAGCCCCAGCAGACACCACAAGGCCACCATGCCCAGCAGCAACCGGGCTTCTGCGGGCCAGTGGCTGAAGGGCACCGGCAGCAGGGAAGCACCCTGACGCGGCGAGGGAGGTCTGGCTGGACGCGCCAATGCAGAGGACGTGAAGAAGCCGACTATCCCGTATTTCCAGCCGTCCTGCCAACCGGAGCGCGACCACAAAAAAAGCCCGGCAACGCCGGGCTTTGAACCATTGGATTCGGCTCTGAAGGATCAGTTGCCGACGTTCACCTGACGGCGACCGGCAACCAGTTCCACCTTCAGGATCTTGCCGCCCTGCTTCATGATCCGCTGTTGCTCAGCGAACCAGCTTTCGTAGGGCACCCACTTGGTGAAGAAGGTGTTCTGCAGCTCGCGCTGAGAACGGCTCTTCTCCGGGCAGGGGATGCAGGCTGTGACTTTGAACAGGCGCATGGGTGAGATCCTCGAAGTGGGCCGAAGGCTGGATCAGTTACCCAGGCCGGAGCTGATGTAGTCGAAGTAAACGCCCATCTCACGACCGGCGTCGGGACCCACCAGGGAGGCGGTGACTTCCTTCATGGCCTGGATCGACTGCACGGTGGCGCCGATGGGCACGCCCAGGGAGTTGTAGGTCTCCTTGAGGCCGTTCAGCACACGCTCGTCGAGGATCGAGGTGTCGCCAGCCAGCATGGCGTAGGTGGCGTAACGCAGGTAGTAGTCGAGGTCGCGGATGCAGGCTGCATAGCGACGGCAGGTGTACATGTTGCCGCCGGGACGGGTGATGTCCGAGTACAGCAGCGACTTGGCCACGGCTTCCTTGATGATGGCGGAAGCGTTGGCGCTGATGGTGGCAGCGGCACGCACGCGCAGCTCACCGCTGGCGAAGTACTGCTCCAGGCGACCCATGGAGGAGGTGTCCAGGTAGAGGCCCTGGACGTCGGCCTGGTTGATGACGTTGGTGATGGCGTCTTGCATGGAACCTGATGGAAGAGGCGGTGGTTAGAGAAGAAGGATCCTCAGGAGAGGGCGCCGACGACGTAGTCGAAGTAGAAGCCAGCCTCTTCGGCGTCAGCGCCGGTGAGCAGGCTCATGGCGGCGTTCTTCATCTCGCGCACGGCTTCAGCCATGGCTTCGAGGGGAGTGCCGAGGGAGCGGTACATCTCCTTGGCGCCGATGATGCCGATCTCCTCGATCGGGGTCACATCACCAGCGACGATGCCGTAGGTCACCAGGCGCAGGTAGTAGTCCATGTCGCGCAGGCAGGACGCGGTCATCTCCTCGCCGTAGGCGTTGCCGCCGGGGGAGATCACGTCGGGGCGCTTCTGGAACAGGGCGCCGCCCGCGGTTTTCACGATGCGCTCGCGGCTCTCGCTCAGGACCTGAGCCACGCGCAGACGACGCTGACCGCCGCTGACGAAGGCCTTGATCTGGTCGAGTTCGCCAGGGCTGAGGTAGCGGGCTTCGGCGTCCGCGTTGATGATCGAGTTGGAGACGATGCTCATGCAGTTCTGCCTCGAAACAAGCGGTCGCCTGAACGGTGACCGATATCCGGTGGGTAAGGGGTGATCCTCAGGGGTCAGCTCCTCCCGCAGCGGACTGCGTCGGGGGCGGACGACTGAAGGCGCGGCAGCGTGCTGTCCGCCGAATCATTCTGTGGCAACGCCCAGCGGCCTCCCGAGCCCCGGTAACAGTTCTTCACGGCGGGTTTGATTCCTGAAAACCCCTGCCGCGGCTGGGTTCTGTTGCTGTTTGTGTTACGCCCACTCTGTGTTGGTTGTTAACAGTTAGTGGCGCTTCACGCGCTCGCTCACTGCCTTCACGGCTGCGCATGTTGGCGCCATTTTGTAACAAAAATCCCTGCAAGCCAAAGCCCCCCGCCCGGGGTGGGGCGGGGGGCTTCTGCCGGCTGGGGCGGGTTGGGCCTCAGGCGGTGGGGTTGAGCGCGGCGTTACCGCCGTAGAGCGCTGCGGTGCGGTTCACCGTGGTGAGCGGAATGCCATCGCTGGTGTTCATGCCCCGCAGGTGGGGCACGGTGTCGCGGCCGAAGCTGCTGGCGTACTCACTGGAGTTGAGCACGGCATCAATGGCACTGCGCAGGCCGCTGTCGCAGCGGGTGGCCAGGAAGGCGCTGGTTTCTGCGGGCTGTGCAGCCCGGCCCAGCAGGGCCAGATAGGCGGCAGCAGCGGCCTTGAAGGGCTTCATCCGGTTCAGGCGACTCACGAACAGGTCGCTGCCGGCCACGCGGGCCACGAATTCCGCCACGCTCAATTCGCCCTTGCGGAACTGGGATTCGGCATCGCCGAGGGCTTCCGAGGCCAGGGGCTGGCGCCCGATCAGCTGGCGGTACACAGCCTCGATCGCCTCCTGCACCTCAGCGGTGCCGGGGCGCATCGACAGCTTCACAACCGTTCCCAGGCTGCGGCGCTTGCTGAAGCCCTGCAGGCTGCCAGGCTTCAGCGCTTTCGCCATCGCGGCTCCAGGCTGCTCGGCGGCCACGCCGGCGCTGCCACTGGAGATCGCCGGGCTCCAGCCACCGCCGATACCGATGGCCGGCCGGCTTTCGGTGATGGTGGCACCGGAGGTCCAGGTGGGGGCTGCGCCACCGCCGGGTTGCCAGCGGGGAGCGCTCCAGCGGCGTTCGGGCGCAGGCGCTGTGGTGATCGAACCCGGGCCAGCGCTCACGCCGCCACTGGGGGCGAGCTTCTCGCCGCCGGTGAGCGTGGCGCTCCAGCCGCCGCGCACCACGCCGGTGCGGCCGGGCAGGTTGCGGGCGGTGAGGCTGCCGCTGCCGCGGAAGTCGGCGGGAGGGGTGACCTCCGGGCGAATCCGGGGGGTCACGTCGGCGTAGGCGGCCGCGTTGAAGGCGCGCTTGAGGGCAGGGGCCCGGCGGGTGGTGAGGTCGTTCGGGGTGATGAAGCGCTCGTAGGGAACGGTGTCTTCGCCGAAGCTCTCGCTGTATTCAGCGCTGTTGATCATGGCGTCGACGACGCCGTAGAAGCCCTGGCGGGCTGCCACGTCGAAGTAGGCGTCGATCTCCCAGCGGCCGAAGGTGGGGCGGCCAAGCAGGCGGCGGTGCATCACCTCGATCGCCTTGCAGATGTAGAGACCGCTCCAGTAGCGGCGCCGGAAGGCATCGCTGCGGGCCACCTGCCGCACGAACTCGCGCAGGCTCAGATCGCCGTTCTCGAGCTTGATCTCCTCAACACGGTTCTGCTCGCCCGCATAGCCGGTGTTGCCGAGCACCTGCACATACACGGCCCGGATCACGGCCTGGGTGCTGGCTTCGGTGTTGCGCACGCTGGGCTGACCGCCGCGGCGGGGCACCGAGCTGCCGCCGGTGGCGATCTGCTGCAGGCGCACCACCTTCGGGCCGGCCTTGCGTGGGGTTGAGGTGCGGAACTGCGGGCTGTTCATCTGGCCCGGCTGGCGCATGCCGTTGCCCACCAGGATGCGGCGCGTGTCGTAACGGATCGGTGCCGGACGGGTGGAGACGCTGGCGGTGCCCGAGGGGAAGATGGCGCCGTAATTCAGACCCAGCGGATCATTGCCACCGCCGTAGGGGTGCTGATCGGCGTAGGGCTGGCGGTAGCTGGCGTAGAGGGTGACGTACTGCGGAGCACCCTCGAACGGCGCGCTGAAGCGGAACAGCTTGCGGTTGGAGCCCCAGCCGGCGCTCTCCTGGGCTTCCTCACCGAGATCGCGCAGGTAGGGAACCGTTTCCTCCCCGAACACCTGGGCGTACTCCATGCTGTTCACCAGAGCATCCACCAGGCCCTTGAGGCCCTGGGCCGACACGATGTCGAAGTAGCGGGTGAACTCCTCGCGCGAGCTGATGCCGCGGCCGAGGAAGTGGCGGAACGCCAGCTCCACCACCCGGCTGTTGACGAAGCGGCCGTAGAACTGCTGCTGGTATTCCTTGCTGTGGCCGAGGGCGCGGATGAATTCGCGCATCGAGATGTCGCCCTGGCGCACCTGGGTGGCTTCCACCGGGCAGGGCATCTGGCTGTAGGCCTTGGCGATGTCGCGCTCGAACACCTGGCGGTAGGCGGCGCGCACCACTTCAGCCTTCTGGGCGCCGCTCATGCCGGGCTTCATGTTGAAGCGCTGCGCTTTGCCCTGGGCGGCAAGGGCGTAGATGGCGGGCAGCTGCAGACCCTGGTTTTCGGGGCTGCCCAGGCGCTGACGCGGCGAGGGCGTGGGAACAGCCAGCTCTTCGAGCAGCACGTTGAAGCTGTCGATCAGCAGCTGGCGTGCCTCCGGCAGATCCTTGAGCAGCTCGGCGGAGGCGGCGCGCATCTCCTGCAGAGCCACGTTGGTGGCGGCCAGGGAGCAGCCCTTCTCCAGCACATCGCGCAGGCCGCGGGTGTTCACCCGCAGGATGCTGGGGTCGCCGGCCACCACGGCATAGCCCACGTAGCGCAGGAACCAGGCCAGGTCGCGGATCGACTTCTTCATCCGCTCGGTGCCGTAGCGGGCCACCGAGATCGGGCTGAAACCGGTGGGCAGCACCACGCGCACATCGGCGTCGCCACCGGCGCCCTCGAGCAGCCTGGTGAGGGCATTGCCGCGCTTGCTGGCACCGCTGGCGCCGGCGAAGGTCTGCACCGAGCGTTGGAAAGCCGCCTGGTCGGTGGCCAGGGGAGTGGCGCCGCTGGCGTCCACCGGGTTCAGCGGCGCATCCAGGTAGGAGAGCGGCGTGCCGCCGGCGAAGATGCGGTTGGCAGCGCGGGCCACGATCGCCTCGGCGTTGGCCGAGAGGCGCCGTGCAGCCTCAACGCGCAGCTGACCGCTCTGGAAGAACGTGACAAGGGTGTTCAGCTCCCCGCCATCGAGGAAGCGGTCCTGCTGTTCCGCCTCGCGGACGCTGGAGAGCGGCAGGGTGTCGTAACGCTGAGGAGCAACCCTGCTGCTGCCGCTGCTGGCGGTCACAGTCATGGAGGAGAGCGAACCGGGCCAAGGCACGTTACGGCTGGCCCTCTGGCCTCCCGGCCGCCCATGAACAAATGTTTGCAGCCGGCCCGATCAGCCGCTGCCGCAGGGGCCTCGTTCATGAAATGCTCCCCCCTTGCGGAGCAGCCCCTGCGCCATGACCCAGGCCCCGGCCGATGCCGCCACACCCGTGGTGAGCGCCTTCTACGACCGCTTTCCCTATCCCGGCGATCCGCTGCAGGACGGCCCGCCGCCCGGATACAACTGGCGCTGGTGCGTGGACGCCGCCACCGCCGCCTGCACCGGTGCCCTGCCCCCATCAGGAAGCCTGCGCATCCTCGATGCCGGCTGTGGCACCGGGGTGAGCACCGACTATCTGGCCCACCTCAACCCCGGCGCCGAGATCCTGGCGGTGGATATCTCCCCGGGCACGCTGGAGGTGGCCCGCGAGCGGTTGCGCCGCTCCGGTGGCCTGGAGCAGGCCTCGGTGCGGATCGAGAACCGCAGCCTGCTGGAGCTGCAGGGCGAAGGGCCGTTCGACTACATCAATTCGGTGGGGGTGCTGCACCATCTGCGCGAGCCCGAAGCCGGCCTGCGCGCCCTCGCCGACCTGCTCAAGCCCGGGGCGCTGCTGCATCTGTTTCTGTACGCCGATGGCGGGCGCTGGGAGATCCATCGCACCCAGCGGGCGCTCACAGCCATGGGCGTGGGCACCGGTGAGGAGGGTCTGCGCCTCGGGCGTGCCCTGTTCGCCGAGCTGCCCGAGCACAACCGCCTGCGCCGCCACCATGAGCAGCGCTGGGCGATCGATTGCGCCGCCGATGCCAACTTTGCGGATATGTATCTGCATCCGCAGGAGACCAGCTACAACCTCGAGCGGCTGATGGCCTTCGTGGCCTCGGCCGAGCTGGAGTTCGCAGGCTTCTCCAATCCGCAGGTGTGGGATCCGGCCCGGCTGCTGCAGGGTGAATTGCTGGAGCGGGCCCGGGCGCTGCCGCCGCTGCAGCAGTGGCAGTTGGTGGAGGATCTCGACCCCGACATCAGCCATTTCGAGTTCTTCCTGGCCAAGCCGCCGCTGCAGCGCGTGTCCTGGGACGACGACCGCGACCTGCTCGCGGCACGGGGCCAGCGCAACCGCTGCCTCTGGGGTTGGCCGGGCACCGCTCTGCTCGACTCGGACATGGCGCCGTTGGATCTCAGCCCCCGGGGTCTGGAGCTGCTGCAGGCTCTGGAACAGGCCCCGGCGGATTGCGGCCTGGGAGCGCTCCCCCTGGGCTGGTCAGAGCCGGAGATCGCGGCTGTGGCAAGGGAACTGCTCCAGCAGCGGGTGCTGCTGCTCCGGCCGGGGCAGCAGCCCTCTGCGTGATAGATTCCGCGCGCCTTTTCAGAGCACAGGAGCTTTTGCTGGCAACCTCCCCGCTTCCCCACGATGCCGATGTTCCAGCAGGAGCAGAAGCCAGTGAGGGCAGTCCTGAGGCTCCGGCGGCAGACGCTTCCCCAACTCTGAATCCCCCGTCTGCGGTGGAGGTTTCTTCAACCCCCCCCGACGACTACCTGCGGCTCCAGCAGCGCCTTCTCCTGGCCACCCTGTCCGTGTCCGCCATCGCGGCACTGATCACGGCTCTGGTCTTCGACCTTCACACCGCCGGCTCCCTGCTGGTCGGTGGCCTCGCCGGTCTGCTCTACCTGCGGCTTCTCGCTCGCAGCGTTGGCAAGCTCGGCAACGGGGCCAAGAAGGTGGGCAAGACACAGCTGCTCGTGCCCGTGGTGCTGGTGCTGGCCTCTGCCCGCCTGCCCCAGCTGGAGCTGCTGCCGGCCCTGCTCGGCTTCCTGCTCTATAAGCCGGCCCTGATTCTTCAGGTTCTGCTCGACTCCTGAACCGTCGCCTCCGCGACACCGAACGCACAGCCCGATGGGTTTCTTGCCACTTGCCCTACCCCTTGCCGAACTGGAGGTGGGTCAGCACCTCTACTGGCAGCTGGGAAATCTCAAGATTCACGGCCAGGTGTTCCTCAGCTCCTGGGTGGTGATCGGCGCCCTGCTTGCCTTTGTGCTGGTGGGCAGCCGCAAGATGGAGCGCGATCCGCGCGGCATGCAGAACCTGCTCGAGTTTCTGTGGGATTACATCCGTGATCTCGCCCGCGAGCAGATCGGTGAGAAGGCTTATCGCGATTGGTTGCCGTTCATCGGCACCCTGTTCCTGTTCATCTTTGTGTGCAACTGGGGCGGTGCCCTGGTGCCCTGGAAGCTGATCCACCTTCCCAACGGTGAACTGGGCGCTCCCACCGCCGATATCAACACCACGGTTGCTCTGGCCCTGTTGGTGTCTCTGGCTTACTTCTACGCCGGTCTGAGCCGTAAGGGCTTCCGCTACTTCGAGTACTACGTGGAGCCGACTCCGATCATGCTCCCGTTCAAGATCATCGAGGA
>CAJXSQ010000060.1 GCA_913061215.1 uncultured Synechococcus sp. | reverse complement strand
CGAACATTGATTAGCTCCTGTTCTCGACGTGCGTCGGGGAGAGGGGATGAGGGGGCCAAACCGAGGAGCAGGTCCAGGACCGCCTCACCGCTTGGCCCAGCCATTGTTGGACAAGCTGATCACCCCCATCAGCAGCACTTAACAAATGGTCACCTGCGACCCCAGAACGGCTGCGGTGCAGGGCATCTCGCAGATGAGAGATGTGTTGCACAGGCCTCCAAGCCCGGTCTCAGGTGACCGTTGCCACAGCACGGCCACAAAAAAGCCCCCTCGTGGAGGGGGCAGCTGATCAGGCCTGGCGTTGCAGGCTCAAACGGCGCTCACTCGGCGTCGATACCACCGGTGACGTTGACGCCGGTGATCTTGCCGCCCATGCGCTGCACGAGACGCATGGTCTCGTTCATGCGGGTGTAGGGCACATTCATCACCACATCGGCGGTGCGGGAGTAGTCGTTGTTGGCCAGACCGGTGACCGTGAACGACACCTGGCGGTCATTGCTGAAGCTGGTGCCGCGGTTGCCTGCAGAAACCTTCATCGGAGCGACGGGGGGTAAACAGGAGAGAACGGATCCGGTCAGTTGACCGGGGTGATGCTGGCGATCCGGCCGCCTTCGCGGTGGATCTGCTGCTGGTACTCCAGCAGCTTGCTGAAGGGAATGAAGCGCACGCGGTTGCTGCGCTTGTGCAGGCGATAGTTGTTGAAACCGGTGATCTCCACCCGGAAGGTGCGGCCCTCTTCGCCGGCGCCCACACCCTGGCGGGTGACGCCATCGGTGCCCACCTTGCGGAACACATTGCCCTTGGCGTTGGGGCTCACCACCGGCACCGGCAGCTCGGCATGCACCGAGGGGTTGAGACGGGACTGGTTCTTGGTGATGTCGCCCTTCACCGACGCTGCGGCGCCCCGGGCCAGCTGCAGCATGTAGGAGAACTGCAGGCCCTGCTGACCAGCGGAGTAGTTCCAACCGTGCAGGTAGGGAACAGCCTCCTCACCGAAGCGCTCCTGATACTCAGCGCTGTCGAGATAGGAATCGATCTCGGCGTCGTAGCCCTGCTCCTGCAGGATCGTGAAGTGGTGCAGCATCTCCGCCTTGTTCTGGGGAGCGCGGCCGAGCAGGTGCTTGAAGTTGAGCTCGATGAAGCGGTAGGGATTGGTGCTTTCGAAGAAGCGCTTGCGGTAGAGACCGCTCTTGGCCACCTGACGCACAAACTCACGCACGCTCAGGTAACCGCGCTTGAACAGCGACTCGGGACCTTCCAGACGCTCGCTGGCCATCACGTATTGATTGCCGAGCACCTGCTGATACACAGCGCGGATGAGAGCCGCCTTGTCATCGGTGGAACCGGTCATCCAGTTCTCGTTGACACGGTTGTTGGCGTAACGCTCGATGCCCAGGTAGGCAGCGTTGGCGAGGGTCATGGGGCTACGGGAAGCGGGCTTGGGAGGCTTGCTTGACAGGGCTTGCCGGGGCGTGCCGGACGGCAACCAGCGCAGTTGGTGCCAGAGCCGGATCTTATGGGTGCCATTTCACATCCTCCGGAGGCTTTCAGAAACGTTACAAATCGCAGGCCTGGCAGCTCCCGTCAGCGCCGGTACGATCCGGCCAAAACCTTTCGGCCACAGGCATGTCCGCCAGCGCATCCCCCGCCCCTGGATCCGTAACAACCGGCGATGGGCCGAGCCTGCACCTGCGGCTCAGCGAACAGCTGCAGGCCCTCAGCCTGGTGGGTGAAACGCTCACCCTGCGCCTGCTCGAACTGGAGGAGCGTCTCAGTGGCCTGGAAGCACAGCTGCAGGGGCTGATCCAGAGCAGCGGCTCCGGCGAAGCCGGCGACACCGCCGACATGCTGGCGGCCACCGAGGAGCGCATCGCCCGGCTGGAGGAGCTGCTCAACGAACAACCTGCCGTGACCGCGCCAGCCATGGCCACGGTGCATCCGCTGCCCCTGCAGGGGGAAGCCGAGGCGGAAGCGCCGGAAGAAGCAGAAGCCGAGCTGAACCCCTTCCCGGAGGAAGAGGAACAGCCCTTCATGGACGAACTCAGCGCCTGACTCAGCCGGCCGCGCCGGTGCTGAGCATCGCCGCGGCCGAACTCAGCAGCACGCGCAGCACCTCCAGACCACCGATCGCCGCGGCGGCGAGCCAGATCGTCTGCGCCAGCTGCGGCGGCTGACCGCCCACCCAGGTGCTCGACATCTGGCCACCGCTGAACTGGGCACCACCCCCGGCAAAGGGGCTCGCGGGCGCACGGCGGGCGCTCATGTCACGCCAGTAGGCGCTGTAGCGGGGTGCCTTCTGGTTGAAGGGCAGCTGGGGGCGGGCATGGCCAACCAGAACCCGCGAGCGCTGGTAAGGCACCGTTTCCAGGCCGAAGTTCTCCATGTACTCCGGTGAGCTGAGCAGGGCATCCACAAAGCCCTCCAATCCTTGATCGGCGATCACGATCGACCAGGCGATCCGCTCCTCATCGCCGTGCACATCACGGCCGAGAACACGGCCCACGATCTGCTCCACAACCCGGTAATTGCTGTTGCAGCGATAGAAGCCTTCGCGGAACTTGCGCGACAGCAGCAGGCCGCGCACGAAATCGCGGGCTGTGAGGTCGCCATTGCGGAACTGCATCTCGAGCATCGGCTCGCGATCCACCTTGAAGGCGTGGAAGAAGATCTGGCGGTAGGCGCGCTCGATCTGCTCCTCCACATCCACCTGTGTGCGTGGAGCTTCATCGGTGCCGATGGTGAAATTGTTCACCCGCGCGTTCTGGGCGAGCGGCCGGGTGGCCAGCAGGGGAAGGGCCATGGCAGGGAAGAAAACCACGGCCGAAGTTAATGATGGCGTCCGGCCTGCAACTCCGGAAACGCTCAGCCCTCACACAGCTTCACCAAGCTGCAGCCTCAGAGCGTGAGCCAGTGAGCCGGCAGCTCGTGGCTGTAATCATCGGTGCGCTCGAATTCAAACGGCCCCGCCAACGACCCCCAGAGCTGTTCGTGGGTCTGCGGATCGTGGCCGCGATCAATCGTGCGCATGCCGCGGCCGCTCAACTCAAAGCTGCTCACCAGATAGGAGAGGGCACCCTTGCGCTCCACCATGCAGCGGCAGCCGGGCTCCACCTCGCCGATGAAGCCATCGGCGGTTTCACGCACCACATAGGCACAGCCCTCCAGGGGCTTCAGATCGGCGGCGGTGATCTGTGCCCGCTTCTGGGCGTCGTCCACCGCGCCCCAGAAGCGCTGCTCATCGGCGATCGCCTGGTTGGTGATGAGCAGCTCGGAGCCCCGCTGCTCCGCCCGCAGCACCCGCAGCCGGTAAGGGGCGGCGGGATTGATGGCATACGACTGATCCAGCAGCAGCGAACCCGGCTCCAGCTGCGGCAACGGCCGGAACTTCACCAGGATGTGGGCATAGAGGGGCGGGTTGTCGAAGGCCTGCTGCTGATTGCTGAAACCGGCACTCAGCTGGTGCAGCAGGCGAGCGAGGGGGCTGGACATCGCTGGGGGCGGGGGATGGCCGGATCCTATGGGGAGCAGCTCAGAGCCCCAGCAGACGGATGCGGAACTCAGCCACCTGGGCAGCCATGGACGGGCTGCTCAGCATGAAGGGGTGATCGGCGCAGGCATCGAGTGCGCGCTGCTTGCGCTCCTCCGCGCCCAGGGCTGCAGCATCCGCCTGCTGCAGGAGCTTGCGCCAGGCGTCGTCGAACACCATGGCGAAGCTGTCGGCGTTATCGAACAGCTGACCCGGTCTGTCCGGTATGGGCAAGGGCATGATGCGAACTGCACCCGCGCAGTGCTTGTGATGCCAGGACCCAGATTTGAACTGGGGACACGGCGATTTTCAATCGCCTGCTCTACCAACTGAGCTATCCCGGCCCGTCGCCTTGGCGACCCCGGGATCTTAGATCACAGCGGGGTGCGCGCGATGGCGAGCACCCCCTGCACAGCCCAGCCGGCCCCCTGCAGCGCCTCGGCCGCCGCCAGGGCCGTGGAGCCGGTGGTGAGGATGTCGTCCACGAGCCAGAGCGGCCGCCGCCGCCGATGCCAGGCCAGGCCAGGGCCCTGCGGTGGTGGGGCGGCGAAGGCCTGGCGCAGATTGCAGAGCCGCAACGCACGGCCGAGGTGGTGCTGCCCCACGGTGGGACGCGTGCGCTGCAGCAGCTGCGGCGCCAGGGTGGCCGTGGGGCCTGCGGCCTGCTGGAGCGCCTGCGCCAGCAACAGGGGCAGGGGGTTGCCGTTGCGCTTCCAGCTGGGGATCGGCAGCAGCAGCGCCCCGGGCAGCACCGTGGCGCTGCAGCGGTGCAACAGGGCCGCCAGCGCTGTGATCACCGCAGGCTGCGGCAGCGGCCGCTGATGCAGCAGCAGGCTGCGCAACGCTCCCCGGTAGGGAGCAACGGCACACCACAGCAGCGGTGTATCACCCTGCACACCGCCCTCGGGCAGGGCAAGCGCCTCCAGGCACGCCGCACAGAAGCCCGAGCCACGCGCTGGGCCATCACCACCGCAGCGGGGGCATCGGGGCGAGCTGATGCAATCGAGGGCATCGCGCAACAGGGTGTGCCACATCGCCGGAACGGCATCGCTGCCCTGAGCATTCCCCCGGCGGAGCGCCTCAGGCCTGCGGCATGGCCCGCAGCATCGCCACCAGGGTGCGGTGGGCATCCTCGCTGTCGCTGAGGGTGTGATCAAAGGCCACCTGCACGGTGGCTCCATCCACGTCCAGCTCCATCGCCTCGGGCCGCACGGCCACCATGCGCGCCTGCTGTGGATCGGCCACGCCGCCGTAGTGGCGGGCATAGGCCAGCACCGCCTCGGCGTGATCGGCGTTCATGTGCTTGCAGATCCGATCGCTGACGGCAGACGTGAGGGGATCGGCGGCCATGGGGAAGCAGAACAGCTGGCAGCGATTCTGCAGCCGAACTTCAGGCAGCGCCGAAGCGCTGCCAGAGCAGCAGCGCCAGCCGCAGGCCGGCGAAGCCCACGTAGCCGGCGAGCAGCACGAACAGCCCCATGGCCAACCAATCGCGCAGGCGGGAGTTCATCGGGCAGCCACAGCGGAGAGGGCCAGTCTGGCCATGCCCTGTGCCGCCGTGCACTGGGGCCTGTTCAGGACAGGCACCTGCAACAGCCGCTGGCGGATGGCGCGCCACTGGGGATTGCGAGCGCCGCCGCCCAGGCTGATCACCCGCTGCAGCGGCGGCGCCCCGAGCTGCCGCAGGCGCTGCCACCCCTGCTGCTCGATCGCCGCCAACCCCTCCAGCAGCGCCTGGAGATAGAGGGCATCGCTCACCGGCCGTGGCTCCAGCACCGGCTCCAGCCGCGGATCATCCACCGGGAAGCGCTCCCCGGGCCGCGGCAGGGGCCGCAACGCCAGCCCTGAAGGGCGACGCGGATCGATCTGGCGGCTGAGCTCCGCCAGCTGCGGATCGCTGAAGAAACGCCGCAGCACAGCGCCACCGGCGTTGGACGCACCGCCCACCAGCCACTGCCCAGCCACCCGCTGGCAGCTGATTCCCGGCCCCCGCAGGGGCACCGGGCTGAACTGCTTCAGCACCAGCGTGGTGCCCAGCACGGTGACGCCGTCGCCGGGCTGGGGGTCGGCCGCCAGCACCCCGGCACTGGCATCGGTGCTGCCTGCCACCACCCGGCAGGCCGGCGGCAGGCCGAGATCGGCCGCCACAGCAGGCGCGAGGCACCCCAGCGAGGAACCGGAGGCCGCGATCTGGGGCAGGGCGTCGCTCCAGGGTTGCGCAGCGATCGCACCCAGCCAGCCGCCCGTGGCCGGATCCCAGCCCAGCCGCAGATTGTTGCCCTCCTCCCCCCAGCGCCAGTCGCCGAGCAGCCAGCCCATCAGCCAGTCGGCCTGATGGCGCAGCAACCAGGGCCCCGGCTCGCCGCAGGCTTCCGCGGCAGCCAGCAGGCGCAGGGCCCGGGCGAGGCTGCCGCTGGCACTGGCCGCGGGAGATCCCGCCGCCGCACCGGCAAGCGCCGCCGCCGCTTCCGCCTGCTCAGGGCAGGCCAGGTGATACGGCAAGGCCTGGGCCAGAGCCCCGGGGGCCAGGCCTCCATCGGGCCGGCAGAGCGCCAGGGTGCCGGAGGTGCCATCCACGGCCACGGCCACCACCGCCGCCCGCAATGGCGGCGGCAGTTGCGCGCAGAGCGCCCGCAGACCCTCGCGCCAACCGCAGGGATCCTCGAACGGCGCGGGGTAATCGGAGGCAAGCTCGGCCCGGCACTGGCCGTGTTGATCGATCAGTGCCAGGCGGAGACCGCTGCTGCCCAGGTCGACGCCCAGGCCCAGTGCGTCGTCAGACGGCAACGCGACCAGCGGTGGCCTGCTTGAGCGTGGCGGCGATCGCCTCCACGTTCTCCCAGGGGAGGTTGAGGTCGGCGCGGCCGAAGTGGCCGTAGGCCGCCACGTCCTGATAGAAACGGCCGCCGCGCTGCTGGGGCAGCTGGCGCAGGCCGAAGGTTTCGATGATGGCGCCCGGGCGCAGATCGAAGTGCTCCTGCACCAGAGCGGTGAGATCGGCGTTGCTCACGGCACCGGTGCCGAAGCTCTCCACCAGGATGCTCACCGGCTTGGCCACACCGATGGCATAGCTGAGCTGCACCTCGGCCTTGCGCGCCAGGCCGGCCGCCACCAGGGCCTTGGCCACATAGCGGGCGGCATAGGCGGCGGAGCGGTCCACCTTGGTGGGGTCCTTGCCGGAGAAGGCGCCACCGCCATGGCGGGCATAGCCGCCGTAGGTGTCCACGATGATCTTGCGGCCGGTGAGGCCGGCATCGCCCTGGGGACCACCCACCACAAACTTGCCGGTGGGATTCACCAGGAAGCGGGTGCTGTCCTTGGCAGGCTTGAGGGCCAGGTCCGCCGTGGCGGGCTCCACCACATGCAGCCAGAGGTCGGCGGCGATGCGCTCGCGCAGGGCCTTCTCTTCAGACACGCCGTCGATCTCGGCCGTGTGTTGCGTGGAGATCAGGATCGTGTCGATCGCCACGGGCCGATCGTTCTCGTACACCACGCTCACCTGGGTTTTGCCGTCAGGCAGCAGGTAGCCGAGCGTGCCGTTGTGGCGCACCTCGGAGAGACGCCGGGCCAGGCGGTGCGCCAGGCTGATCGGCAGCGGCATCAGCTCCGGCGTTTCATCGCAGGCGTAGCCGAACATGATGCCCTGATCGCCGGCACCCACCAGATCCAGGGGATCACCGGCATGGTCGTCGGCCTCGTCCACACCCTGGGCGATATCGGGCGACTGCTGATCCAGGGCCACCAGCACGGCGCAGCTGTGGGCATCGAAGCCGCCGGCGCGGGCGCCGTTGTAGCCGATCTGCTCGATCACACCCCGCACCAGGGTGTTGAAATCAACGCGGGCGGTGGTGGTCACTTCGCCGGTGATCAGGCAGAGCCCTGTGTTCACCACGGTTTCGCAGGCCACCCGCGAGGCGGGATCCTGGGCCAGCAGCGCATCAAGCACCGCGTCGCTCACCTGGTCACAGATCTTGTCGGGGTGCCCCTCGGTCACCGATTCCGAGGTGAACACATAGCGCTGCGGCGCCCCGGCGGTGCTGCTCATTCGCTCAATGGGGTGGCAAGTAGCTCACCACCCTAGGGCTGTGCTCTCAGATCAGGCTGAGCTCATGCCAGTGATGCACCCGTGGATGCGGTTCCGCCAGGGGCGGCGGCGTGCTCCAGGCGGCGGTGTACCCCAACGCCAGGGGATGGGGGATACCCGCAGCCACCGCCATGCGCAGATCGCTGTTGGCATCACCGATCAGCGCACAGCGGCCGGGATCCACGCCGAGTTCGGCGCAGAGGCCATGCACGGCGGCGGGATCGGGTTTACGCGGCCGATGCTCCGCACTCCACAACCCGGTGAAATAGCGCTCGAGCTGATGGCTGGCCAGAAAATGCTCGATGCCGGCCATGTCGTCGTTGCTGATCACAGCGCAGGCCACGCCAGCTGCCTGGAGCTGCTCCAGCCAGGTGCGCAGTCCGGCCGTGACAGCGCTGGTGGGAGCAGCCTGATCCGCAGCCCGCCGGGCATCGCGCTGATCGGCCAGGGCGAACACCTCCTCGCTGAGGGCGAGCGCTTCCGGCCAGCCCAGCCCCACCTGCACCAGGGCGGTGGCTGTGGCGATCAGGTTGTGATCACGGCTGGCCACGGCGGTGATCCCGGCAGGGCAGATGGCACCGCTGCGCAGGCCATAGGCCAGCTCCAGCAGGAGCCTCAGCTCAGACAGGCGCTCGGGCGCCAGCACGTCAGCGGCACGCTCCAGGCATAGAAAAACCCTGGCCTCGGCCAGGGTGATCAGCTGGGGTTCGCTGATGCTGAGGGTGCCGTCCTTGTCGAACAGCACCGCATCCACATCTCCGAGAACCGTGCCGCGCAGTTGCAGGCACACCATGGTGAATCAGTCGAGGGTGACGCCCATCGGTTCGTGATCCTCGGCCTGCTCCAGCAGCATCTGCTTGTAGCGGGCGGCCATCTCCTCGGCCTTCTCGAACACCTTCTGGGGATCGGTGAGCATGTCGCCCGGCTCGGGCTCGAGAGCCTTGGTGGACAGCGAGATCCGACCACGCTCGGCGTCGAGATCGATGATCATCACCTTCATCTGATCGTTCACATTGAGCACCGTGTGGGGTGTCTCGATGTGCTCGTGGCTGATCTCGGAGATGTGCAGCAGGCCGCTGACACCACCGATGTCGATGAAGGCGCCGTAGGGCTTGATGCCGCGGACGGTACCGATCACCACTTCGCCCACTTCCAGGCGGTTCATCTTGCGCTCCACCAGGGCGCGGCGATGGCTGAGCACCAGGCGGTTGCGCTCTTCGTCCACCTCCAGGAACTTGAGGGGCAGGAAGTCGGCAACGAGCTCTTCCTTGGGCTTGCGGGTGCTGATGTGGCTGCCGGGGATGAAGCCGCGCAGACCTTCCACCCGCACCAGGGCACCACCGCGGTTGGTGGCGAACACTTCGCTGTAGATGGTGGCGTCTTCCTTCTGCAGCTGACGCACCCGCTCCCAGGCACGCTGGTATTCGATGCGGCGGATCGAGAGGGTGAGCTGGCCGTCCTCGTTCTCTTCGCTGAGGATGAAGAACTCACGCTCCTCGCCGGGCTCGAGCACATCGCCGATGCCCTCCACCCGGTTGATCGACACCTCCTGCATCGGCATGAAGGCGGCGGTCTTGGCGCCGATGTCGATCATCGCGCCCTTGGGCTCGATGGCGAACACGGTGCCCTTCACCACGTCGCCGGGCTTGAAGTTGTAGTCGTACTTGCTCAGCAGAGCAGCGAACTCGTCCACCGTGAAGCCCACGGAGTCGAAGTCGCGCACGGCCGCGCGGCTGTCGGAATCGTCGGCGCTGGGCACCTCTTCCGGAATGCCGAGATCGAACTCAGCAGCCACGTCAGCGGCGGAGTCCTGGGCTGCGTCTTGATCCACAGCGAGCTCCTGCTCGCTGGCAGTGAGATCGGAAGGGGTCACGGTCATGGGGAGTCGGCGGCCTGCCTGAGGCAGTACGAGAGGACCCCTGTCGCCGCCCGCCAACGGGCGCAGGGGAATCTCTCACTATACAAAGCGGCACCGAAGAACTCAGCTCGCCGAACTCAGCCCACCGCCACGAGGCGCGAGCCCTGCGTGCGGCGGTTCAAGCCCTCCAGGGTGGCCACGAAATCGCTGACGCTCTGGAACTGGCGGTACACCGAGGCGAAGCGCACATAGGCCACATCGCTCATGCCGGCCAACTGCTGCAACGCCAGTTCGCCGATCTCGCTGCTGCTCACCTCGCGGCCGCTGCGACCCTGCAGCTGCAGCTCCAGCTCATCCACCACGGTTTCCAGCCGGCTCGGTTCGAGGCCTGTTTTCTCGCAGGCCCGCAGCAAACCATGCAGCAGCTTGCCGCGGTTGAACGCCTCGCGGGCACCGTTGCGCTTCACCACCGTGATCGGCACGGTTTCCACCCGTTCATAGGTGGTGAAACGGAATTCGCAATGCAGACATTCGCGCCGGCGGCGAACACTGCGCCCCGAATCGGCGGAGCGCGATTCAAGAACGCGGCTGTCGGTGTGCTGGCACGAGGGGCACTGCATGGCCCGAAAGTCCGCCGGAAGTGTGAAGCAAGTGTAGACAGCTTTGGCCCCATTGAGAAGGGAGGCCCCAACAAGGATTTTCGATGGCGATGCCCGGGAAGTGGCTTCAAAGCGTGAGACTCGAGCTCTGCAGGGTGCCCGCCCGGCCGCCATGACATGAAAAAACCCCCGCCGAAGCGGGGGTTGCAGACACTCCTGGCGGAGCGGGATCACTTGCCGATCTTCGGGGGATCGCGGAAGGCGATGGCGAAGAACAGGGTGGAGATCGCCAGCGCCAGGATCAGGATGTAAGCGAAGCTTTCCATGGATGAACCTCCTGGCGATCAGCTGAGGGTGGTGCCGGCGGGGGGCACGTAGCCCTCCGGCAGACGGCGGGTGGAACGGTCGCCCAGTTTCTGGAACAGACCGAACTCCACCTGTTCGCCCAGATCGGGGTCGATACCGGCGAACACATCGCGGTAGAGGGTGCGGGCACCGTGCCAGATGTGACCGAAGAAGAAGAGCAGGGCGAAGCAGGCGTGGCCGAAGGTGAACCAGCCGCGGGGTGAGCTGCGGAAGGTGCCGTCGGAG
>CAJXSQ010000059.1 GCA_913061215.1 uncultured Synechococcus sp. | reverse complement strand
CGTGTCAACCCCTACAGCGGGGGATCGTCCTCGTCCCCGGGATCCAGGGCCATCTCCAGGCTGGAGAGGAGCAGAGCGAGGGCGGCGGAGCGGCTCAGATCAGGACCGCAGACCCGATCCAGCCACTGGGCGCAGAGGGTTTCCAGCTCCGCGAACAGGGCCTGGCCTGCGAGCAGCCGCTGCATCACCTGATCCACGTTGGCCTCATCGAGCTCTGGCAGGGGCCCCACCACGTAGCGCCGGCCGTCGTCGCCGATGTAGGTGAGGTTGCCCTCGGCATCGAACACGGGCACCGCGTGGGGGGTGATCGGTTGCTCCTCCATCACGCCGGCGCCAACTGCTTCAGCCTTAGCGCCGGCGCCGGCGCGTGCCAACAAAAAACCGGGGGTTTCCCCCCGGTGCTTCAGGCCACGCTGGCCATATGCCGCATCAGATCGATGCATTTGCAGCTGTAGCCCCACTCGTTGTCGTACCAGGACACCAGCTTCATGAAGGTGTCGGTGAGGGCGATGCCGGCACCGGCATCGAACACCGAGGTGCAGCTCTCGCCCAGGAAGTCGTTCGACACCACGTCGTCCTCGGTGTAGCCCAGGATCCCGGCGAGCTCCCCTTCCGAGGCGGCCTTCATCGCGGCCTTCACCTGCTCATAGCTGGTGGGTTTGGCCAGGTTCACCGTGAGGTCCACCACCGACACATCGGGCGTGGGCACCCGGAAGGCCATGCCGGTGAGCTTGCCGTTGAGCTCCGGGATCACGCGGCCCACGGCCTTGGCGGCACCGGTGGAGCTGGGGATGATGTTCTGGCCGGCGCCGCGGCCACCGCGCCAATCCTTCACCGAAGGACCATCCACGGTTTTCTGCGTGGCGGTGGTGGCATGCACCGTGGTCATCAGACCGCTTTCGATGCCGAAGTTGTCGTGCAGCACCTTGGCCATCGGGGCCAGGCAGTTGGTGGTGCAGCTGGCGTTGGAGACGATCTGCTGGCCGGCGTAGCTCTTGTGGTTCACACCCATCACAAAGATCGGGGTGTCGTCCTTGGAGGGGGCGCTCATCACCACGCGCTTGGCGCCGGCGTTGATGTGGGCGCGCGCCGCTGCATCGGTGAGGAAGAAGCCGGTGCTCTCCAGCACATACTCGGCACCCACCGCGCCCCAGTTGAGGTTGCCCGGATCGCGCTCAGCGGTGATGCGGATGGCCTTGCCGTTCACCACGAGCTGGCCGTTCTCCACCCGCACATCCCCCTGGAAGCGCCCGTGGGTGGAGTCGTAGCGGAGCATGTAAGCCAGGTACTCCACATCAATCAGGTCGTTGATACCAACAACCTCCACATCCGGCAGGCTCACGGCACGGCGGAAGGCGAGGCGACCGATGCGACCGAAACCGTTGATGCCGATGCGGATGCCCATCGATGACCCCCCTGACTGAAAGCAACAGATCAGGGGTCACCATACGGTCTATCCCTCCTTCTGCCCGGCCTCGAACTGATCGCTGAGCAAACGGCGCTGGTATTCCGCCGCCAGGGCGTTCAGGTGAGCTTCCGCCGCTTCGTTCATCTCAGCATCGATCTGATCGAAGGCGCGGCCCTCCGGTACCGCCATGCCCAGCACCAGCGCCAACGCATCAAACAGGCGCACCTGATCGTTCTGCCAGGCCTGGTAGTCGCCGGCGAGATCCGCCAGCTCCTGCTCCTCCAGCTCGCCGCGCTCCACATCCAGGCGCAGCGATTGGATCTGGCCAAGCCGGGCGGAGGTGACCAGGGCATGGGCCGCCGCCAGGGCGGCCAGGGCATCGCAGGCCTCGCGCTTGAGCACCGTGAGATCGCGGTTGCGCACAGCCTTCTCGATCGACAGCGGCGGCCTCACGCCGGGGAGCTGACTCAGGGTCGCCGGCTGACGGGGCTCCGCCGGCAGCGCACGGCGCGTTGGCGCCGGCGGCAGTGGCTGCACGGGTTTCAACGCCGCACCCCAGCGGATCAGGGTGTCGGCCAGTCGCGTTCGCCATCCCCGCCTGGCCATGCCTCGCTCCCGCGTCTGCCCTCAATCTGACGCCAAGAGGGTGCCGAGAGACGGAGGGAAAGCCGAAGAATCAGGGACTGCCGACCGAACCGATCGCCTGAACGAGCGACACCAGACCGAAGGCCAGAAACAGGCCGCCACTGAGGCGATAGAGCAGCTGCTCATCCACCCGGCCGCCGATCCACTTGCCGGCACCCACCGCCAGCCAGGTGACCAGGGCGTGGCCGGCCAGGGTGCCGGCCAGCAGACCAGCGAAGCTGAACACCTGCGCCGGCGCGGTGGCCAGCACGATCGTGGCGAACTGGGTGCGATCCCCGAGCTCCGCCACAAACACCAGCGTGAACGCCTCCCAGATCACACCCCAGGCACCCCCATCAGCCTGGCGACGCTCGGCGGCGTTCACCGCCTCCTCGGCCTCTTCCGCTTCCTCCTCGGCCGCGTCGCCCCCCAGAGCCTGAGCATCGATCAGCAGCTTGACGCCGAACCCCAGGAACAGCACCGCCGCCAGCCAGGGCACCAGGCTCTGGGGCAGCAGTTCCCGCAGGCCATAGCCCACGCCCAGCGACAGCAGCGTGACCGCCGCCAGCGCGGCGAAAGCACCGACGAACACCAGGCGGGCGCTGTGGCGCACCGCCAGGATCAGGGCCATGAAGAAGGTCTTGTCGCCCAGCTCCGCCAGGGTGATCGCCGTGAGGCTCGAACCGAAGGCCGCCAGGCCCGGGTCGGAGGGAAGAGGAGAGGACATGGCTGATCGCAGGGCCAGCGGGGCCGCAGCGCCCGCCACTTCTACACTGGCTTCTTGGCAATTGGGCTGAGCGTGGCCACCGAAATCCAGCAACCCGCAACCCAGAGCCACGCCATCGCGCCGGCGGTGGTGCTGCGGGGCGAGGGTGCCTGGCGGGAGGCCCTGCCGATGATCGCGGGGCTGTGTCGCCGGCCCCTGTTGCTGGGGCGCAGCGCCTGCACGCGGCCGCTGCGCGAGAGCCTGGCCGCGGATCTGCGCCAGCAGGGCCTTGCCCCCGTGAGCGCCGAGCTCGAGCACGACTGCTGTGAGGCCGACCTGCAACGGCTCAGCGATGCTCTGGGCCGTGCGGGCAACGATGCGGTGCTGGCCGTGGGGGGCGGCAAGGTGCTCGATGCCGGCAAACTCCTGGCCGACCGCCACGACCTGGCCTGCATCACCGTGCCAGGCAGTGCCGCCACCTGCGCGGGCTGGACAGCCCTGGCCAACATCTATTCACCCGAGGGGGCCTTTGAGGGTGATGTGGCCCTCAAGCGCTGCCCCGATCTGCTGGTGTTCGACCACGCCCTGGTGCGGCAGGCTCCGGTGCGCACCCTGGCCAGCGGCATCGCCGATGCCATGGCCAAGTGGTACGAGGCCTCGGTGAGCAGCGGTGCCAGCAGCGATGGGCTGGTGCAGCAAGCGGTGCAGATGGCCCGGGTGCTGCGGGATCAGCTGCTGCTCGAGGCGGGTGAGGCGATCGCCAACCCGGGTGGTGCGGCCTGGGTGCGCGTGGCGGAAGCCTGCGGACTCACGGCCGGACTGATCGGCGGCATCGGCGGGGCCCGCTGCCGCACGGTGGCGGCCCATGCCGTGCACAACGGCCTCACCCAGCTGGCCGCCAGCCACGGTCAGCTGCATGGGGAGAAGGTGGGTTTCGGCATCCTCGTGCAGCTGCGCCTCGAGGAGGTGATCGGCGGCAACCGGCTGGCCGGCCAGGCCCGCCGCCAGCTGCTTCCCCTGTTCCAGGAGCTGGGCCTGCCGGTGAGCCTGGCGGATCTGGGCCTGGCGGGCGCCAGCCTGAACGAACTGCAGCAGGTGGCGGCCTTCGCCTGCCGCAGCGGCTCCGATCTGCACCACCTGCCCTTCCCCGTGGAACCCAGCGATCTGCTGGCCGCGCTGGTGAGCACCACCACCAGCAGTGAGGCGCTGCTGGCGCCGCCGCAGGGCTGAGGCGGGATGGGGGAAACGAACCCACGCAGCCAGCCGCCCACCAGCCCGCAGCAGCTGCTGCGCCGCGCTGCCACGGCGTTGCTGGATCCGGCCGGCCGCGATCTGGCCGCCTCCGTGCAGTGGTGGGAGTTGCCCGGCCAGGGCTCTGAGCCCTGGCCGGTGGCGGTGGTGGGCGAGGGCCCGCCCGTGCTGGCGCTGCACGGCTTCGACAGCTCCCATCTGGAATACCGGCGGCTGGCACCGCGGCTGGCCAGGGAGCATCAGCTGTTCATCCCGGATCTGCACGGCTTCGGCTTCTGCCCAAGGCCGCTGAACGGCCGCTACGGGCCTGAGGCCGTGCTCGATCACCTGGCGCTGGTGCTCGAGGCGGTGCTGCAGCGCAGCGGCGCTGAGCGTGTGGGGGTGATCGGAGCCTCCATGGGGGGCTCGGTGGCCGTTGAACTGGCCCGGCGTCACCCGGAGCGGATCGAGCGCTTGCTGTTGCTCGCCCCCGCTGGCCTCACCGGCAGGCCCATGCCCGTGCCACCGCTGCTGGATCGCCTCGGCGCCAGCTTTCTGGGCCTGCCGGCGATCCGCCGCGGCCTCTGCCGCTCGGCCTTTGCCCAGCCGGATCGGGATGTGGGCCCGGCCGAGCTGGAGATCGCCTCGCTGCACCTGGCCTGCCCCAACTGGGCCGGCGCCCTGGCGGCCTTCGCCCGCAGCGGCGGCTTCGCCGGCTGCGGTGAACCGCTCCCGCCGCAGCCGATCCAGGTGCTCTGGGGCCGCGACGACCGCATCCTGCGGCCACCGCAGAAGCGGGCAGCCCAGGCTCTGTTAGGAGAGCGGATCACCGAGCTGGAGTGCTGCGGGCACCTGCCCCACATCGACCAGCCCGACACCGTGGCGCGCATCTGGCATGGCTGAAGGCAGCGAGACCCAACGCTCCAGCCCCGTGTTGCAACTGCTGGCCAGTGGGCTGCAGTTCTGGATCCGCCAGCAGTGCGACGCGGTGGAGAGCCTGGAGCTGCAACTGCACGGCTCCAGCCTGGCGTTGCTGCGCGGCCGGCTGGAGGGGGTGAGCCTGGTGGCCCGGCGCGTGGTGTTCAGCGGGCTGGAGATCGAGATGGTGGAGCTGCGCAGCGATGCGATTCAGGTGCAGCTGGGCAAGCTGCTCAAGGGGCGCTCGCTGCAGCTGGATCACCCCTTCCGGATCGAGGGATACGCCGCCTTCTCCGGCCCCGGCCTGAGCCGCTCCCTGAGCACACCGGCCTGGCGCCCCCTGGGGGATCAGCTGGCGGATGGCCTGCTCGGCCTCACCCCACTGCAGAGCCTCACGATCGAGCGCGATCGGCTGGTGTTGCGGGCCCAGGCCATGAGCTGCGACACGGTGCCCCGCGCCCAGGACGGTGGCCTGCAGCTCTGCAACAGCGACAGCGGCCAGTGCGTGGCCCTGCCGGCTGATCCCAACATCGACATCCGCGAGGCCAACCTCGACGGCGGTCTGCTGCAGCTGCACGGCAGCGCCCGCGTGTCGCCCTAACGGATCAGGGGCAGCAGCAGCGTCACCACCGTGAAGAACACAGCCGGGGTGAACAGGTAGCTGTCGATCCGATCGAGGATGCCGCCGTGGCCGGGCAGCAGATCACCGGAGTCCTTCACGCCGGCATCGCGCTTCATCATCGATTCGGTGAGATCGCCCACCAGGGCGAAGAGAGCCACCACCACCCCCAGCAGCGCCCCCACGGCCCAGCCCCAGTTCCAGCCGAGCAGCTCGGCAAACACGCCCCCCAGCACGGCCGCGCAACCCACACCACCGAAGGCCCCCTCCAGGGTTTTGCCCGGGGAGATCGGCGAGAGCGGCCGGCGGCCATAGCGGCGGCCGATCACATAGGAGCCGATGTCGGTGGCCACGATCAGGAAGCAGGCCATCAGCATCAGCACCATGCCCGAGCTGAGGTGCGGCCAGCTCTGCGACCAGGCACTCAGCCGCGGCGCCAGATCCGGATCGGTGAGATCGCGCAGGCGGATCCAGTAGCTGGGCAGAAAGCCCAGATAGAAGAGCGCGAAGATCGAGGAGGCGATATCGGCGATGCTGCCGGTGAGCGGCTGCAGCAGCAGCCAGCCGCAGATCGCTGCACCGGAGAGGGGAAGCACCGCCGCCGCCAGATCGGTGGAGAAGCCCATGCCCTGGGCGTCGCCACCATGGGCCCACTGGGTGGTGATCAGCAGCAGCTGCACCAGCACCAGCGTGGTTTTGCTGGCGGGGCGGATGCCCTTGAAGCGGGCCAGGCGGAAATACTCGAGCAAGCCGAGGTGCACCATCACCCCGAGCGCCAGGGTGAACCACCAGCCACCGAGCACCACCACCACGAACCCGAAGGCGCCGGCGGCCCAGCCGCTCAGCAGCCGCTGCGGGGAGGTGCGGGTGCGGGGGGCAGGCATCAAGGACGTTCGGCAGCGATCAGGAACAGCGGTTCCGCCGCCGCCAGCCTGGCCTGGCTGCCGCGCCGCTGCATGCGATGCACCGTGGCCTGCACCACCTGCAGATCGCGCGCTTCCAGACGACGGAGCGTGTCGGTGGCATCCACCAGGCCCTCCAGGCTGGCGGTGCTGATCACGAGGCGGCCGGCCGGCACCAGCGCCGCCCACACCAGATCGAGCACCTGGCGCAGCGGCCGGCCCACCTCCAGCAGCACCCGGTCGGGATGGGGCGGCAGCTGTTCCAGCCCCTCCGGCGCATCACCGGCATGAATGTGCAGATTGGCGATGCCGAAGCGGGCCCGGTTGCGTTTGAGCAGATCGATCGCCTCCGGATCGCGCTCCAGGGTGTGCACCTGCCCGGCAGGCATCAACCGGGCGATCTCCAGCGCCAGGGCCCCGGTGCCGCCGCCCACATCCCACACCAGCGAATCGGCGCGGGGCCGCAGATGCGAGAGCAGCATCACCCGCTGCTCCATCGGCGTGGGGCTGAAACCCGGGGCGTCGGCAAAGGCGGCATCGGGCAGCCCAGGCGTCACGAAGTCCCACTGGAAGGGGGCATCGCCAGCTGCGCCCATCCGCCCTCACCCAGCCACAACGCTCACCGTATCAGCGATCTGGCCTGGCCACAGGCGCTGTTGCTGCAGGAGCCAGGCCGCGCGGCCGGCATCGATCCGCTCGCCGGGAATCAACAGGGGAATGCCGGGCGGATAGGGACAGAGCGGCTCGGCGGCGATGCGGCCGGCGGCCGCCGTCAGGGGAACCCGCTCGCGGGGGGCGCGCCAGGCCTGGCCCAGCGGCAGCTCCGGCTCGGCCACCGGCGGCAGGGGTGGCGGCGAGAAGGGGGGCAGCGGTGCAGCGCCCAGGGCCTGCCGCAACTGCAGCAACCGCCGCGGCAAGAGCCGCAGCAGGCGCCGCGGTGGCTTCAGGCCCAGGCAGAAGGTGAGACAGCCCGGCTCCGGCAGTTCCGCAATCACACCCCGCTCCATCAGCCAGCCATCGGCCTCCAGGCCATTCACCCCCATCGCCGCGGTGTGCAGGCAGAGGCGCAGGGGATCCTGATTGGCCAGCAGCGGCAATCCGGCTCGCTCCAGCTGGCGGCGCAGCCGCTCGCCGCGGCTGAGGGCCCGCTCCAGCTGGCGGCGGCCGGCGGCGCTGTGCAGATGCTCGAGGGCAGCCGCCGAGGAGGCGAGCAGCAGGGCACTGGGACTGGACGTTTGCAGCCAGAGCAGGGAGCGCTCCAGCGCAGCAGTCCGCTCCGCCGCTGGCTGGGGATCGGGCGATCCGCCCTGCAGCAGCACCGCGCTCTGGGCCAGGCCGCCAGCGGCCTTCTGCAGCGACTGCACCACCAGATCGGCGCCGCTGGCCAGGCCAGCGGGCGGCAGACGGGGATCGAGGCCGAGGTGGGCGCCGTGGGCCTCATCGAGCAGCACCGGCAGGCCGCGCCGATGGACCGCTGCCACCAGAGCGGGCAGATCGGCGCAGAGGCCCTGGTAACTGGGCGACACCAGCACCACGGCCGCCAGAGGACCAGCGGCCAGGGCCGCCTCCAGCTGCCGCTCCAGATCGGCGGCCGTGGGGGGCAGCCAGAGACCCGTGGCGGAATCGAAGGGCAGATCGAACAGCACCGGCCGCAGCTGGCCGAGCACGCAGCCGTGCAGCAGCGAGCGATGCAGATTGCGGGGCAGCAGCACCCGCTCACCCGGTGCGGCCAGGGCGAGCAGGGCCGCCTGCAACAGGCCGCTGGCGCCGTTCACACCGAACCAGCAGCGCCGGGCACCCAGGCGGGCCGCCGCCACCGCCTGAGCCTCCGCCACGGCCCCCTCGTTCTCCAGCGGCCCGCCGATCTCCGGTAATTCCGGCAGGTCCCAGCTGCCGGGCGGCTGGCGCAGCAGGCGACGCAGGGCCGGGGCCAACGCCCGGCCGCGGCCATGGGCGGGCAGATGCAGGGGCAGGGGCGGCCGCGGGGCCCTCAGACGCTCCAGCAGAGCCATGGCGCCTCGGGCGGTCTTTCTAGAGTCTGAATCCTGCCCCGTTGGTGGATCGATCTTGAGCAGCCCCGCCCATCGCTACGACCCGAGGGCTGATCGGCGCTGGCTGCTGCTGCGCCCCTGGATGTTGATCAGCCGGCTGGTGGTGCTGCTCAGCCAGTTGCTCGGCCTCACCCTCGTGCTGGTGCTCCAGAGCGGCAGCCGCGACCCGAAGGTGCAACAGCGGCTGGGCAAGCGCATCTTCACCACGCTCACCAGCCTGGGGCCCTGCTTCATCAAGCTCGGCCAGGCCCTCTCCACCCGCCCCGATCTGGTGCGGCGCGACTGGCTCGACGAGCTGACCAAACTGCAGGACAGCCTGCCCCCCTTCCCCCACGCCATCGCCCTGCAGACGATCGAGGCGGAGCTGGGCGCGCCGGTGGAGCAGCTGTTCGAGGAGTTCCCGGACTATCCGGTGGCGGCCGCCAGCCTGGGCCAGGTGTACCGGGCCAAACCCGTGGGCGGCACCTGGGTGGCCGTGAAGGTGCAGCGGCCGAATCTCACCGAGCAGCTGCGGCGCGACATGGTGCTGATCCGCCTGCTGGGGGTGACGCTGGCACCGCTGCTGCCGCTGAACCTGGGCTTCGGGCTGGGGGAGATCATCGATGAATTCGGGCGGTCGCTGTTTGAAGAGATCGACTACCGGCGCGAGGCCGACAATGCCGAGCGCTTCGGGCGGCTGTTCGCCAACAACCCGGCGGTGATCGTGCCGCGGGTGGACCGCAGCCTTTCGGCCCAACGGGTGATCACCACCACCTGGATCAACGGCACCAAGCTGCAGCAGCGCCAGGAGCTCGAAGCCCAGCAGCTCGATCCGGCCTCGCTGATCCGCACCGGTGTGATCTCCGGCCTGCAGCAACTGCTGGAGTTCGGCTACTTCCACGCCGATCCCCACCCCGGCAACCTGTTTGCCCTGCCGGGCAGAACCGGAGCCCTGGGCCATCTGGCCTATGTGGATTTCGGGATGATGGATTCGATCAGCGACAGCGATCGCCTCACCCTCACCGGTGCGGTGGTGCACCTGATCAACCGCGATTTCCAGGCCCTGGCCCAGGATTTCGTGGATCTGGGCTTCCTCAACGCCAACACCGACCTCGCCCCGATCGTGCCGGCCCTGGAGGAGGTGCTCGGCGGCGCCCTGGGCGACAACGTGGGCTCCTTCAACTTCAAGGCGATCACCGATCGCTTCTCGGAGCTGATGTATGCCTATCCCTTCCGGGTGCCGGCCCGCTTCGCCCTGATCATCCGGGCGGTGGTGAGCCAGGAGGGCCTGGCCCTGCGGCTCGATCCGAGCTTCCGGATCATCCGCGTGGCCTACCCCTATGTGGCCCGGCGCCTGCTGGCGGGCGACACCGCCGAGATGCGCGAGAAGCTGCTGGAGGTGCTGTTCGACAGCGAAGGGCGACTGCAGCTGCAGCGGCTCGAAAGCCTGTTGGCGGTGGTGGAGAACGATGAGAGCAGCGTGGTGGGGGCCGAGCTGCTGCCGGTGGCCGGCGCCGGCCTGAAGCTGCTCCTGGGCCAGGAGGGCCGCAGCCTGCGGCAGCGGCTGCTGCTCACCCTGGTGCGCGACGACCGGCTCAACACCGACGATCTGCGCGGCCTGTTCGAGCTGCTGGGCCGCACCTTCGCGCCACAGCGGATGGCGCGGCGCCTGCGCGATCAGCTGCTCACCCGGCTGAACCCCCTGGCCGCTTAGGGTCGGCGCCACCTGAACGCACGGCGATGTCCCTGGCCCCGATCAACCTGAGCGAAGCCGCCCAGGACATGGCCAGCGGCGATTACGGCGACCTCGACGCCCAGGAGATCCTGCTGGAGTTCGCCCCCTACCTGCAGCCGCCTTATGTACTGGCGGGTGTGGGCCTGGCGATGGGTGTGCTCTGCGGCCTCACCTTCGCGCGGCTGGTGCAGGACAAGCTGAACGGCTGGAAACAGGACCGGCTGGCGCTGCTGCCGCTGGGTTGTTTCGAAACCAACCTCAGCTACACCGGCATCATTCTTGGCATCACCCTGTTCATCGGCGGCAGCCTGCAGATCTTCGGCTTCGCCGCCGGTGCCGCCTTCCTCGTGGCCCTGCTGCTGTCGCTGGCCACAGCTGGGGCGCTGTGGGTGCAGCTGGAGCGGCTGATGAGCCAGGTGGAGAACGGCACCTTCAGCGCCGTGGACTTCGACAACTTTGACCAGTTCTTCTGAAGCCCCGCGCCCTCAGGCCGCCAGATAGGCCCCCATCTCGCGTGAGAGGCGGCGCAGCTCCTCGTGGGCGCGGCGCTCGAGGCTGCGGGCGCGGTCGCGGCTCATCTCGAGGGAGCGGGCGATTGAGCTGAGGCTCATCGGCTCCTCAACGCCGATGCCATAACGCATCTTGAGCACCCGCCCCTGCAGCTCCGGCAGTTGCTCCAGCAGGCCGCGCATGTCGCTGCGCAGGCACTCGCCATCCACCA